>CAMBMH010000062.1 GCA_945868575.1 Singulisphaera sp. GP187 | reverse complement strand
TGGAACCCCACTGGAAAAAGGCATTGGCAGACAAGGTCCCCATCGATCTGAAAAACGAGGGAGCCGCCCGATTCCTGCTTCGGGGAATGTCCGTCGAGGCACTCCTTGCCGGCAAAAAATCGGCGGCCGTGTTTCGTGAGATTCTGAGTCGTCCGGGGGTCCGCGAAGAAATCCGGCGCGCGGCGCTTCGTGATTTGGCCCAGCTTGAAAACAAAACCCAAGCCGTCGTTGCGCTCGAAATGATTCGCAACGATTCCAAAACCGAGCCTCTGGAGGAATCGGTTCTTTTGGAATTGGTCCGGCTTTTGGGGGCACAGCCTCCTGTTCAACTTGAACAGCTTCGCCCTGACATCGAAAAACTCGCGCTCTCCGCCCCCCAGGACCTGTTGAGGCAAATCGGCTGGGTCATCCTGATGAATGTGGATGGAACCGAGGCCAAAGCATGGGATCTGGCGGTTCAAAAGATCAGCACACTCCGCGATCTGGTCCGGTCCACCGACCTGATTTCGGATTCGGGCATTCGGGCAAAGTTATATCCAAAACTTGTCCCCCTTCTCAAGAGTCTCCCAGCCAATCTCGATGTGCCCCAATCCCGCAGGGTCCTGGGGCGCTATGTTCGGATTGAACTTCCCGGACCACAGCGAACGCTGACCCTGGCCGAGGTGGAGATCGACTCGGATGGAAACAACATTGCCCGACAGGGAAAAGCGACCCAATCCTCCGAGGGGTATGGGGGTACAGCCAACCGCGCCATTGATGGAAACAAATCGGGTAGCTACGGCGACAACGGGCAAACCCACTCCGCCGAGGGGACGCCCAATCCCTGGTGGGAAGTCGATCTGGGTGGGGAATTTCCCATCGACCAGATCCGGATTTACAACCGGACCGACGGAAATTTTGCCCAACGAATGGCCAACTTCACCGTCAGGGTCCTGGACCAATCCCGCGGCACCATCTTCGAAAAGACGGGAAATCCCGCCCCACCGGTTATGGCCTCGATTGCTGTCGGCGGACTTAGTCCCGAACGGGTGATCCGCGCCGAAGCGATGCAGGCCCTGACCGGTATCCGTGGCCAGGAGGAGAATGTCTACAAGATGCTGGGCGAGGCCTTCGCATCAACCGACGACCGCCAGGCAGCGATCCGGGCCATGCTGCGCCTTCCGGGAAAAGCCTGCCCCACCGCTTTGGCACCCAAATTGGCGGCGGATCTTCTCAAAATGGTAAAAGCCATCCCCGCCAAAGACCGAACCGGACCGATTGCCCTTGAAGCCATGGAATTGGCCGACAACCTGATTGGCACCCTGGCCGCGGCCGATGGCGCCAAATTGAGAACCGAATTAGGGGAAATTGCCGTTCGGGTGATTCGTTTGGGAACCCTTCCCGAGCGGATGGCTTATGACAAGGAAGTGCTGGTGGTCAAAGCGGGTCGTCCGGTGGAATTCGTCCTGAGCAACTCCGACCTGATGCCCCACAACTTTGTGATCACCCAACCGGGGGCCATGGAGGAGATTGGGATGGCGGCAGAAACAACTGCAACCCAACCCGATGCCCAAGCGCGCCAATTCGTCCCCAAATCCGACAAAGTCCTTTTGGCCAGTCGGTTGCTCCAACCGCGCGAATCGCAAAGGCTTTCGTTTATCGCGCCCAAGGAACCAGGGGTCTACCCCTATGTCTGTACCTATCCGGGACACTGGAGAAGGATGTTTGGATCACTTTATGTGGTCGCTGATCCCGACGCTTACCAGGCTAACCCCGACGCCTATTTGGCGGCCAACAAGATTGAACCAAAGGATGGGATGCTGAAAGATCGCCGCCCGAGAACGGAATGGAAGGTGGAAGATCTTTCCCAGGCGGTTACCGAGCTTTCCGGCCGAAGCCACGGCAACGGGAAACTGATGTTCAAGGTGGCGACTTGTGTCGCTTGTCACAAAATGGAAAACGAGGGGAATGTATTTGGTCCGGATTTGACCCAGCTTGATCCGAAATGGGGCCCCCAGGACATCCTTCGCGAAATCATCATCCCCAGCCACAGAATCCACGAGAAGTACCAAAGCGAGATCTTCGAACTGGATAGCGGCAAGGTTGTCACCGGCATCGTGCTGGAAGAAAAGGACGGAAAGATCCGCTTGATGGAAAATCCGCTGGCAAGCACCCAGGCGACCATCCTGGACAAGTCCAAGGTGGAATCACGCAAAAAATCGACCACATCCGCCATGCCCAAGGGACTGCTGGACAAGCTGACCCGGGACGAGGTGCTGGACCTGATGGCTTATATTGTTGCCAAAGGCGACCGAAAGCACCCCGCCTTCAAGGGTGATGGGCACAATCACTAGTTTCGAACTTTCATAAAGGTTCCCATGACCGATCATCTTTTGACCAGGGCCCTGCGGGGCGAAATCGTTGAGCGGGTTCCGGTTTGGGCCATGCGCCAGGCCGGCCGTTGGGACCCGGAGTTTTTGCGCGTCCGGGGCGGAATGGATTTTTACACCTTCGCCGACGACACGGAAAAAGCCACCGAAGCCTCACTTTTGCCTGAGCGCTTTGGCGTGGATGGAATCATCCTTTTCTACGACATCACCACACTCCTTGTGGCCATGGGACAGCCGTTCGACCTCCTGCCCAAGGTCGGCCCCATGCCAAGGTGGAAAATCACATCCATGGAGGATGTTCAAAAGCTTAATCCCAATCCGAAACCGGAAGACTATGACCCGGTCATCCGGCTTTTGGAAACGGTGAAAAAGCGCCTGGCCGGAAGATTGCCGGTGCTTGTGTTTGCCGGGGCCTCGTTTACGGTCGCAAGTTACGCTCTTGGAGCGGGAAAAAACCTGGATATGGTGCGGGACTTCGCGAAGAAAGAGCCGCAAGCCTGGACGGAACTCCTCAACCGAATCACCCATGCCACCCAACTGTTCCTCAAAGAGCTTGAGCGGCGCGGCGCGGCGGCTTGCCAACTTTTCGACTCGTGGGCGGGTGGGCTTGACCCGGAGGAATATGACAAATGGGCGCACCCCCATCACCGGAAAGTATTCGATTCCCTCACGATGCCCCGCATTCTTTTCGTGAAGGAAAACCCCTATCTCGAGAAAATGGCCGAATCGGGGGCCACGGTCATTAGCCTTGGAAGTCGCCATGATCTGGCGGAGTGTCGGGGTCGTTGGCCGAACCTTGTTTTTCAGGGGAATGTCCCCCAGGAACTTATGAGGGATGGTACTCCCGAACAGGTTTACGAAGCGACCAAGGCCTGTCTTGCAGCAGGTGGCGGACAGAATCATGTATTGAATTTAAGCCACGGAATGGATCCGAAATCGCCGGTTGCCAATTTCGAGGCATTCATCCGGGCCGCCAAAGGATAAGATAAAAAAGCTCCATCCAAGTTCGAAAGCGGGCCAGGTTCTTTATGGAAAAGGTTTACACCGAAGCGGAAAGAACCAATCGTCTCCCATTAAGCCGGGGTTTTCGTTTCGTTTTCGGGTCCCAAACCGTCTGGTTGCTTGCCTTGGTATTTGTCGGGATGGGGCCCGGGTCGTTGGGTTCTGTTTGGGCTCAGGCCGATGCCCAAGGTGGCGCATTTTTTGAAAACCGCATTCGTCCGATTCTGGTCGAACACTGCTACCCATGTCACAGCACCGAGGCCAAAAAAGCCAAAGGGGGGCTCAAGCTCGATTCCCGGGAAGATTTCCTGAAAGGTGGAATTGATGGGCCCATTGTTATTCCGGGGTCTCCGGAGAAGAGCAGGCTGATTCGATCCGTCAAGCATTTGGATCCGGACCTGAAAATGCCTCCGCCCGGCGAAGGGGGAAAGAAACTTCCTGATAACAAGATTGCTGATTTGACCCAGTGGGTCAAAGACGGGGCGCCCTACCCCGTGGCCACTTCCACAGCCCGGGAAAGCTCGGACAGACCATGGTCCCTTGAACCGTTAAAGACCCCAGCCTCACCCAAAGTGCGCGATGGGAAATGGGCCAAAACCTCGATCGATCCTTTTATCCTCACCCGACTGGAAGCGCGGGGGCTCAAACCTTCAAATCCTGCCGACAAAAAGACCCTGATCAGAAGGGCGACCTATGATCTCACTGGCTTGCCTCCGACACCTGAGGAAATTCTGCAATTTGAAGCCGACAACACTCCCGGGGCCTTTGCCAAAGTAGTGGATCGTCTTTTGGCATCCCCGCGCTACGGGGAGCATTGGGGTAGACATTGGCTGGATGTGGTTCGCTACGCGGACACCGCCGGAGACACGGCGGATTACCCATTGCCTGAGGCTTGGCGCTACCGAAATTATGTCATCGATTCCTTCAACGCGGACAAACCTTATGACCAATTTTTGCAGGAGCAGATTGCAGGCGACATCCTCGCCTGTCAGGGACCAACCGAACTTTATGCCGAAAGGGTAGCCGCGACGGGATTTCTCGCGCTGTCCAGGCGATTTGGTTTCGACTCCGAGAACTACCACCACCTGACCATCCAGGATACGATTGACACCCTGGGGCAAAGTGTCCTTGGCCTGACCCTTGGATGCGCCCGATGTCATGATCACAAATTCGATCCCGTTTCCATGCGAGACTATTACGGTCTTTATGGGATTTTTGACAGCACACGCTACGCGTTTCCCGGCTCGGAACAAAAGGGGAAATTCCGTGCGCTTGTCCCGCTGGTTCCTTCCGGGGAATCCCAGGCAAAGTGGCGGGAACTGCAAACACGATTTGTATCCACAGGCAACCAGCCCGTTTCGATCCTAAGGTCGCTTGATGACCTCGACGGCGATTTTGAGATGCAAAAGATCGCGGCGGGCGGAAGCAATGGGGTATTGGTTCCGCCTTGGTTTTATGAGGGGAAGGTGTCGGTGACACAGGCCGGGCAAAGCCCCTTCAAAAACCTTTACGCATTTGGAGGCGTCGGCGTGAGCGTTGCACCCAACTCCGGGGAGTATGAGGTCAAACAGCGAGTTCACCCTTCCCGCACAAGTGGTATGGTCTATTTCAATCTCGATTTCAAAGTCGCCACCAATCCCGCAACTTCCAAAGGAAGACATCGCCTTTTGATTGGGGCCCAGGGTTCCCAACCAATCGTGGAAGTATTGATTTCCCAGGATTCAATCTCGTTTGGCAAAGGCACTGCCCTGGCATCCATCCCCCTTGTCAAACCAGGAGAATGGCAAAGCCTTCAACTGGTTCTGGACCTTTCCACCCGCACCTTCGAAGGCACTGTTGGAATTCCCGGCAACCTTTCAAAAATCCCAAGGCACTCCTTTGAACCGGGCAGTGGCCAAGCGATCAATTTCTTTTGGATCGGCGCCAAAAGCGATTCCCAAAATTCGCTACCAGGACTTGATTTTGACAATTTCACACTTCAGGACACCCCTGTCCCGCCGGTATCTGCCACTCCCACCGACACTATTGTGGAAACGATCGCCCTGCTGGAAAAATTGCGGGACGAGGTTAAGACCCTTGGCGGATTGGATGGGGATTTTGAGGCGCAAAAAACCGGGACAACGCCTGCCCTCCCCTTTCATCCCGGGCCCAATAGCGGTGTAAAAATCTTTTCCGAGTCGCAAAGTCCTTTTTGCAATCTTTACCCATCAGGAAAATTAGGGCTGAATATGCCCTTCACACCCGCAGGAGCCTATAACGGCTTTGGCTTATATCTTCCCAAGGCCTGGTCTTCCGACAATACAAGCAAGCTGCATCTTGCGTTTGACTTCCGATGTCTCAATAGCAAGGCTCCAAACGAAAATGGAACGGGAACATGGCGGTTTCAACTTGGACGAAGTCACACCTCGGCCGCCATCGAACTTGCTTTCAACCAACAAACTTTTTTTGCCCGTACTGGTGCTTCCCTTGATGCTGTGGCCGTTTTGCGACCCGGCGAGTGGCATCAAATTGTAATAGAGCTTGATCTTAAAAACAGAAAATACATTGGATCACTTTCAACGCTTGAACGAAAAACCGAATTTTCCGGTCAATTGACCCAAGGATGGGTTGGCACGATTGATTATGCTTTTATTGACAGCAGCGGTCACATCGCCGGACCAAAACCGGCGATTGACGCGGACAATTTCCTGATTTCCGAAAATGCGCCAAACCCTTTCGGCAAGCGTTTGGAATCGGAGAGATTTGCAAACCAAAAACAGAAAAAAATTCAGGAACTCAACGAGCGGATTGCATCACTTTCGGCTCAAGCCGACAGATGGAAAAAGGACCTAGAAACCGAACTGGCAAAGGGACCGGTACCGTTGGCTTATGGAGTCACCGAGGGAACACCCCATGCATCAAGGATCCAGATGCGAGGCGAACCGGATCGACCGGGAGCAGTGGTTCAAAGAGGATTTATCAAGGTGCTGGGCAACCACGAACTCAATCCGGACAGTCAGGGCAGTGGTCGATTGGAATTGGCGCGTTGGCTCACCCGGCCTGATAACCCACTCACGCCGAGGGTTATGGCAAACCGAATCTGGCAATACCATTTTGGAAGAGGACTGGTTTCGACTCCCAACGATTTTGGAACACGCAGTCAACCTCCCACCCACCCGGAATTGCTCGATCACCTGGCAAATGAGTTGGTACAAAATGGTTGGTCGATCAAATCCATGCACAGGCTTATTTTGCTCAGCGCGACCTGGCAACAATCCGCCGATGCAAAAAGCCATGAAGCTACCGAACTTTATGGAGCATTTACCCGAAGGAGGCTATCCGCCGAGGAAATCCGGGATTCGATCCTCGCGGTTAGTGGGATACTGGATCTGGTTCCGGGCAAGGAACACCCTTTTCCTCCCCCCACAACTTGGGGCTACTCCCAACACGCTCCATTTGGCGCGGTCTATGATCACGACAAAAGAAGCGTTTATTTGATGGTCCAGCGGCTCAAAAGGCATCCTTTTCTAGCGTTGTTTGATGGGGCCGATCCCAATTCGTCCACCGCCCAGCGCAGCGTGACCACGGTTCCGACCCAGGCGCTTTATTTTCTCAATGATCCCATGGTTCATGCCAAGGCCCTAAGCGCGGCGCAAAGGCTTCGGGCCCAACACACAAATGAAATCGGGCAAATTGACCTTGCCTATCAATTGGTCCTTGGAAGGTCGGCCACCGATGGAGAGAGAAGCGATGCCGCCAGCTTTTTGGCCCTTTACCGTGCCGAATTAAAAACAAATGGGACCACAAATGCTGATGAATTGGCTCTTGCCTCCTTCATGCGCACGCTTTTAGGCAGCAACGAATTCCTTCATTGTGATTGATTGAGCCATGAAAAACCCGCTTTGCTATTCCCAGAAAAATACGGCTCCTTCCCGAAGGGGCGCGCTCCGATCCATGATTGCGGGAACCTCGATTTTTCCCGGAATCGTTTCCCAATTGCTCGCCGAGGGAAATAGCCAGGGGGCAACTTCCGGGATCGATCCACTTGCCCCCCGACCGGCGCAATTTGCTCCCAAAGCCAAGCGGGTCATATTTCTGTTCATGAATGGTGGGGTTTCCCATGTCGATTCCTGGGACCCCAAGCCGAAACTTTTCAGCGATGCAGGGAAAACTGTTTCCGTAAATGAGTGGCAAGGGCGCAAAGGCGATTACAAGATGTTCTTGACGCCTCCCCTTTGGAAATTCCATCCGCGTGGCAGATCCGGAACGGAAGTTAGCGATCTTTTTCCTCACACCGCACAATGCGTGGACGACATTTGTGTGATCCGGTCGCTTCGCTCGGACCACACAAATCACTACGAATCCACTCTGGGGATGCATACGGGTTCTTTCAATTTTGCTCGTCCAAGCATCGGCTCCTGGATTAGCTATGGACTGGGTAGCGAAAACAGAAACCTTCCATCATTTGTGGTGATCTCCCCGCAAACTCCTTATGCGGGCAATCAGGTCTGGGCAAGCGATTTTCTGCCCGGCGCCCATCAGGGTACGCTTGTTGTTCCTGGAGCGGAACCCATCGCAAATATTGGACGCCGCGCCCCGACCAAACGGCTTCAGGAGCTTGAGCTCAAGGCCATGAATTCAATGAACCGTAGACACATGGAGGAAAGATCCCACGATCCGATCCTTGCCGCCAGGATCAAGTCGTTTGAGACCGCGTTTGGAATGCAAATGGAAGTACCCGATATTTTTGATCTTTCACAAGAGAGCGCTTCGACGCTGGATCTTTATGGGCTCAAGCAGGGTTCCAAACAGGGGTTTGCCTGGCAATGCCTTGTGGCCCGGCGTTTGGCGGAACGGGGTGTACGGTTCATCGAACTGATTGACGGCGGTTCTGCGGGAACGGGAAACTGGGATGCCCACGGAAACATGGCGACACATGGGCCACTCGCCAAAAATGTGGACCAGCCGATTGCGGCACTACTAAAAGATCTCAAACAAAGGGGAATGCTGGAAGACACTCTTGTGGTTTGGACCACGGAGTTTGGCCGAACTCCTTTCAAGGAAACAGCCGGAGCCCCCGGGAGGGAGCATCATCATTGGGTTTTTTCTTCCTGGATGGCGGGTGGCGGAGCTAAAGGGGGCTCGGTTTATGGAGAATCGGATGAATTGGGCATCCGGGTCGCCAAAGACGAAGTCCATGTTCACGACTTCCATGCGACGATCCTTCACCTGTTGGGAATGGACCACGAAAACCTAACCTATCGTCACAATGGACGCGATTACCGGTTAACGGATGTGGCAGGCCGGGTGGTTCATGAAGTTGTTTCCTGAACTCGGGCCAAACTTAAAATCCCAGCAAACCTTTGGAAATAAATCTTCCGCGGGGAAAATGGGCATTGGGCATAAGCCCTGATTTTCGAAAGATTCCCCGTTTCCCAATGGGGACCTTTCTTTACCCAATTCTGTCTTGTGAGATTCTCTCCACATTTGCTCACCAAAGTCTCATGAGGAAACAGATAGATTTTCCTTCGTACCCGCATTTCCTGGAGTCTTCCTGATGAAAAAGCGATTTTGGTCCACATTAATCGGGATTCTTGGCGTGTCGCCTCTTTGTGCCGAGGATTGGCCCCAGTTTCGTGGGCCAAATTCGCGGGGAATCTCTAGCGAAAGCCAATTGCCGATGGAGTGGGGACCGGAAAGTCACATCTCCTGGAAGGCATCCGTAGGAGGTGTTGCCTGGTCGTGTCCGATCGTAATAGGTGACAAAGTAGTACTCACCACAGCCATCGCAGAAGGGCAGCCCAAACCACGCGGCGGATTTGGTGGAGGGGGCGGGGGTCGACAGGGAGGTCCAGGCGGACCAGGTGGCGGTCCCGGGGCGGGTCGCCCTCCAGGCCAGGGGGGTCAAGGTGTTCCCGGCCAAGGTGGACGACCCGGTCAAGGCGGGCGTGGTGGATACGGCGCTGGCAAGGGCCCCGACAAGGAATATACATGGAAAGTGGTTTGCCTTGAGAGGACCACCGGGAAAAAGCTCTGGGATTCGACCGTGTCGGTGGGAAAACCCAAATACAACACGCATGCAAGCAACACCTTTGCCACCGAAACACCTGTTTCCGATGGCGAGCGTGTTTTTGCCTGGTTTGGGGCGAGCGGATTTGCTGTGGCCTATGACCTCGAAGGGACAGAGCTTTGGAAGACAGAAATTGGCGCATTTCCCAATCAGAACGGATGGGGAACAGCCAGCTCGCCTGTTGTCCATGATGGGCGACTTTTTATCCAATCCGACAACGAAGAAAAATCGTTTATGGTGGCCCTTGACGCAAAAACCGGCAAGGAAATATGGAAATCCCCCCGACTGGAAAAAACCGACTGGAGTACTCCTTACCTTTGGAAAACCAAGGGGAGAACGGACCTGGTAGTCGCTGGATCGCAGAAACTCCGCGGATACGACCCCGCCAACGGCAAAGTCGTCTGGGAACTGTCGGTGGGTGGTGGACAAGCGAATGCGTCCCCAGTCGCCGATGAGGACACGCTCTACTTTGGAACCGGAATGCAAGGGGGCGGAATGGGCGGCCGGGGCGGCCCAGGCGGGCCTCCTAATGGCGGGCCTCCTGCAGGTGATGCGCCAGGCGGAAAACCTCCTGAAGGGCGTCCGGCAGGTGGTCGTCCAGGAGGCTTTGGCGGAGGTGGCGGCGGAACACTTTTCGCCATTAAGGCTGGAGCAATCGGGGACATCAGCCTGTCCGAAGGAAAAACCTCCAACGAATGGGTAATCTGGTCCGCTCCCAAGAGCGCTCCTGCGGCGGCATCTCCTCTGCTAGTTGATGGATACCTTTACCTGTTCGAGCGGCAGGGTGGTTTGGTTTCCTGTTTGAATGCCAAGACTGGCAAGCTTGAATACAAGGAACGAATTCCCGGAGCGAAGGCTTTTTGGGCCTCGCCCTGGTCCTATGGAGGCAAGGTCTTTGGGATTGATGAGGACGGCACGACTTATGTGCTTGAGGCTGGTCCCAAGTTCAAAGTAATCCGAAAAAACTCACTTTCCCCCGATGTTTATTGGTCCTCCCCCGCGGTGGCTGGCGGCCAACTTTTCCTAAGGGGTGTGGATAATCTCTTCTGTATCAAATAAGCATTTGTAAACATTCAATCCGGTTGGCCCCTTGGGGGCACGACGAAATTTCCATCGGGGCGGGTACGACGATCATTCGTCTTTCCCGCCTTTTTCGATAGCCTTTTTACTAAATTCGGTCATCATATCGGTCTGGATCTGCTGGATCTCCAACAAGTGTCGCCATTGGTGCGACATTAACTGGTCCAGCTTTGCCGTCAGGTTTCGTATCTCCAGTTCCGCCTTGAGGTTGACAGCGTAATCATTTTCCGAACGCAGGCGGTCCCGGGCTTCCTGTCGGCTTTGGCTCATCATGATGAATGGGGCCTGGAGGGATGCAAGCGCGCCCAAAAGCAGGTTGAGAAAAATAAAAGGGAAGGGATCAAACACCTCAACTTTTGTGCCAAGGAGTGATGCCAACATTTGGGAGTTGACAAACATCCAAATTCAAAGGCAACACAAAAATCCGATGATGAAGGTCCAACTCCCCCCTACTTCGGCAACTCGATCCGCGATTCTGGCGCCAATTGTTAACGACTGGTCAAATTTCTGATTTGTGTCATTGGCCAGGACTTCCTGTTCGCGAATATTTCGAAAAACTTTGGCTTCAAGTTCCGAGACTTCGCCACGCTCTGTCTCGAATACCTCCTGGATATGCCTGGTTCGGTATTGGTTCAGATCCTTAAGACAGATAAACCCGTTGTCATCCCAGTTGGGAAAATCCGTGCGAATCGTGGGCTTTAGGACTTCCCGGATATGGTCACCATGAATGAGGTCAATCTCCGACTTTCGCTCTCCACAAACTTGGCACTGACGGGTTCTTTTGATGGATGTTCGCATGAAAGGGATAGCTCCTTTGGGGTAATTTGCTTATTGTAGGTTTGCCTTCAACCCCATTTGAAACGCAATCCAAATAACCATGGGATGGGTTTTTTTGTCAAAAATCAGGAGCGATTGGCTCGCAAAGCCTGCTACGCAGGGAAATTCCTGCAAAGAAAATCCGCAACCCGGACCTTGCTTATTGAAACCTGGGGCTTTGACACTTAGTCTTGATTTATCCCCTCCATTATAAATAATTTCGCCACGGAGCATTCAATTATGCCGCCATTCTTTGCTATTTGGAGATCCTGCTTGGGATCTTTGTTTTGCTTCTCCCTTTGCCTTGCCGTGGTGTTTGCCCGGGAGGACTCGCCCAAACCTGTCGCAAGCGCACCGGATAAAAGCCCCGCGACCGACTTGGATCGCAAGATTATCAAGGAAATCCAGGACCATTCGGAAGTACAGCCGAACCTGACCTACATCAGTGATGTCATTGGATCCAGGATGACCGGTTCGGAAAATCTGAAAAAAGCAAACCAATGGGCCGCGGAAAAGTTCAAGGCATATGGTCTTGAGAATGTCCAATTGGAACCTTGGGAAATCCCCGCCGCATGGGAACGGGGGTTTGTCCACATGAAACTGGTCGAACCGGACAACGGCCGACATATCACTGCCGCGGCCCGCGCATGGACCCCGGGAACCAAAGGGCGCGTCACAGGGGAGGTTGTGGTCGTGGAGGCGACGAAACCCGAGGAACTGGATACCTACAAAGGGCGCTTCAAAAACGCGATTGTCATCCTCTCTCCACCAAGCACCATCACGCCAATCCTCGAGATCGGCAAACCGCGTCCACCAAGCGCGCCTCGGCGTCCCCCGTTCCAGGGTGGGGGGATGGCCATTCGGCAACAAGTCATGGAACTCGCTCAAAAAGAGGGTGCCGCTTGTGTTTTGACCGATTCCTCGAAACCGCATGGGCTCCTTAACATGACCGGTAGCTGGCGCGTAGGGGATCGGGCTGGAGCGGTCGAACCACTTCCCTCACTTTTTGTGACACATGACCACTACTCGCTCCTTTATCGTTTGGCGAGCCGCAAGGATGTCCCTCCCACCAAAGTGGAAGTGGAAATCGTCAATAAGAACATTCCCGGGCCAATCACCGTTTACAACACAGTGGGCGAAATCCGTGGCAGCGAAAAGCCGGACGAATTTGTCGTCATCGGGGCCCACATCGATTCCTGGGACCTTGGCCAAGGGACCACGGACAATGGCACCGGAACGACAGTCGTGCTTGAATCAGCCCGGGCAATTGCCAAACTGGCAAAACAAGGGATTCGCCCCAAACGGACCATCCGTTTTGCGCTTTTCAGCGGCGAGGAACAAGGACTTTTCGGCTCCAAGGAATATGTGAAAAAGCACAAATCCGAAATGCCCAAGACTTCCATGGCCCTGGTTCATGACACGGGAACCGGACGCGTTACGGAAATTCCCCTTCAGGGATTCAATTCCGCAAAAACAGTCCTCGACCCTGAATTGGCCATTCTCAAGGAACTGAAAGTTGAGGTGGTGGTTGGCACCCAGGGCGGAACCGATCACCTTTCGTTTGCCACCGAAGGAGTACCGGGGTTTGCTTTTCATCAGGACCCAGCCGAGTATTACCTCACCCACCACACCCAAAGCGACACCCTCGACAAGGCGCGCTGGCCCGACCTGATTCAGGGATCCCAAGTCATGTCGATCACGGCAATGCGAGTGGCCAACCTTCCCGAAATGCTTCCCCGCCAAAGGGAAACCCCACCCAGAACCCCCGATGGCAAAGGGGGCAATCCAAAAGGCGCAAAGAAGGGCGAAAACGCACCCAAAGCCGGGGACGCCAAAACTGGCGCTTTGAAAAAGGATGGAGAAAAACCATCCGAGGGCAAATAGCCCAGACCTGTTCCAAGAACTGAAAACGATTAAGCCCTCCAAATAATTGGGGGGCTTTTTACTTTTTCATCCCCATGGGAATAGAATTTGAGGTGTACCATCAAAGTTAAACTTCCGATTCGATTGCCCTCCCCATTTCCCCCCGGATTCACTGGGATGAAACCACTTTCTTTTTCTTTGCTCCGTCCAATGTGGCAAACCGTGCTGATTGGTCTATTTCTGGCCCTCTTCTCGGCTTCTGAAAGTGCTTTTTCCACCGAATCCCAACCCCTCGATCTTCCCAACACGCCCGATTTTCAGACCGATGTTGCACCCCTTTTGAAAAACCGGTGTGTTCGCTGCCACGGACCAGCCAAGCAGGATGCGAAACTAAATCTTGCCTTGGGCGCGGGTGTTGTGCGAGGTGGAAAGAATGGAAAAGCGGTTATTCCAGGCAAATCGGATGCCAGTCTTCTTTGGCAGCATGTCGCGGACAATTCGATGCCGAAAGGGGAGGATCCGCTTTCCAACCGCGAAAAAAACCTGTTACGAAAATGGATCGAAGGAGGAGCCCAAGGCCTCCCGGTTCGGGTTTCAGCCAAATCTGAGGGTGATGAACATTGGGCATTTCAAAAATTGCAACCAACCATTATTCCAACCGTAAAAAACCGTTCCCGAATCCACAATCCAGTTGATGGGTTCCTCCAAAACCATCTGGAAAGGAAGGGGCTTGCCATTGGCCCGGAGGCGTCCAAACCAGTTCTGATCCGCCGTGTTGCTTTCGATGTTACGGGCCTTCCACCCAGCATTGCTGAAACACAAGCCTATCTTTCTGATCATTCTCCCCAAGCCTATGAGAACATGGTGGAGCGCTATTTGGCCTCACCACATTATGGGGAACGCTGGGGAAAATTCTGGCTTGATACGGCTGGATACGCTGACTCCAACGGCTATTTCAACGCCGACACCGATCGCCCCCTTGCCTGGCGATACCGTGATTATGTTATTGATTCTCTTAATAGGGATCTTCCATTTGATCAATTCATCCGGGAACAGTTGGCGGGAGATGAAATTTCAAGGTATTCCCCAAAGTTGCCCCTCAACCCGGATAGCATCAGGATGTTAACCGCAACACATTTTCTGCGCAACAGCCCGGATGGAACCGACAGTTCCGATGGCAATGAGGATGAAGTGCGGGCGGACAAGTACGCGGTCCTTGAAGGAACGGCCCAAATCCTTGGATCTTCGCTTTTGGGTATCACTTTACAATGTGCAAGATGCCACAATCACAAATTTGAACCCGTTTCCCAGGCGGATTATTATCGCCTTCAGGCAATTCTTTATCCCGCGTTTAATGTGGACAAGTGGTCCAAACCCAGTCAAAGGGATATTGTGGCCGCGACCCCTGCGGAGCTTGAGGCTCACAAAAAAGCACTACTTGTGCACGAGGGGGAAATGAAAAAAATCCGCGACAGGCAGAAGGAATGGCTGAGCAGGAATCCGGAACCTGTACGGATTCTCTTTCAGGACGATTTCAACGAGCCAAATGCAACAGTTGCATCTCATTGGTCATCGACCGCCCCGGGCGATGATGCGCCCCTGGGAATGCCCGTGGTACAGCTCGACTCGAAACAAGCCCCCGCGGTCAACATCACTAATGGAACGCTTCAAATCGTCGAATCGGGAGCGCTGGGGGATCGGGCGATTTCCACCAGGCAATCTTTCGATTGGACACCGGCCAAAAAGGATTCGTGGATCCAGGTGCGTTTTGACCTGATCAAAGGCGCCCCTTATGTGGGATATCTGATTGCCCTTGGCGACTATAACGATATAAAGAATAAACACAAAGGTAATATCCTTTTTGATGGCGCGGAATCGGGCCAGGCAAAAATCTATCTGGATTATCCGGGACCAGATGGCACACAGCCCGGCGCCATAGGCGAAAGCGGATACAAGCCTGGCAAGAACTATGGGGTAAGGATCACCAACATAGGCGATGGCAATTTTCAAGTGGCCCAACTCGTGAATGGATTGCCGGAAAACAACACGGTAAACCTCAAGAAAAAGGACCTCCCCCCTGGCGGCTTCGGGTTCGCTCTTTGTTGTGGCCGAAGCTATGTAGTCGATAATGTCCGGGTAGAATCAAGCGTGGACCCAACAGAACTGACCAAGGCACAGATGGAAACAAGTGGCCTGCGCAAATCCAAATCGGGCGAGTTCACCAAACAAATCAATGCCCTGCAAAAGCGAAAACCTGCCGATCCCCCAATGCTCGCTCCAGTCCTTGATCTCTCCCCAAAAATTCCCACGGTACACATCCTTGAACGAGGAGTGCACAAAAACCGGGGAGATAAAGTCGATCCCGCGCCTCCTGCGGTGCTGATGGATTCGGTAAATAATAAGGCTTGGGAAAATAAACCTGATGACCTGGTGCTATCGACCGGCAATCGCCTTGGATTTGCCCGTTGGATCACCCGGCCCGATACTCGCGCCTCGGCCCTTTTGGCAAGGGTCACCGTCAACCGTTGGTGGCAGAACCATTTTGGCCGGGGGATTGTCGCCACTCCGGACAATCTCGGTTATTCGGGATCGCCCCCTTCGCACCCGGAACTCCTGGAATATTTGGCAACCGAGCTGATTCGTAGTGGCTGGAGCCAAAAGGCCATTCACCGGATGGTACTTTGTTCCAATGCCTTCAGGCAAACAAGCAATCCAACAACGGATGCCCTGAACGGAGACGAGGACAACACCCTTCTTTCCCGATTTCCCTTGAAAAGGCTGGATGCTGAGGCCTTAAGGGATGCGATGCTTTTCACATCAGGGGAACTGAACATGGCTCAGGGTGGCCCCTATACACCGACCACTCGTGGGGGAGATGGCGAGGTCATAGTTCCGGAAACTCATCCCGGTGCAAAACGACGCAGCCTTTACCTTCAGCAAAGAAGGACACAAACAACAGGCATCCTTGAGCTCTTTGACGCGCCTTCGATCGTTTATAATTGCACCATCCGGATGCCCACCACGGTTCCTCTCCAATCCCTGATTATGCTCAACTCCCCATTCGCGAGAATGCGTTCGGAAGCATTTGCCAAAAGGGTGCTAAAGGAGGTGCCCGGAGAAAATCATGCCAAATTGACCCAGGCTTTCCAATTGGCCTGGGGGCGCCCACCAACAGAAGCTGAGGAATCCGCGGCAAATATCTTTTTGATTACCCAGGAAAGCGAATACAAAGGAATGCCAAATTCCGTGGAATGCGCCTGGATCGACTTGGCCAACATGCTTCTGGCGGCGAATGCGTTTCTTTATGTGGAATAGGATTTCGGTTTGGACTGTTATTCCCAAGCCTTTGCCGACATTAAGAGTATCGTGTTTATGAACCATTCAAACAGCTTCGCTCCCTGCCGACGCGCTTTTCTTGGTCGATCCGGTCTGTCGCTGGGTTCGCTTGCCTTGGCGCACCTGATGTCCGAAACGGGCGCCAAAGGGGCCGGCCTACCCGAAGGGAATTCTTTCGGTGGACCGGACAATCTCATAAACCTTCCCCACCACAAGCCGACGGCGGATGCGGTAATTTGCCTTTTCCAGCATGGTGGTCCAAGTCAAATGGATCTTTTTGATCCCAAACCGGATTTGACAAAACTCGATGGCAAACCTTACCAAGGCGATTTGGAGGTTCATTTCTCCGGTCAAAAAGGGAATGTGCTGGCGTCCCCTTTTCGTTTTTCCAAAAGGGGCCAATCGGGAATCGAGCTGAGTGAACTCCTTCCTCATACCTCACGCATTGTGGATGAAATGACCCTGGTCCGCTCGGTGGTGACCGAATCCGTTGATCATGAGTCCGCCCTCCGACTCATCCACAGCGGCAAATTCCAAGCAGGAGATCCGACTTGGGGATCGTGGGTAACTTATGGCTTGGGTTCGGCCAACCGGAACTTGCCTGCTTATGTGGTCCTTTCCGATCCGGGTGGCCTCCCGGTCGATGGAACACGCAATTGGACCTCAGGATGGCTCCCGGCCCTATATCAGGGGACGGCATTTCGTCCCGGAGCAAACCCGGTTGCAAACCTTGCCACCCCCGCCGACCTGACACCCGCTGCCCGAAAAAACCAATTGCGACTTTTGGAGCACTTCAACAAAGAGCATCTGAGCCGCTACCCCCAAAACGCGGAACTCCACTCCCGCATTTCGAATTTTGAAACAGCAGCCCGAATGCAAACCGCTGTACCTGAGGCGCTCGACCTTTCTAGTGAAGACCAAGCAACACGCAAGCTTTATGGTCTGGATCAGCCTGAAACCGCCGAGTATGGGACCCGCTGTCTTGTTGCCCGAAGGCTGGTGGAGCGGGGAGTCCGTTTCGTTCAACTCTTTATGGCTGGTCAGCCTTGGGACACCCATAGTAACAACGCCGCATCCCTAAAGGGCCTTTGCAAGCGCACCGACCAGCCCAGCGCAGCCTTGGTTCACGACCTGAAACAGCGGGGACTCCTGGACCGGACTTTGGTGATGTGGGGCGGGGAATTTGGAAGACTGCCTATCTCCCAAGGAAAGGATGGCCGGGACCACAATCGTCATGCCAATTCCCTATGGATCGCCGGGGGCGGATTTCGAAAGGGATATTGCCACGGAATGACTGACGAACTTGGATACAAAGCAGTTAAAGATGTCGTTAATGTCCACGATCTGCATGCGACACTTTTGCACACTCTGGGACTCGATCACAAGCGACTGACCTACCCACACGATGGCAGGCCAGGAAGCCTGACAGACATTGCTGTAACCAAAGCAGAGATTATTAAGGATCTTTTGGCTTAACAAAAATAACCAGCAAGAATCAAATTTTTTTTAAAAACTGCCCTGCAAACCAAAGCGTTTCCAAGGCAGTTGGCTGGCAATTGCCGGGATTGGTTGTCGACAAAAACCAGCTCAGGTTTGAAATTGGTTTACCGACGCCCGGGGCGGTCAACCCACTTGTATGCCTTCTTCGCATTCAGGGAACAAAATTTGACTGTGGTAACTGGGCCCCGGGATTCGGCATATTCCATTACGATTCTTTGCTGGGTTTCATAATCTCCGACCAATCCGGAAACTGGCCAATCGCTGCCATAAATGACCCGGTCGTCCCCAAACGCATTCCAAACCACATCAATATAAGGTTTGTAAAACGCAAGGTCGCTGGGGGGCGTCTTGCCATCGTGGGCAGCCGCCCCAAGGAGGCCCGAAATTTTGCAAAACACATTTTTTTGCAAACCAGCATTTTGGATCCCCTTCACCCAATCAAAATGGGGCGGATCTGTGCTAATCCTCACATTGCCAATATGGTTGAGAACAATTCGCAAAGTGGGCAGTTTTTTGGCGAGCTTTGAGAGAATGATTGGGGTAACCGGCCCTCCATTAACATCCAGTGCCAAATCGGCATCGGCAAGAAGCTTCAAGTCCGCGAAGTTCGCTTTTTCCAGAAGTCCGGTCACAAGGTCGACAGAAACCCGAATTCCCCGAAAAAGCGGGTTGGCGGAAAAACGCTTCAATTGTGACGCAAAATCAGGAGTTCCTGGCTCCAGGCGCCCCACAACCCCCACCACGAATGGATCATCCTTGGCCAAATCCAGTAACCACTTATTGTCCTCAATCCGTGAACTTGCCTCAACAATCACGGTTCCAGTGACAGGTTTGTACATTTTCTGGCCGCGCAAATCCTTGGGCAAAACCGTCCGGTAAAGTGGTGAGCCTTTTTCAGGCCAGGGAACCCCTTCTGGACGATTGACATCGTAAAAATGGGTATGGCAATCGATGATATCCAGGCGACCTTGAAGAGAGCCCCGGGCTGTGGAAACGGCACCAGATCCGACAATGCCCGCCAAACTTGCCGTTATCCATGTCCTACGGTCCATAGTCGCCATTCTCCCAAAAAAATTTAAACCTGCTACTGATATCTTAGTAGAAAGATTCTCCAAAATTGTATTGAACCCTGATTTCACTGAAAAATCAAGAATCCCTCCGTTTATGGCGTCGGTCCTTTGTACCTAAAAAGTTTTGGCAATAACCAATTACTTTTCAGATCCAATATCCCCTTTTGCCAATCACCCAAAATCATGGATCGGCAAAATTTCCAAGCTCGTTTGGAATTGTAAGGCTGCCAATCACAAGTGCATTGATCCAATAAATCCAAATCTATATAGATTCCCGGAGACGCTTGCGAAGACCGCACAAAATCAACTCCGGACGCATCAGGCATATTTGCACTTTACAACAACAGCCTGAAAGATATTTGAAGCATCAACAGGGTCGCCTCCCGCCAGTCAATACATTCCAGAAACATCAAAATGAAATGGCAAACAGCATGCAATCCTTAACCCTCCGCGGGCTTAGTTAACCCGAAATTTGCTTCCAGGTAACCCAAAACCGAAAGCAAAACTCCCCGACGACTTTTCCCAATATTCCCATGTAGCACCCCCCCCGAAAGAATTACGGATTTGGGTAGAGGGCGACCCAAATAACATTCTTCAAAACATTTATGACAAAACCATATCTATCCATCGACCCCACAAAAAGGAATCTTTCACAAAAATAATTCAAGATCAACATTTTTCTCAAACTACTTGCTTTCACCAAACTCATGTGCCAGCAACCACAGACGGCGTATCCATGACCGAAAGGTCCTTGGAGCAAAGATCCAAAGGTCCTTGGAGCAAAGATCCAAAGGTCCTTGGAGCAAATGTTGCCGTAAATTCAAGCGGAACCTGGATCGACCACTTGCCTGGCTTGAAAACCGAAAGATCTGTCACAAACTTGTGGTGCCCCAATAGTGCCTTAAGCCTGATGGAAACCTGAAAAAATGGGACAAAAGCCGGCCTTAAACAAGCAAACGACAAGGCCTGTCAAGTCTGCTGAAAGTAGTGTAAAACAAGGTGTTTTATCGAGAGAAAGAGGACTACCCGCGACAGGGATCGAACCTGTGACCGACGGTTTAGAAAACCGGTTGGGTCGGGGACTCTTTTTTTGGGTGATCTCGCCTTAAACCTTTGATAGGA
>CAMBMH010000061.1 GCA_945868575.1 Singulisphaera sp. GP187 | reverse complement strand
CCTTTTCCCACTCATCCTTTTTTTGGAGGATCTCCTGCCATGTCATATCTCGCGCGCGCTTGTTGGCCTCGCTACTTAGATTTGTAGGCAGGGGCACATCCCAAACCCTGTCTTCGAAATATCCATGGGAACCATCGGAAAAACTTGCTGTCCCATGGCGCATGTGCACCAGTAGAAGGCCTTTGGCAAGATTTACCCGCATATCGGCTTCCCTGGCTTGTGCCACCAGGTCAATTTCCCCTTTGGAATCCCGACGCTTAAATGTGGGATGGATCAGTTTTCGTCCCTGAACCCCCTTTACAAACATTGCAAAAGGCAAATTTGCGTGACTCAAAGTACCCTGTTTGCCCAGCATTGAGTAAAGCAATTCCTCGGCATCACGAAATACAAGGGCGCGAAGCATTGCGTGGGTAACTGGGATGATTTGAAAATAAAGAAGCATGGTCATCATGCTCATTGCAAATCCAAGCACCAGACCAGGACTTATAACAGTAAAAACATTGATACCTGCCGCACGAATGGCAAGGATTTCGTTGTCCTGACTTAGCCTTCCATAAACCACACAAACTGCAAAAAGGGTTGTTGCAGGAATCGTGTAGGGGAGGGTACTCGGGATAAGGAGTGGAATGGCGGCAAGGATTTGACTGGGAGTTAATCCATGCTGCCCGGCCTCGGCCACAATGCCAGCCAAAAGCAGAATAAGGGTAATTGCAATAAGAGCCACGATGAACACACGGGTGAGTTCGATCATTACCATCCGGAAAAGGATTCCACCCATAATTACCGGACTCCTGGTCGCTGAGGACTGGCGGGTTCAGGCCTGCCAAAAAAGCCTTGGCGAAACACCTTTCGAAAAGGTTGTGTCAATCCAGGCAAAACTTCGCGTTCAATCTTTGGATTCTTTGGATTTCCCTGAACTCTCACCAAAAACATCTGTTCACTTAATGTGTTGGGAAAACTGTCCATGCCTTGGGGGAAAAATTGCGCCGCCCTTGCCCAGTCTGTTCGGAATTCAAGGGCCATATCGCGGCCATCCATTGGGATCACTCCCTTGCCACGCAGGCTGATTGCGTTTCCAAAAAGGTCAAGTTGTTGAAACCTCAAAAGGGGTCCTTCCACACTAAACAATGCATGAGCCTGTTCAAAAGCCGTTCCATCAGGAATTCGAAGCCCAAAAGTTTTGATAAGGTCAAGGATTACTGGCAGCTTGTAAAGCTTTCCCTGGGGAACATCAATACTGCCATATCCTCTTAATCCCTGAAAATCGGTTCCAATACCACTCAGGTGGAGCGTGGCAGCAGCCAAACCCTGAATCGAATTGGGATCGCCGAAATTCACTCGCCCCAACTCCTCAAGGCGAATCTGGGTTGCCTTCAGGAGCAGATCATACCTTGTGGTAGCCTGGAAATCGATACGAGCTTCTCCACCCAATTGGCCCCCATAAAGTCTCCCCTGGAGGTCAGAGAATCTGAGGCTGGTGGGCTCATCAACAGGAACCTCAAACCGCCCGGAAACTTGCTCCACCTTTTGGCCAAAAATAGTGGACTCCTCGAGGAACATTCGACCAACCACCCCATTCCAACTTTGTCCGTTATGCTTACCTCGGGAGTGGATTGATCCTCGAATACCTTCAAAACTCAAACCGGCAGCAATTTTGTTGTCTCTAAAAAAGGCTTGCCCATCCCACTCACTTACCACCGTCCTTTTGGAATCCGCAGGAAAATCCATCGCGAGATCAAATTTAACCCCAATTGGGCCTTCCACAGTTGATTCGGTTAACCCCCTCCTTATAGG
The DNA here is from genome assembly GCA_945868575.1 of Singulisphaera sp. GP187. Lineage (GTDB taxonomy): Bacteria > Planctomycetota > Planctomycetia > Gemmatales > Gemmataceae > SYLG01. The sequence goes on along the minus strand of CAMBMH010000061.1, from coordinate 18,471 downwards.
CGCGGGTAAGGCCCGAATGGTTTCTGTATCAAGGGTTAATAGATCGGCATGAACCTGGTTTAGCCTCAGGTTAAGTCCTCCCTGGTCTGGATAAAGTGCGGTTGCATTGGCCATTTGCCAACGAGATGTGCCATGGCGAGCCTTCAAATTTTCAATGTCCGCCCGGCCTGGCTGAATCCGACAGGTTCCGCGAACATCCTCAAACAAATAGGGCAATTGTTTGGGCCGAAATTTTCCTTCATGAATGCGCAGACTGATTTCCATTCCTTCGCCTGTTCCTGGTCTGTCCACAACATCAGCATCCAGTTTTAGGATTCCTTCCGGGCCCAACTCATCCCAGGCCACCACAGGGCTAACCTTTCGCTGGGGGTGCGGAACATCCAGGGCTGCTCTCAATCGGTTATCGGCGGGAAGGCCTTCGGCACGAAGGAGCACCCGCAAAGTAGCCGGACTACCGGCGGCAATTTCATTTGGTTGCCAGGATCTCCCATCAACAAGAACCTGGGCCCCACGATTAAATCCTTTTGCTCCCTCACAATACCAATTTCCGCCCTTGATCTTTAATGTTCCGGATACATTTTCGAGAGGGTAGGGAAAGGAACGGTATATAAGGTTGGTATCCCTTGCGCGGATTTCAATATCGGTTCTGATCTTTTCCAAACCGGGGCGCTTTTCTGCTATTACTTTCAAATCCATTCGCCCCAAAGGCTGAAACTGGTCAAATATTTCCCGATGATGTGGTTCAAGTGCTGCACGAAGTTCCCGGTCGATTGGGGCGTTTGTGGCTTCGATGCTCACATCGACCGATTCATGGCCGTTTCGCCCCTTTCCAAAAGCGATTACCCGAATGTCTCCCTCCTCGGCGGTTTTCCCCTGGATTTCCACTTGCACTTCCTTGAGGCCGCCATCGCGAATTTTGCAAAGTATTTTCCCTCTTCCATCCCGAATTTTGTAAGGGAAGGCTTTCGCTATAAAACTCATCCCTAAAGGACGAATATCGAGGTCTATTTCTGGCACAAGGTTGGCTTGGGAAATGCCGGAATCGGGCTTTATTTCGACTTTGCGCATAACAATATAAAGATCGGCTATACCCTCGGGCTGAAACCATTGTTGAACGCCGGTGACTCCGTTTCCAAAAGACAAAAGTAGTTCCTGGGTGATCTGGATCCCCTTTACTTCCGCCCGTACCTCCTTGGGCAAACCTGGTGAGGCCCATTTGGCCACCTTGGGATCCCACGGGATCTCCCATTTTCCCATTTTGGCCAACAAATCCGCACCATTCCACTTACCTCGAATTTCCAATTGGTCTATCCCGTTGGGACCACCCTCCAGTTCCCCTTCCAATTTTTCAAGACGCACACCGCCTACGGGCAACCCCCATGTTCCATCCCGGAGACTAACCAAAATGGATCGTGGGACAGGAATTGGAGTGTTGGTTTCGGTCGGAATCTCACTCCGAACATCTGCCTGGATATTTCCGGAAAGTTGCCTTAGCCAGGAGGCGATGCCCGGGTCCATCTGCTGAATCACCTGGGCCAACCCTGCTTTGATCGCGATGTTATCCAATCGCAGGTCCATCACCAAAGGCGACTTTTTTCCTGCTTTCTGGCCAACCAAGGACATCGGTCCAAGCCAGTCCCCGTGTCCAGTCATTTCAAATCGGACTTTTTTGCTTGTATCCTGCAAACCTGCAAGTTTTAGATCCCGAATTTCCAAGTTTGGGAGCCTGGAACCATCCGTAGTCTGGAGCCGATCCTCAAAAACCAGCTGCCCCTGATGAACCGCCCATGAAGGTAGATCCGCCCCATCATTGGGAGTATGCTTAAGCACACCATCCACATTCAATGTGCCATTGGGATTCCGGATTAGCCTCAGGCTGGGCTGAAAAAGTTCGATTTTTCGAATGGCCAATCGACCTTCAAGAATGGCTTCCTTGTCGTGAACAATTTGAGCCCTTGGGATATTCAGGAAATCCGCCGAATCAAAACCATTTCCACGCCCCAATCTGAGTCCATTTGCGGTGATCCCGCCCCATAAGTTGACATGAACACTGTCCAGTTGAACCCTGGTATCGTGCAACGAATTTCGGATACGCTCCACCAACAAATTCTGAATAACTGCTGGACTCGTCCAGGTAAGGAATCCCCCCAAAAGCAAAAACAATCCAACCAGTCCACCCAGGGAGATACCCCGAATGATCCATTTTCTCAGGATTGGATTGGTGCTTCTGGACATTTGACCTGCGCGAATGGATCCAACAATTTCTGTGACATACCCATGAAGCTGCAAAACTGTCAACGCAAACTGGCAAAAGCAGGGGGAAATCAACAAACCCATTCCGTAAAAAAGTTAGGAAAGGAAGTAACACACGATGAAAATGATTCCCCAAATTGCCCAAATTATCCAAAAACACAATCAGCCTGAAGTGAATGATGTCTATGGGGAGGTCCTTAAAGCATGGATCGAGTCGGATTTCGCCAAAAGGCTTCAACCGGGAAAAACGGTTGCAATTGGTGTGGGTAGTCGTGGAATAGCCGGTGTTTCTCAAATGGTTAAAGCAACTATAGCCTTTGTTCAAAAGGCCGGGGCGACCCCATTTGTCGTGGCCGCAATGGGAAGCCATGGGGGTGCCAATGCCAAAGGCCAACGGGAACTCCTTGCAGAATACGGTGTAAGTGAAGAAGAGCTTGGAGTCGTTGTAAAGACGGATATGGAAGTTGAAGTCATTGGAACAAACAGCTGGGGGGAACCAGTTTATTGGGATAAAAATGCCTTGAATGCGGACCATGTGGTGACTGTTGCAAGGGTCAAACCCCATACCGATTTCCGCGGAAACTACGAAAGTGGCATCGTGAAAATGCTGGTCATTGGTTTGGGAAAAAGGGAAGGAGCCTCACAACATCATGTTTGGGGCATCTCCGGTCTTAGAGACATGATGCCGAAAACCGTCGAGGTAATTCTCGAGAAAGCTCCTTTCGAGGCGGGGCTTGCAATCATTGAAAATGCTCGCGAAAAAACCGCAATGGTTGAAGTTGTTGACAAATCCAATGTTCTCAAACGCGAACCTGAACTCCTTCACATCGCCAGGGAATGGATGGCAAGGCTTCCATTCAATCAATGTGACCTTTTGATCCTAGGCGAAGTAGGAAAAAATTACTCGGGTGCAGGAATTGACCCAAATGTTGTCGGGAGGCTCCTTATGGAAACAGTTCCAGAGGACCCAAACCCAGCAATTACCCGCATGTGTGCTCTGGACCTTAGCCCGGAAAGCCATGGAAACGCAACCGGTGTGGGAATCGCTGACCTCACAACCGAACGGCTACTAGCCTCTATCGATCCAATTCCTTTCCGAATGAACAATCTAACCGCCCGGTTTTTATGGCGTTCGAAATTGCCCCTTGCTTTTCCAAACGATCGGGAATGCATTTTGGCCGGCCTGGAATCGTGCTGGCGCCCCCGCTGGAATGAAATCCGAATGGCCATTATTCCCAACTCGCTGGAATTGGAATCCGTTTGGGTATCCCAGTCACTTTATGAGGATATCCAAACGCGTACTGAAGTAAGAAAAGAAGGAGATTTTCGGGAGCTTCCTTTTGATCCCTCGGGAAATATCAACCAAAAGGAACTTTTCCCCCACGCCCTTTGCTCCCGTCGTTCGGCCCTCAGCTAGCAAAAAAATTGTTACAGATTGGCCCCCTGTCCAACTCCTCATCAAGAGTTGGACAGGGTTGTGCCGAAAAATCCAATAGGCACACCCTTCCAGGGTACTTTAAGCCAATTTTGGGTATTTTTCCTAAAGCCCAAAATTGACCCATGAAGTTCTGCGTGCAAGGGTTGTTATGACTTGGATTGGGACAATTTTCCTAACTAGGGAAAATTGTACCCTCAATGGGTCTTCTAGGGGATTTTTGTGGGTGTATTGAGGCACAGCTTGGTACCATTTGGCCTAGCACTGTGCTTGGTTGGTTTGGGCTGCAATAGTTCCCAAAAAAATTCGGACCCAGCAAAACCTGCTGTAACAGCAACCCCGACTTCGGGGGGTCCCAAACCTCCCCAGTGGCCACCTGTTCCAGGGGCCGTCGCACCTGGCCCCGCACCGATCACTCCGACCACTGCTCCCTTAACCGGAACACCAACATCCCAAGCCGTCCAGGGCACGATCACCGGGATGGTAATGGATCGCCAGCAAAGGCGCCCAAATAATGCATTTGTTCAAATTGTAGATCTACAAGAAGCCAATGTTTCCGGACAGGAAACATCAAAATTTGAGGTAAGTGCAGACGCCCTTGGTAATTTCACTGTCCAAGGATTGAAATTGGGGAAAACTTATCAGCTTACCGCAAGGGTACGAGATCGCGCTATCCTCTACACAGGAACCGCAGTCGTAGCCGCTCCCAGTAGCCAAGTCGTTATTGAGATCCAGGAAGAGACCGCCACAAGCCAACCAACAACTCCCGCCTCCCCTTCCATGGCTCCATTATCCGCAGTGCCGGATACAACCGACTCAACAAGTGGAGCGGCAACCAGCACAATCAAGCCAGAGCGTATCGCACGGGATTTGGGATTGATGCCATCATCCATGCCAACTCTTTCCATACCTCCGACAAAACTGGTTCCATCCAATGTGCCCTCGACAAGCGGCCCCCAATCCAGGGGAAACCTTCCGGACGCACCTGTTCCCTCGTGCCAATTGGTTGGGAGAAAGCTAGAGAATTTTGCACTCGTTGATCTTGATGGTAATGCCTGGGAATTCAGGAAGCATAAAACCGGACGGCTTACCTTAATCGATTTCTGGTTTTCCACTTGTGGGCCATGCCTTACAGCAATCCCCCACTTGGTTACTCTTCAAAGAACCTACAAGGCGTATGGATTTGAAGTTGTGGGCATCGCATACGAAAAAGGTTCCATTCCCGAACGGGCTGCAAAAGTAAAATCCGTAAGGGGTCGTTATGGGCTTAATTACACCACGCTTTTAGGGCAAATAGGAAGCGAAGAATGTCCCGTCCGCACCCAATTTCAAGTCACATCCTTCCCAACCCTGGTACTGGTGGACGAAATGGGCAATCTCCTTTGGCGAAGCCCGTCCGATCGTGGGCTCAATGAGGCAACACTTCGGGAATTGGAAATGGAGATTCGCCGGGGGCTTGGAATGGGCAAATAGCGGAAAACGCCCTCCGGACTGTTAGTCAGGCTTATTCATTAAACTTCGATCTATAAAATTTCACCAAAGCCCCCAATGGCGTGGCCATCAGGCTTTTTACTTAAAGCATTACCCGGGCGGACAACCCAAACAGTTTCCATCCCTGCATTCCTCGCAGCATCAATTTCTTTCACAGCATCGCTGAAAAAGCATATCTGCGTGGGAGGAATTCCAATAGATGCTGCAATTGCCAAATAACTTGCTGACTCAACCTTTGCACCGATAGTCGTGTCAAAATGTCCCTCAAAATTGGACAGAAGATTTCCATCTGATGTGTGGGAAAAATAGAGTTTTTGAGTCTGAATGGACCCGGAAGAATAAATGAAAAGCCTCTGTCCCATTTCCCTAAAACGCCTAACCGCCCCTGGAAAATCAGGGTACACATGGGACCGGATTTCTCCCGACTCAAATCCTACCTTCCAAATAAGACCTTGAAGCTGCTTAAGTCCTGTGACTTTGGCATCGCGGTCCATAAGGTGACAAACCGCTTCAAAGGCCAGGACCGGAGTCGGGGGAACACTTTCTTCACTTATGGAAAACCCCAAACCTAACGCTTCACCCATTATCCTTTTGCCAATTTCCAAAACGTCGGGATTTCGCCAATTTTTTGTCAAAAACTCCAATGCCCTGGCTCTTGCAAACGGAAAAAGGACATCATGGACAAAAGATATCGATGAAGTAGTTCCTTCGATATCAAACAACAAAACCTTAGTTGACGGATTCAGTACAATCATGAAACGCTCAGCTTGGGGGCCACGCGTGCCAATCCTGCCACATCCTTGGGTCCAAAACAAAGCGGCACAAAATCACCACTAATAGACTGCTCCACATAGTGTGGTGTCCAGCCTGCGGTTTCCTGGAAAAGACGAACGGCGCGAATAACCCGGTCTTTGCATAGGTCAAACCAGTGTTTAGTTCCCTTGGGGACATTAATCATGTCGCCGGCAGTTACCTGGATCGCGAAAACAGGACCATTTTCCGGGTGGACATGGAAAAGTCCATTTCCCCGGAGAATAAACCGGACTTCATCCTCCGAGTGCGTGTGTTCCGCACGAAACCGATCAAGCAGCACCTCAAGGTTTGGGGTTTCCGTGGTAATATTTACCACATCCGCCACAACATATCCTCCCTTGGCCATCAGGGACTTGATCTCGGAATCGTAGGCTTTGAGGATTTCCTCGGCAGGTGCGTTGGGGTCAACCCGCTCCTCCAAAGGCCACCGCTCAAACCAGATCCCGTGAGGAGACAAATAGGAACGAATAGCTTCCACTCCCTCAATTGTCCGATTTTCCGATGAAATGCTGATAATTGCCATGGTTAGTGCTCCTTGTTTTTGTCATTCGATTCGTGTCAACAGGAAATCAGGAAAGCAGACGACGCCTTGCAACACACTCAAACAGAAACTCAAAAATTTCAATGTGCCTTCGTGCTTCAAAAAGGTTCGCACCGTAAGTGTAAAGGCCATGATTGTGGATAAGAAACCCGTGCGCCAACGGATTGGCAGAGTCTTCCAGCCGGGCTTTGACCTTGCCCGCCAACCTTGGTATGTCCTGATCGTTTGGGAAAATATCAACCCACTTTTTTGTTTCGTGGGTTTTTATCCCGTCGAGGCCCTTGAGCATTTCATAGCCTTCTATGAAAAATCCACCCGATGACGCAAAAAGATCAGATAGCACCGTGCCCCAGACCGAATGTGTATGAAGAACCGCACCTGTTTTGGGCAATTGGGTCAGTAGTAGATGGAGTCCAGTTTCCGCGGACGGTTTTTCAGGTGCCCCATCCAATACATTTCCTGTTTCATCCACCACAACAAAATCAGATAGGCCCAACGCGCCTTTGTCTTTGCCACTCGCTGTAAGCAAAAGTTGGGTTGGTTGGCGACCCAAAACAACCGAGTAGTTGCTTGAGGTCCCAAGGGACCATTTGTTGGAATGAAATTCCCTGCCAATAGCTGCCAGGGCTTCGCGTTCTTTAATGTGGTTCATGGCCGGAAAGGTTTCCAGAAGGTTAGGCAGTTATCCTATTGACGCCACAAAGGGGTAGCAGTCCTTTTAGCTTGCATAACCGATTCCCTTTGGCTACAAAACCAATTCATCCACTACCTCTCCCCTCCAAGAAAAAAAGGAAGCCACCATGCGATCCTCGTTCCTGGCTTTTGGCCTATTCGTCCTTGCCGGTTTTTCTCAAGCCGCTGGCCCAAAAGTCCTTGTCATCACTGGGGATGAGTTCCACAAATGGAAGGAAACTGCCCCATTCATCAAGCAATGCCTTAGTGATGCGGGAATGGATGTGGATTTGACCGAAACTCCAGGTAAGGATTTGACCAAGGAAAACCTGGCCAAATACGATGTCCTGGTTTTGAACTATCGTGACACTCCAAATGGCGCAAAAACCAATCCAGACAGCGTTTGGAAGGACTCCAATAAGGAAGCTTTCCTTGAAGCAGTTCGATCAGGAAAAGGCCTTTATGTTCACCACTGGTCTTCCGCCGCTTTTACTGCGGATTCCAAATTGAACAAGGAATTTGAAAAGGCAATTGCTGGCGGCTGGCGTAAGCAGGGCAATCATGGGAAAATGCACGAGTTCACGGTGACCGTGCGGAAAGAACATCCAATAACCACCGGGATCACGGAATTTAAACACGGCAGGGATGAGCTCTACCAAAATTCCGTAATGTTTCCTTCAAGCGAAATTCTTGTGACCGCTTGGTCTGACAAGAAGGTGGACCCAAAAAACACGGACAAGAATGAGCCCGTGGTTTGGATTGCCAAATTCGGGGAGGGGCGTGTTGTGGAAAATGTCCTGGGTCACGATGTCGAGGCCATGAAGAGTAGTGGCGAATTCAAGAAACTTCTGGTTCGTGGAGTGGAATTTGCGGCCACAGGTAAGGTAAACAACCAAAAATAAATTAGGATTTGGGGTTTTGGAATCAACCGAAGCCAAAACTTGCTGTATCTGCTTAAAGCCTGGAATATTTTCAGGCTTTTTTTATTAGCTCCACTTTCTCCAACCTGGAAAGCCTTTTGATCGCAACCTCGCGCTTCAATGCCCCAGAATGATCAAATCCCAATTCCTCATAAACCTTCACAACAGGCAGTCTGGCCCTTGTAAATCGCGATGCCAAACCCTTTTGGTGTTGATCCAACCTCCGTTTGAAATCCTTTGTGATACCCGTGTATAAACTCCCATCCCGGCAACGGAGAATATAAATCATCCAATCGGTCGGGCTAGGGGACTGGGTATCTGACATGACAAAAGTCCCTTCACATAAAGCCGAATCAGATCATAAACTCAGGCGGTTTCCGGGGACAACTGATAATCAAATTCCAATTATCGGCTTATCGCATTTTGGAGGTGAACGCCAAAACGCATCTGCCAATACCAGTCCAGCAATACAAAACCCCGTCAAAAACCTGATTATGGGGCTGCATCGGAGCACAAATAATGTTATAATTAATATATCTGCCAGAAGATACAGTCACCTGTCTACGCATCCCCTGCGGGCTTGATTGGCTATCTTGGCTTACTCCGGCACGATTTGCCCCGGGATGCAATGCATCAATTCATAATTCGATTTGCGGTAATCCTTCTTACTATTTTTTGTGGTTCAGGTTTTGTAGCAGGCCAAAGTAAATTAACTTTCGAACGCGATATTCAGCCGATTTTGTCCCGCTATGGGTGTAACTCAGGCCCTTGCCATGGTAAAGCCCGAGGGCAAAACGGATTTTCCCTTTCCCTTTTGGGCTACGACAACGATTTCGACCATGCAGCCATCACAATCGAAGGCCGCGGAAGGAGAATTTTCCCGGCATCGCCTGAGGCAAGTCTGTTTCTAAAGAAGGCTTCAGGACAGGTAGCCCATGGCGGGGGGAAAAAATTACCCGTTGAAGATCCGAATTTCGAAAAACTGAAACAATGGGTAGCCGATGGGTGTCCTCGAACACCGCCCAACGCCCCAAAGGTGGAACGAATTACGGTCTCGCCTGAACAAATTCTTCTTGTAACGGGTCAGACCCAAAATCTTCAGGTTACCGCCCATTATTCGGATGGTACAAAAGAACTGGTTACTCCTATGGCCATGTTCCAATCCAGTGAAAGCGTAATGGTGTCCGTAAACCCCCATGGGGGAATCAAGGCGGGGCCCTTGCCGGGCGAAGCTGCAATCATGGCTCGATTTCAGGAGCGATTCGCAGTTTGCCACTGCATCATTCCTAATAAAGCAACGGTTTCACCAGACAGCTTCGCGAAACTCCCCCGGACAAATCCTGTTGATGGGCCAATCTGGGATAAGCTTAAACAACTGAATCTGACACCATCAGTCTCAGCTTCCGAAAGCACCTTTTTGCGAAGAGTCCATCTGGACATCATTGGCCGTTTGCCAACGCCTAAGGAGGCCGAAGAATTCCTGACGGATTCCCAAAAGGACAAGAGAACCCGCCTGATTGACAACCTGCTTGCACGCCGGGAATATACCGATCACTGGGCCAATAAATGGGCCGATCTGCTTCGTCCCAATCCGTACAGGGTCGGGATCAAGGCGGTTTACAATTTTGATGGCTGGATTCGGGATAGTTTTCGCCAAAACAAGCCATACGACCAATTTGTTCGGGAACTCATCACTTCAAAAGGGAGCAGCTATCGGGATGGGGCGACCGTTCTATTCCGTGATCGGAGAGAACCCGAGGAAGCAACCACCATTATTTGCCAACTATTCCTTGGTATTCGCCTCGACTGTGCCAAATGTCATCATCACCCCTTTGAAATTTGGAGCCAGGACGATTTCTATTCCATGGCGGCATATTTTGCGCGCTTGGGCCATAGGGGAGAAGGCGTTTCCCCTCCCATATCGGGAGGCGAGGAAATCCTTTTTACCGCCGCATCCGGAAGTGTAAAGCATCCCGTTCATGGCAAATTAATGGTACCCAAGCCCCTTTTTGGCAAAACAGGAGAAATTTCCGATAATGCGGATCCGAGGGAATCTCTTGCCCAATGGATTACCTCATCAGACAACCCCTATTTTTCGAGGGTCATTGTTAACCGTGTTTGGGCGGATTTGATGGGCCGTGGCTTGGTCGAACCGGTGGATGACTTGCGAGCAACAAATCCCGCAACGAATGGGGTCCTATTGGAGTCATTGGCAGGGGAATTTCGAAAGCAAGGATACGATCTGAAGAAACTGATCCGACTGATAACAACAAGCCATACATACCAACTCTCTTCCATCCCCAATGAAAATAACGCATCGGACAACCGAAATTATTCACGCCACTATCGCCAACGATTACGGGCGGAAGTGCTCCTTGATGCGGTTTCTGATGTTACTGGAATTCCTGAAATTTTTGATGCCATGCCTCCAGGGTCGCGGGCTGTGGAGGCATGGACTGTAAGGTTTTCCTCCAATTTTTTGGATAGTTTTGGTCGGCCTGATCCCAATCAGGATCCTCCCTGTGAAAGAATGAGCGAATCCAATGTGGTTCAGGCCCTGCACCTCATGAACAGTCCCGGCATCCAGGCAAAAATCACAGCGGAGGAGGGTAGGGCGGCTGAACTTGCCAAATCATCCAAAACAAACGGCCAAATTGTTCGGGAATTATATCTTTTCTGCTATTCTCGGCCCCCAAACCAAACCGAATTGGCTCGCGAAACAAAACGGATTGACTCCGCCAAAACAAAGCGCCGAGAGGCAATTGAAGACCTTATTTGGGCCATGTTGAATACACCGGAATTTGTGTTCAAGGACTAATTCCACGATACATAGGCATTTTAACGAGGGCTGTTTGCGATGAGTCAAATTACCAGGTGCGTTGGCCCAACCCGAAGGGATTGCCTACAAATAGGGCTTTCAACACTTTTGGGCGGTGGACTTGCCACGGCGCTTAGAGCCCGTTCTGATACCAGTTCCCGAACCCAGGCAAAGGCCTGCATCCTGATATGGATGGATGGGGGACCAACCCATTACGAAACATTTGACCCGAAACCGACCGCGCCTTCGGAATATCGGGGGGAATTCAAAACCGCTCCAACAACAACTCCTGGAGTCTATTTTTCCGAACATATGAAGCGCTTGGCGAGTATGTTTTCAAAACTATCCATTGTTCGCTCTATCCGCCACGATCAGGGTAATCACGGCGCGGGCAACCATTATATGATGACCGGAGCACCACCCCGTATTCCTGTCGGTTGTGGAGCATTTGTCAGTTTTCACCCGAGCTTGGGTTCGGTAGTAGCACACGAACTTGGTGCCCCTGCGGGGTTACCACCCTATTTCACGATGCCCTCCATGACTCGCTCAGGGGGACCCAATTTTCTGGGAGATAAATTTGCTCCCTTCGTGGTAGATGGGGATCCAAATAATCCAGGTTTTCGTGTCAGGGACGTCGCACTCCCTCGAGGCCTGACATCTGGGCGTTTTTCTGAAAGAACCAACATTCGACGGGAGCTGGATGCATTCAAGCGTATTACAGAAAAAGAAGCTGGTGACCCTGCGATTGCCCTTGATGAACACTACCTTCAGGCAGCAGACCTGATGGTATCCAAACCCGCTCAGGCAGCCTTTGACCTTGCAAGGGAACCGATTGCGGTCAGGGAGACCTATGGCCGGGATTCTTTTGGGCAAAGGGCACTGCTTGCAAGGCGGCTTGTGGAAGCCGGGGTTCCTTTTGTAACCATTTATGATGGTGGTTGGGATCACCACACCAAACTCTTTGATGCCCTCGGTAAACGACTTCCCAAATGGGACCAAACCGTGGCAGCCTTAATAAGCGACCTGGATCAAAGGGGAATGCTGGAGTCCACTATGGTAATTGCTTTGGGTGAATTTGGTCGGACCCCCCAAATCAACAAGGATGCTGGCCGCGATCACTGGGCCAATGCAATGTCGGTGCTTTTTGCGGGTGGATCCACACCTGGGGGGCAGATTATTGGTGCGACGGACAACAAGGGTTTCGCGGCGGTGGAAAGGGTTCTTTCCCCGGAAAATTTTGCTTCCACAGTTTACTCCAAACTCGGAATCAACCCAGATAAAGTTCTATTTTCCGCCAACGGAAGGCCTGCCCACATTGTTAGCGATCCATTACCTATCCGGGAGTTAATGGGCTGATGTCCATCGCAATAAGTTTTAGATATTTACGCGTGGGCCTGCTCCTACTTGGCCTTACTTTAGTCTGGTCTAAAGCCGATGCAGCCACGGTTTTGACTGGTTTTTATCCCACTGGGGCTAAATTGGGATCCAAAACAGAGATCAGGGTTTCCGGATCTTTTGATAACTGGCCAGTTTCATTTTGGTGCAGCAATCCGGAAATCAAAATTGTTCCCCTTTCAAAGAAAGGGACCGTGTCCCTGGAGGCTTCGAACAAAGCACAAATCGGTCCCTGTTGGATTCGGGCCTACGACTCAAAAGGCTTTAGTACAGAAAAGGTTTTTTTCCTTGGAAACTATAGCGAATCAACCGAAACCGAACCAAACGACCTCCCAGCCAGCCCGCAAAAAATCTTGGGTCCGACCGCACTAAGCGGAAAATTGCAAAAAGCAGGGGATGTGGATTGCTATTCCTACTCTCTCAAAAAAGGTGAAACCCTTATCGCATCCGTCACTGCCAATCAGTTCCTTCAGGCCCCAATGGATGCCATTCTTCAGGTTGTTTCGCCAGATGGATTTGTTCTCGCCCAGGATCACGATGAAAAAAAACTGGACCCCGAAATCGTTTTCAAAGCTCCCAACACAGGCGACTTTATCATCCGGGTATTTGCATTTCCTTCCACACCGGATTCCTCAATACATTTCGCTGGTGGGGACACATATAACTATCGCCTAACCCTCACAAATGGTCCGTTTCCCATTGCTCCCTGGCCATTGGCCTTCGGGGCACATGATAAAGGTGAAGTCGGTTTGAAAGGGTGGAATCTTGAGGGTGTCGAACCCGTTCAAGTTAGCCCGACAATCTTTTCAGGAGAATCCGAGATCCTTTGGCGTTACAATTGGAGCCAGCCGGTTAACCTTCTTCGAACACCCGAGAAATCGGTTATCCTTCCCCCATCCTCCAGTAATCTAACTCTGACCATTCCGGTTTCCCTTTCCCTGGAATCGAGGCCAAAAATGGAAGCGAATGTTTTTTCCTTCCATGCGATCAAGGGGAAGCCCCTGGATGTCATTGCTCAAAGCGATTCCCTTGGTTGGCAGATGAATCCAGTTCTGCGGATCAAGGACTCAAAAGGAGGCTTGGTGCAAATTTTTGAGCCAAGTACACTCCACAAGGACACTGAAGGGATTTTTACCTCCAAATCGGATGGCATTTATACTATGGAAATTTCTGACCTTTTTGGGCACCATTCCGCGAGGCACCTTTGCCATATCACGATTCGCGAAAGCATTCCTGGTTGGGATTTGAAAGCGGTGACAGATTCCATCAAATTGGAACATGATAAACCAACCGAACTTACCCTTAACCAGATCCCCAAAAACGGGTTCAAGAACTTAATCGAAATTGAGGCGACCGGCCTTCCCGAAGGAATGAAAATGGTCCGCAAGGAACCTGGAAAACCTGGGGATAAGACCATTGCATTGGTTTTCTCTGCCAAACCAAATTCCAAACCGGGAGCTTTTCAACTTTGGGCATGGACCAAAGGGGATCCTGGCACAAAACGGCGCGTTCAAATAACCCAGGAGAACCTACCCACTCGACCCGATTTCTGGATTCAGTTGATTCCTGCGGATCCAACAGCCTCCCCCGTAAAATCCAAATAGCGAACATATTTTCAGGAAAGATGCTTTACCCCTTCCCGGGTAAATATCCTTTAGGGGAGGATTGCAACTGAACCATTACAATAATCTGTAGTTGCATTTCATTTTGCCCGGTTTCCAAGCAATGATATTTGCTTCACCATTCAGGTTTCTGACCATATGACCTCCCGTTCAGATCCGTTGGAACACAAACGCTGCGCTGAATTGCTTTCGGCCCTCGCAAGTCCGGATCGGCTAGGGATTGTTCGGCTCCTCGTTACTGGGGAAACGAATGTTAGGCAAATTACGGATACCCTTGGGATTGCCCCATTGAGTGTGTCCCATAACCTCAACGCATTGAAGCAATCCCATCTGATCGAAGCTCGTAAGGACGGGCGTTTTGTTTATTATTGCCTTTGAACTGGCGTCGTCGGCGAAGCCCGTGAAGCGGGGAATCCCAAAAAGTGTGTTGGATTTGGGATGTTGCCAGCTCCTGATCCCGGAAATAGCCTGATTAGGTAAATGGGAACAGGAAATTGTGGAAACACCATGACACCTGCCCGGTATTAAGATAATGCCATCTCAACCTATTTTCCCCCAACCAAACCATGGTTTACAAAATGAATCCGAAATACATCATGAACGGCGGTTTCCTAAGCGCAGGCAAAACCACAAAAATCGCAAGATTGGCAAAGGATTTTTTCCAAAAGGGAAAGCGGGTGGCTATTGTAACCAATGACCAAACCACCGACCTTGTAGACACACATTCCCTCAGATCCCAGGGGTTTGGATTTGGGCGAGGTGGCAGGGGCCTGTTTCTGCTGTAATTTCAATGAACACACTCAAACCATGGAAGGGGACTGCCCAGACCCTGCCTGACATCATTCTGGCCGAACCGGTGGGCAGTTGCACAGACCTCATCGCTACGGTATTGCTCCCCCTAGAAAAAGTATATGGTCGACCTCTGGATATAGCTCCATACGGGGTGATTCTGAAACCATCTCATGGAAAAAAGATTTTTGAAGGAAAACCCGGAGGAGGATTTTACCCAAAGGCGGAATACTTTTTTCGCAAACAGATTGAGGAAGCGGATTTCATCCTGATAAATAGGGAAGATGAACTTGCAGCAACCGATTTAGATTATCTTGAAATTCTTTTATTGCTACAATTCCTTGGTAAACCAATATTCCGTATATCCGCGAAAACGGGTGCTGGTTTTGCGGATTTCCATGAACAACTAAATCCATCGGACAGGGATAAAGCTAGGAAAAGGCCCCGCTCTACGATCGACCTGGATTTTGGGATCTATGCAGAAGGCGAGGCGGGGCTCGGTTGGCTCAATAGTCAGTTGGATGTTACGGCGTCGATTTTCGAGCTTGATGCCTTTCTGTTGAACCTGATCCAGGGACTACAAAAACGATTTGTGGAGCTAGGCGCCGAAGCGGCATACTTAAAAACTATTGGCCTTTTCGAAGGTTTTTACGCGGTGGCCAATCTGGTAAGTAACGAAACCGGACTAGAACTTTCCCTAGCTTCCGGAGCAAGTGTTCAATCCCCAAATGTGGTCATCAACGCGAGAGTGGTATTGGACCCGGTGCTTTAGGAAAAGTGTTTACGAGATCAATTTTCAGCAATAACCCAAAAATATTCTGCCTTAGCACCGGCAGTAGCCCTCCAGAGTTTTCGCCCTGGAAGGCCCGTTCCCACTCACCGAATCACCCATTCCATTTAGCGATTGGTAAAAAGTAAGACATTAAATTTCGGTCAAGCGAGTCTTGGAATCGCCAAACTCGCCAAGTTTTACACCATACTTGTCCATAAGCGACAAATAAAGGCTGCACATTTTTCGGTCAGACTTACCCATGTAATCCAATGCTCGGCCACCCTTGAGCTTCCCACCGGCTCCACCGACCAAAATCACAGGCAATTGATTGGCCTCATGATTTCCGGTAAGCATACTCGAACAAAACAACATGACAGTGTTGTCGAGGGCGCTACGCTCACCTTCCTTGATCGCTTCAAGTTTGGTGGCAATATACCCGACCTGTTGAAGGAAAAACTGGTTTACTTTAAGCCAGTCCGCGCTGTCTGAGTGCGAAAGCAGATGGTGAATCATGTAATCCACTCCCAAGTGGGGGAAGCGAAGGGAGGAATGGTCGTTGTTCAGCTTCAGAGTAGCGAAACGGGTTGTGTCGGTTTGAAATCCCAAGACCAGAATGTCACACATTAGCTTCATGTGATCTGCAATGTTTTGGGGAATACCATCCGCTGGACGGGGCTGATTGGGTTTGGCAAGTGAAGGCTTCCACCCCTGCAATTCTCCTTTCTTTCCCGCACCGTCGATCCGTTTTTCAACTTCGCGAACAGACTCGAGATACTCGTCGAGTTTCCGTTGATCCGAGCCACTTACCTTGTTCCGGAAATCCTTGGCATCGGCGAGGATTGCATCAAGCACACTCTTGTCTCCCTTGCTGACTTCGTCCTTGAAAAGGCGGTCAAAAGCCAAAGCCGGGTAAAGTTCGAGAGGTGTGGGAGCCGTGGGCGAACTCCACGAAATATGCGAACTATAAAGCATGGAATAGTTTTTGTGAACAGAGGGATTAGCCGCTTCGCACCCTAGCACCAAACTTGGCACCTTTGTGGAAGTTCCCAACTTTTGGGCCAAAACCTGGTCGATACTCGTTCCTGAACGAATTTCCCCACCAGAGGCCAATGGTGCACCACTCAAAAGGTTTCCGGTCTGGGAACTGTGAATATTACCTTTCGTGGCCTGGTCGTTGTAAAGACCACGAATGAAAGTCAACTTTTCCTTATGGGGCTCAAGCGGCGCAAGGACTTTCCCAAGCTCCATCGATTTGCCTTCTCCACGGGCCCACCATTCCCGACTGTGAAATCCATTTCCCGAAAAAAGGGCGGCAAAACGAACAGGCGCATGGCTTCCCGGGTTTGACTTGGATTGACTTTCATCACCCCAAACGCGAACGGACTCCATCCACGGAAGAGCCATACTTACGCCAATACCACGGAGGAATGTCCGCCTGGTAAATTCGTGCTGTTGCATGATCGCCTCCAGAGGGAAGTTGGAGCAAAATTGGATCCGATTGCGCCTAATTGATTTATTGGGTTTGAAGAGAAAGGATTCCCTTCAGATGTAGCCTCAAGGGATATCCCTAATGGCCCCAAAACCTGGCACGGGGTATGTAAAGATATTTTACAACATTTCATTAACCTGTTGCCATCCCAAAGGACATTTTGCCAAGTTTCGTGCCCTTTGACACTTTGAAAGGATCTTCCTGTTTGATTCCCTTTCAAAAGCGCTGAAGCCTTTTCCTCAATTCAAAACTTCTTTATGGATCCATCCCGCACATTGTTTTTGGCCAATCGGTCCCATCAAACTAATTGGCAACCCGATTCCTTACTTTTTCTCCACAATACGAACCAAATGAATTTGGGTTTCGTTGGAGCTAACATCAAGGCCATCCAGGAATTGGACAACCGGCCCAAAGTGTCTCACCCCAAAAAGGTTGCCACGAAAATGTGCAAACTTCCGCGAGGAGAACCCAATGTTAGATCACATCCCGAAACTGGCTAGGCCACCCTGCCTCCATACGAATTTTGAAACCCGTTTGGCGGAGGTCCAATTACAAATCCTCCGATTTGTCCGCCATAGGGTTCCCCATCGTGATGATGCGGCCGAAGTTCTTCAGGAAACCAACCTGGCACTTTTGAAAAATCGCGAGACCTACGATAACAATCGTGATTTTTTACCTTGGGCTCTGGCTTTTGCGCAAAAGCAAATTCTCAGTCACCGTAGAAAACTTGCCCGGGAACGGACATGGTTTGCAAGGGGATTTCCAATTGTTAAAAAGTCTGTCCAAGTAAAAGCCGAACCACAGCCTCAAATGGAGCGACTGGGCTCCGCTGTGGAAAAATTGACCCAGCGTCAGCGATGGCTTTTTGAACAACGCTACTTTCACGGAAAAAGCATTCCGGAATTGGCAAATACGGTTAAACAAAGCCCCAATTGCCTGGCTGCCTGTTTTTTGAGGATTCGTAGACGACTACTTCAGTCCCTTGAGTGGAGCACAGGCAGTTTTCCTTGCCGAAACCCACGACGGACACGCCAAGTTTCATAGCCTACCATTTCTATTCCGTATCCAGAATCCAATCTTCCCTTTCGGGCGAGGTGGGCATGAGGCCGATCATCGCGGTTGCGCTTATTACGACCTGTTTAGGCTCTTTGGGGGGAACATTGATGCCCTCCCTTCGGGCCCAGGAGTCCTTCGGCACTTTTTCCTGGCAAAAGGGGCAGGTTTTTCGCTACCGGGTGGATCACAAAACCACTGCGAAAGATATGCAGGGGGCCAATTCCACCGAGGTTCAGACGGAATTGGGCCTCCTCAAGGAGTGGAAGGTCCTTGAGGTGGATGAAGTCGGTTCGGCTCAAATCCAATTAAAACTTTTGGCACTCCGGTCGGTCACAAAAAGGCCGGACGGCCAAATGTTTTCTTTTGATTCGACCAAGCCTGAGGAATCCACCCCCCAATTGAGGG
>CAMBMH010000060.1 GCA_945868575.1 Singulisphaera sp. GP187 | reverse complement strand
TCTATCTCTGGAAAAGCGGGTTTGCCAAGAGGTCCGATGGCAAGGCAATCCAATCTTCGATTGATGCTAGCGCCAGCGACTCTATTATCGCTGTCTTCCCTGTGGAATGCGAAGGCAAGGATCGTTCAACCGTAATAACGGTATCTGATGTTTTCATCAACGGTTTGGCGGATATTTCGATTAGTGGCGCAGCGGGATCACCGGGTGCCAACCCTGATCCAGCCCGTTCCTACCTTTCCTACGTAAAGGGTTTTCCAACCAACATTGAGGTTGGGGCTACTATCACTTTCCGTGGTGCCGCCGGGGGCAAAAGCGCTACCGCGCTGGTACACCATAGTTTGGTTCAATTGCCTGACGCCCCAATGATGGGAAGGTATTTTGACTCAAGGGTAGGCTATTTCACGGAAAGCTATGTCGATTTTTCTCATCCCCGTGGATGGTCTCAAACCAAACAGTTTATCGCTCGATACCGCCTCGAAAAGAAGGATCCTTCTGCGGCGGTAAGCGAAGTGGTCAAGCCGATTACCTATTACCTTTCGAAGGAAATCCCTGAGAAATGGCGTCCGTTCCTCAAAAAGGGTGTTGAGGATTGGGCTCCCGCTTTTGAAAAAGCGGGCTACAAAAACGCGATTATCTGCAAAGATGCCCCAACCAAGGCGGAAGATCCCAATTTTGATCCCGAGGATGCCAGGTATTCGGTCATTCGTTGGGTCGCTGAACCGATTGCCAACGCCATGGGGCCTCATGTCCATGACCCAAGAAGTGGGGAGATTATTTCTGCTCACATCATCTTCTGGCACGATGTCGTAAAGCTTGCCCAAATGTGGTACTTCGTGCAGTGTTCGGCTCAGGATGCAAGGGCCAGAAAGCTGCCCCTTCCTGATGAATTGACTGGTGAGCTTTTGCGCTACATTTGCGCGCATGAAGTTGGTCATACCATTGGCCTTCGCCATAACCACAGGGCTAGCCAGGCGTATTCAATTGCACAATTGCGCGATCCCAAATTCGTTGCCGAGTATGGTAGCGTGGGTTCCATCATGTCCTACGGCAGATACAATTATGTCGCCCAACCAGAAGACAAGATTGCCACCAAGGACCTGATTCCAAAACTGGCCCCCTATGACTTCTTCGCCATTGAATGGGGGTACAAAGCTATTCCCGCCGCGAAGACTCCCGATGCGGAAACGGAAACCCTCGACACTTGGGCCTCAAGGCAGATCAAGGAACCCTTCCTTCGCTTCGGTGGGGAAGATGGCCCGAGTTCTGTAGACCCAACCGTCCTTACCGAGAACATTGGAAACGATTCAATTGAAGCGACTGCTATGGGGCTCAAAAACCTTGACCGGGTTATGGACCATCTTGTCGCGGCAACAACAACCAAGGGGGAAGATTTTTCGCTCCTTGAGGAAACCCACAAAGAGATCCTCGGTGCACGGGCCAAATGGATCAATGCGGTTGCCAAGCAGGTGGGCGGTGTTGTCGAAACACGCACACTTGCAGGTCGTGGTGGGGAAACCTTTAATCGGGTACCCGAAGAGAAACAAAGGGCTGCTGTGAAGTTCCTTTTGGAGAACGCCTTTTTGGCTTCCCCCAAGCTTTACAATCCAGCAGTCATCAACCAGTTCAAGTACTCGGGTGCGGCCAACGATCTTGCAGCGCAGCAACGCGGTTTGCTTTCCAGTCTTATGTCCCCGTCTGTGATGGGGAGGCTTTTTGATGGCGAATTGCAACTGGGAGAAAAAGCCTACACAGCAACCGAATTGGTTTCGGACCTTCAAAACGGAATTTTTTCCGAATTGAAAGGCGCCAATCCCAAAGTCGAACCGCTGCGTCGGCAACTTCAAAGGGCCTACATCGATATTTTGGGTCGGGAGTTTGAGCCTCAGGCGGATGCTCCCGCTGCGGTTCCGGCTGGTCCGCCGAGTCGTCGTCAACCAACAGGTGGTGGGCCAAATGTTCGTACCAGCGAACTAAGGGCTGTAGCGCGTGTGGCACTCGAAAACTTGGCCAAGGAACTAACCCAGGCCAACTCCAAGGTCAAGGATGCCGCAACCCAAGCCCATCTCAAAGACCTTTCGGCGGAAGTCAATTCCATTCTGAACCCGGAAAACAAGAGGTAAGATAGGGGTTGAGTACCCCGAGCAAGACTAGAATAACCGATACTAGGGAGTGGAGAAATTCACTCCCTTTTTGCGTTAGCATTCAAGGAAAAACCAAACCAGGGTGTTAAGCAGATGGGACCAGGGAGTCCCTGTTTTCATCGGAGAATGTTAAAAACGGCCTACAAAAGTCGTATCCACAATTCAGTCACTAAGGTTAATACCAATCTGGCGCCAATGCTTCCCCAAAGTACGGATTCAATTGAGACGAAAATATTTTTTTATTATTATAATGATATTATTTTTTTAAAAAATCAAAAATATTATTACGAATTATTTTTATAGTTCTGTATTAAATTTAGGTTTTTACGGAAATTTTTGAGACGAAAAAATGGACGCAAAGGAAGGAGACCAATTCAGTTGTGGCTCTCATTTGTGCTTTGCTTTCACCCACTCAACAGGTTTACCTTTGCGCGGGGATTTTCTTGCCAGGCATTCGGACCAAAAATACGGCCAAAAGGATCAGTGCCATTCCAGGGACAAGCACCCAGCCTGGAGATTCGCCACCCAAAAGCCAACCTACCCAGACAGCCACCACGGGATTGACATAGCCATAGGTGCCGGCAATTGCCGGAGTTGTGTGGTGAAGCAGCCAAACGAATGCGACAAAACCGATCAGGGAACCGATACAAAGGAGATAAAAGAATGCACCAATCGTGGTTGGATTCAGCTTGTCTTGACTGATTTGGGTTAATTCCCCAAAACATAAGCCCAGGACCGTTAATGAAGCACCGCCGGTGAGCATTTGCCATCCCGCAATCTGGATAGCATCAATCCTGGGAGCCAATCGACGCTGGATGATGGAACCAATTGCCCAGGCAAACGCCGACCCCAAGGCAATAAAATTTCCCCTTTCCCATTCCCACAAGGAGGAAATTGGAGACGATGTTACCAAGGATGGTCCCAAAAGTATGAGGCAAACTCCCCCAAAACCCGCGAGCATACCCAACCATTTGGCCGAATTCATTCGATCACCACCAGGCCAAATCACATCAAACAAAGCGAGCCAAAGTGGGGTAGTCGCAATCAGCACAGATGCCAAGCCACTTTCCACTGTCATTTCAGCAATAGTACAAAGACCATTACCACCGACAAAAAGAAAAATTCCGCTTAACCAAATAGGCCAAATTTGGCTCCAATTCAATCGAAACTTTTTCCTCCATACCAGGAAGAATAGGACCAGAATAATTCCAGCCAATGTGATTCGAACTCCAGCGAAAAGCAGGGGGGGTAGGCCGTTTTCACCGCTTACACCTTTGCGAATGGCAAGGTATGTTGTCCCCCAGCAAAGCCAGACAACAAGCAAGTTGAACCAAACCCAAAGCGGCGCAGACTTATGTTCGCTATCCATGCCCCTCACCTGAATTCCCTCCAAAAGTATTTGTATAACACCAAAGGGAAAGCAGGCGTCGAGCGCTTGAATTCCAAAAAAGTAAGTCCAGCCCTGCCGATCTTTCGGACCCTCACCTGCTGGTGCCAAATGAAAAAGTTCAAATTGACTTCACTAGCAAAGCTAGCCCTGTTTTTTGCGGCCTTTTATGCGTTAGCCGGTTATTGTGGTTCAAAAATTCTGGCTCAGGCGGAAATTAGGGGCACGGCACCTTGGCGATTGGGCTCGGTGGATCCGGCGGCGTTAATGGTTCAACAAATTGGGGCTGATTTGGATCGGCGTATCAAAGAGGCCCCATCAAAACGGAATTATGCCACGCAGGATGGACCAAATTCACTCTCCATAAAAAAACAACGCCTCTCAGAAATCCTTGGAGTGGTTGACTCCAGGGTTGGAATAGGCGGTTATGAAGTTATTTTAGCCGACGGTGTTCGCCCAACCGAAGCAGAGGGATTCGTTATTAGTTCGGTACGATGGCCTGTTTTGCCAAGATTGGACGGCGAGGGTTTGCTTCTTGAACCCAAAACACCAAACGGCCAAACAACAATCGTTCTTGGAGATGCTGATGACCTTCCCGAAGCCCTGATTGGTTTGATCCCTGGCACAGAGAAAAAGGCAAAAAAAATCCGGGCGCTTGCACAATCGGGATCGCGGGTATTTGTTGTGGCTATGGTTGACCGCCGTGATGATAATTCCGGGTCGCGTGTGATAGGTCGATTTACCAATCAGCCCCACAGAGAATTTGTTTACCGGATGGCCTATGAAATGGGCCGCCATGTAATCGGTTACGAAATCCAGCGGGTTTTAGGGTTGGTCGATATTTTAACCCATCAGGACCCAAAACAGACCATTTCATTATGGGGTTGGGGAGAAGGCGGTGTTGTTGCACTTCCTGCAGCAGCTCTTGATGAGCGGATCTCCAGGGTTGGTCTTGGGGGATCTTTTTCTCCAAAGGAAAATGTTTGGCAGGAACCTATTTACCGAAATGTTTGGAATTATGTCAGCGAGTTTGGGGATGCGGGGACCGCTGTTTTATTGGGAAACCGAGCTCTGTTTGTTTCCAATGAAGCATGTCCCATTATTGAGGGCCCGCCAACAAACAGAAATGGCCGCACGGGTGCCGCTCCGGGAAAATTGGGGGCTTACGACCTCAAAAAAGTAGAGGCGGAATTTGATCTTGCAAGGCAAAAACGAATCGTTGGGCAGAAGAACGCAGGTTGGTTATTGGCCTCCACGGATGATGAGGTCTGGGAAAGAATGTTTGGCCAACTTCCCCACATCAAATCGGTCCCTATGGTCAAGGATCCGCTGGATATCCAGGCCAAATCACTCCGCCGTCATGACCGGTTGATGGATCAGCTATGTGACCACGTCCAGCTCCTTTGGCAAAGGGGAGATCGGACCCGTTTGGGGATTTTTCATGGAAATGCCTTGGCGCAATCGGGTAAATGGGACCAGGAAACTCCCAAAATCCGAAAGGTTTTCCATGATCAAGTGATCGGGAACCTCGGGCAAACTTCCCAAGTGCCCTCCAAACCGGCTCACTCGCGCAAAATATACGACACTCCGGAGTTTACCGGATGGGAAGTGGAAATGGATCTTCCGGTTGCCCCAGGAGTTTTCGCACAGGGGATTTACCTGGTTCCCAAGGGAATCAAGGAGGGTGAAAAGAGACCTGTTATTGTTTGCCAACATGGGTTGGAGGGGAAGCCTCAGGATGTGGCAAACCCATTAAAAATGACAACTTATTACAACAGTTTTGCAGCACAACTGGCTGAAAGGGGGTACATCGTTTTTGCTCCACAAAACCCATACATCGGCCATGATCGATTTAGGGTACTTCAGCGAAAGGCAAACCCAATTGGCCTATCGCTTTTTTCCTACATAACGGCACAACATAGGGTGATTCTGGATTGGCTCAAAACCCGTCCCGAAGTTGACCCG
Source organism: Singulisphaera sp. GP187 (assembly GCA_945868575.1). Taxonomy (GTDB): domain Bacteria; phylum Planctomycetota; class Planctomycetia; order Gemmatales; family Gemmataceae; genus SYLG01. The sequence goes on along the minus strand of CAMBMH010000060.1, from coordinate 15,038 downwards.
GAACGATTAGCTTTTTATGGTCTAAGTTATGGGGGCAAGACCGCCATGCGGGTGCCAGCCATTTTGACGGATTATTGCCTCTCGATTTGCTCTGGGGATTTCAACGAATGGGTGGGAAAAAATGTTAGTAGGGAGCCTTGGGGGCAGTATGTGAGTTACATGTACACCGGGGAATATGAGATGCCTGAGTTCAACCTCGGATCCACATTCAATTATGCCGAAATGGGTTGGCTGATTGCTCCCAGGCCTTTTATGGTTGAACGAGGCCATGATGATGGGGTTGGAATCGATTCCATGGTTTCCTCGGAGTATGCAAAGATCCGCGAGGTTTACGCCCGTTTGAAAATTCCTCACAAAACGGAAATCGAATTTTTTTTGGGGGGACATGAAATCCAGGGGAAGGGGACATTTGAGTTTTTGAAAAAGCATCTAAACTACCCTAAGTAGTGTTGCGAACCTTCTGGCTAGGTGATGGAACTGGCAGACATGCAGGTCTTAGAAGCCTGTGCTGTAAAGCGTGCGGGTTCAAGTCCCGCCCTAGCCACTTTTTTGAAGTAACTTGATTACTTTCCAAGTGTTTTCGGTGGCAGGGGGGGAACGCGCTCCCCTCCGGGTCGGAAGAGTCTTTCCATAAAGGTTCAATCGTTCCTTCGACAGGCGCAATCAATTGGCTAAGATAGATCGCTTGAAGGAGGCGCCTTTGAAAGTCGGATATTTTGATTGTTTTGCCGGAATCTCAGGGGACATGGCCCTCGGAGCGGTTGTTGACGCCGGTGTTCCCCTTGGGATGATTCAAGCCGGGCTCGATTCCCTTCATTTGCCTTTGCGCCTGGAGTCCGAAAAGGTCAAAAGGTGTGGCTTGGAGGCGCTGAAAATCCATGTCCATGTTCCCCAGGAAAGCGAATCACGCTACCTTCCTGAAATACGGGATTTAATTGACCGTTCGACTTTGAATTCCGGTGCCAAGCAATTAGCACATAAAGTTTTTAACAATTTGGGTATGGCCGAGGCCAGAGCTCACGGAATTCCCTTGGAAAGGGTTCACTTTCACGAGGTTGGGGCCCTTGATAGTATTGCTGATATACTTGGTGTTTCTATAGCCATTGATTTCCTGGGATTGGACAGGATCGAAGCATCGCCGGTTTCGGTTGGCAGTGGTTCGGTTAAATGTGACCATGGCTTGATGCCAGTTCCCACTCCGGCAACAGCTTTTTTATTGGAAGGGATTCCCCTTGGTCAAAGCCCCGCGGCGGGTGAGCTAACAACTCCCACCGGTGCCGCTTTGCTAAAAACCCTTGTTCATGGATTCGGGCCACTCCCGCCGATGCGAATTTCCCAAATTGGGTTGGGTGCAGGAACAAAAACTTTTCTTAGTCATCCGAATATGGTTCGCCTATTTCTGGGTGAGGCCAGTTTGAACAAGGAAATCCGACACGAATCCGACCATGCTCTTCTTCTGCAAACCAATTTGGACGATCAGACACCGGAGCAAATCGGTTTCCTAATGGAAGAATTAATGAATCTGGGAGCTTTGGATGCCTGGATAACCCCGATTTTGATGAAGAAGGGGCGCCCGGCCCAGGAGATTTCGGTTTTGGTTTCTCCGGCAGACAGGGAAAGCATGGAATCGAAGATTTTCACCCTAACTCGAACCCTCGGGATTAGGCGCCAAAAGATGGATCGTGCAACATTGCCCAGGGAGGGAAAACTGGTGCAAACCCAATTTGGCCCGATCCGTTGCAAGGTGCGGATATTGGATGGAATAAGCACATACCACCCGGAGTACGAAGATTGTGCTCGCGGGGCCAGGGATGCTGGTGTTTCATTGGCCGAGATCCAGGAGGTCGCCCGTCGGGCGGCAACCGGGGCCTAACTTTCAGGGTAGATAATTCAGGTTTAGAATTGAATAATAAGGAGTTTAAAAGTCATGAAAACAAGCCAGGAAATTCGTCAGGATTTCATCGAATTCTTTGTAAATCGCTGCGGGCACACTTTTGTTCCGTCAAGTCCCGTGGTTCCTCTGGAGGATCCCACGCTCCTCTTCGCAAACGCGGGGATGAATCAGTTCAAGGATGTATTCCTTGCCACGGGGACCAGGCCATACAAAAGGGCGGTCAACACGCAAAAATGTATCCGGGCTGGCGGTAAGCACAACGACCTTGATGATGTCGGTCGCGACACTTACCACCATACCTTCTTTGAAATGTTGGGTAACTGGTCATTTGGCGATTACTTTAAAAAAGAGGCAATTACTTGGGCCTGGGAGCTCCTTACAAAGGTTTGGGGTATGGATCCCAAGAGACTCCATGTAACCGTTTTTGAGGGAGACCCTGAAAACGGAGTCCCCGCTGATGATGAAGCCGCTGGTTATTGGCGACAACAACCAGGACTGGACCCAACCCACATTCACCTGGGAAATAAAAAGGACAATTTTTGGGAAATGGGTGATACTGGGCCTTGTGGTCCATGCACCGAAGTTCACATTGACCGAACGCCGGATTTTTCGGGTGGAAATTTGGTAAATGCTGGCGTTCCGGAGGTGATGGAGATCTGGAATCTTGTATTTATCCAATTCAATCGCCGCGCAGATGGAAAACTTGATCCACTTCCGGCCAAACATGTCGATACGGGAATGGGTTTTGAAAGGGTTACGGCAGTACTCCAGGGAAAAGACAGCAATTACGACACCGATGTTTTCACACCTATTTTTAATGCAATTCAGAGCTTAACCGGGGCAAAACCTTACGGTGGTTCGCTCGAAAGCCTTTCGGACACGGCTTATCGTGTAATTGCCGACCATATACGGGCCCTGGTTTTTGCAATAACGGATGGAGCTGTTCCGTCAAATGAAAAGCGCGGGTATGTGCTTCGGTCCATGCTCAGGCGTGCTGAGCGCTACGGTCGCCAATACCTCTCCACCAAGGAACCTTTCCTGCATAAACTAGTAGCGACAGTGGTTCAAACGATGCAGGCGGCGTTTCCCGAGTTGACCGGGCGGGCAGGGCTGGTAACCAAAATCATTTTAGAAGAAGAGGAGTCTTTCTTACGCACGCTGGATCGTGGATTGAAACTGTTTGGTGATGTAGCGGAGAAGACCCTTGCCACTGGTGGAAAAACCATCTCGGGATCGGACGCCTTTGATCTTCACACAACATATGGTTTGTTTCCCGATATCACCTCCCAAATGGCCAGGGAAGCCGGGCTCGATGTCGATCTTGCGGGCTATGAAAAACGGATGGCCGAGTTCCGCCAGGAATCAGGCAAGGATCGCAAAAAGATCACCATAAGCGCGGTGAAGGGGGATATGCCCCAAACGGATGATTCGCCAAAGCATGGCCCACTAGGCTTTGCTGGCCCCAAGGTTCTTGGGTGGATTGAAGGGGACACAATCCATCGGTCCGGTGCCCTCCTTGAAGGTAGTCAGGCTGCCCTCCTGTTGGATAAAACCAATTTCTATGCCGAACAGGGAGGGCAGATTGGTGATTGTGGCCAGATTCGTACCGAGTCAGGGGTTTTTCGGGTAGAGGACACCCAGCGAATGGGTGACGGCGTCCTTCATGTTGGGACTGTCGAGTCCGGCACGATCACCGTTGGCCAAAATGCCACCGCGGAAGTTGATCCCGTGCGCAAAATAACCATGCGACACCATACCACAACCCACATGCTCAATCTGGCGCTTCGCAAGGTTTTAGGTCCAAATATTGACCAAAAGGGATCTTTGGTTGATGGGGAAAAGACCCGCTTTGATTTCTCCCATGACAAGGCGCTGTCTCCCGATCAAATTCGGGAGGTGGAATTGCTGGTGAACTCCCTGATTCAGGCAGATTTACCAATTGCAGCCCGGGTTATGGCTTTGGATGAAGCAAAAAAACTGCAAGGGGTTCGCGCGGTTTTTGGAGAAAAATATCCGGATCCGGTTCGTGTAGTAATGATCGGCACCGACGATTCTGGAAAAATTGGCGAGGATTGTTCCGTCGAGTTTTGTGGGGGTACCCACCTTTCACGGTCTGGTGAAGCCGGATCTTTCCGGATTATTTCCCAGGAAGCTGTTGGTAAAGGAATTCGGCGACTCACATGCGCGGCAGGGGAGCTTGCCGTACGACATTCACAAAAAATCAGTGCTCTCCTCGAGGATGTGGCATCCAAACTGAACTGTCGGGCAGAGGATTTGGGAGCACGAGTGGACGCCCTGCTTGACGAGGTGAAAAAACTGAAAAGTGGCGCAAACAAAGCCGCAGGCAGCGACCTTCAGGGTATCTTTGACAAATTACTTGAGGGAGCTACCAAAATTGGCGATGTCCTTGTTTTGGGCGGAACAGTCCCCGCTGCCCCGGTTGATCAATTGAGAGTCCAAATGGATCGAATAAGGACCAAAGCCGGAAAGTGTGTTGTTGCAATAGGATGGACGGAGGAAGGAAAAGTTGGCTTGATGACCACGGTTAGCGTTGAGCTTCAGGATAAGGTTGAGGCGGGTAAACTGGTGGGGGAATTGGCTCCCATTGTGGGTGGTAAGGGAGGCGGTCCAAAAGGTATGGCGCAGGCCGGGGGCAAGGACGCGGATAAACTGCCTGAGGTCTATGCAAAGCTCCTACAGGTTATGACCTCAAAGCTATCCTAACTCCGGGAGATTCCATTGAGTGATCCTTATTCTCCAAGTGATAACCTCCGAATGGCCCGTCAATGGATTGAATCAGGCCAGGTGGGCAAGGGGCTCGCGCAATTGGAATCGGCGGTTTTGGAAAGCCCTGATTCTTCTGGGCCTTTGCGGGATCTAGCATGGGGATTATGGTGGGTTGAGCGTCAAAACGATGCCCTGAATCGAATGGTTCAAGCATCAAAATTTGCGACCGATGACCCGGTTATCGCATACCTTTCGTGGCGCGACCTTGGTTTAATGCGAGCATCGGTCCATCGTTTTGAGGAATCGCTTGCCGCACTGGAGAAGGCATCGGAATGGGAAGAAAAGCTTCCTTTGCCACCCCCTCCCGCCAAGCCGCTCCTTCTGGCAAGGGCGGAAATCAGTCTCTATGCAAACCTTCCCAAACAGGCCTTGGAATTGGCTTTGAGGGTTATTGGGCAAAATGGGAATGCGGTTCCAAGTGCCATTTTGGTTGCAGCGGAGGCTCGGGCATTGCAGGGAAAACCTCCCCTGGAGCCATTTGTCGGAAACCTAAGGTCACATTTTGCGGGTCTCGTGGAGGCGCTGTCCGAACGGGTCCAACAAGGTGACCCTTCCATTTTGCGTCATGTTGCCTCGGAAATGCTTGACCTGTTTCCGGGTTCGATTTCTGATGCTCTCCAGGTGGAAATTAAGTTACTGAATAGCCTTGTGACTCTTGATGGAATCGTTCGGGATCTGCCTGCCCGTAGTCAATCACTAACGCGGCTGATGGCAGCATACGCAAGAGTTGGGGACCGGGGTGCGTGGGCTCAAGGCCGGCTTGATTGGATTCGTGTTCAAATCGACCTTGGGCGGCTTGATGGTATGGAACTTGCCCTTGAGGAGCTTGAAGCGATTGGAATTGGTGAAGGATGGGGCTCTTTTCATGCCGCATCGACAAGACAAAAGGGGCGCCTTGAGGCTCGAAAGGGGAATAACTCCCTTGCCCGCGAGGCGTTTCGTTTAGCCATTCAATTGGCCAGGCAGGTTCGGGATGATGTTGAGGCGGGCAGGGCAGAGGTGGTTTTGGGAATTCAGCTATTCCACGAAGGTGATGACGCTGAAGCAATTCGTTGGATTGATATTGGGTTGGAAAGGCTTGATCCGGAAGATGACCATTTCAAGGCTGGAGTGAACCACAGGGAATGCATTATCGACAGAAAGAGTTGTGCTTGTTTTCGTAATCGCTAGTGTTTATTCGAATTAGTGAATAAATAGCTCTTTGATTAAGGGATTGGCGTAGGTGTCCCAAGCTGAACCGCAGGAATGGGTCTCAGCCTTTGTTGTATTGGGTTGATGGATACCGCGCCGGGGGGTGGAGGTGGAAGGGCGCCCCCCACCCAGTCCTGATTTGCAATCGTACTTGGGTGGGCTGATATTGGCGCGAGTCTAACCGGAGGGTGAGGATATTCGCTAATCATTTGCCCCATTTGTTGTCCGGCTAGTGTTGTTGCGTTTGGGTATCCCTGGCCGACAAAGCCTTGAGACGGATAGGTTATGGATGGGTATCCCATTTGAGGTGGAACATAGCCGGGTTGAGGCCCTCCCAGTGTCACAGGTTGCTGAGCATAGATAGGCTGGGGGAAATTATTTGCCCCTTGCCCTTGGGAACTAAGGTAGACGGGGGTAGGAGATTCACGGTTCCATCCTGGGGCCAGCGTCCCCCTTGAGTCCATAGCCAAAGGCGCACCCATCATAATGGGCTGGTTTGGTGATCCAAAATTGCCTGGTGCAGAAACAAAAGTGGCCGCATTATTTCCCGGGGTGCCCCGTGCCAATTCCACGGGCAATGGGCCATTTAGTTTTAAGGAGTCCAGCCATGCGGCTTCAAGAGTCTCCACCCTGTCGAAACCATAAAAGGTCCTTCCAGCCCCATCCCAGTCGCCTCTCATTCCCATTGCCAAAAAAGTCAGGAATTGTTGTCTCCCTCCTCTTTTGACAAGGAAATCCGTAACCGAATAACCCAAAGCATAAAGGACCATGACATCAGTGGGATATTTGGTAATGGTAAACAGGCGCCGAAGGGGCATTCGCCTTTGCGGATTCAGGAGAATATCCCTGGCCATACGATCATGCATTCGCCTTTCCGGTTCGTCTTCCGAAAGAACCGATGCGCCTTCGTCTGCCCATCGGGGCACAGGTTGACGGAAGTAGTGAGCGAGAACGGTGTGCGTGATTTCGTGAGGAAGGACGCTTGCCAAAATTCTGTCAACAGTGCCTTCTACTTCCATTTCCTGGCTTAGAATTGCACCACTGTCAAAGGCAAATGAAGTGGCCCCACCAGATCCTCCGCCTGTTACTTTGATCTGGACTGTTATGGGTTCGGGCCATGGGGGCATTTCCCGACCAAGCCATTGGATGGCTTTTTCCCTACGATAGTGCTCCGCATACTGAGCGGCTTGCTGGGCCAATTCCGGGGTTGGTGCCTGAATGACAAAATTCGGACTGCGATAGGATGCCGCAAGCGAGCCAAAGGCTAACACAAAAGCGCAGACAAACCATTGCAATCGTACAAGCATGGACAGGTTCCCTGGAGCCCGCTGCCTTCCCTGGCCGCATTGGATCTCCGTGGTCAAGCCTTCCATGCAAAGGCCGGACCAAAGCCCGGAACAAAAATGAGAATACAAAAACAGCAAAAAATCTGGGGAATTGGTAGGGGATTTGCGGATTATTTGACAAAAAAGCGCCCGATCCATGATGGCTCGGGCGCTGGCGTGTGTAATTTTTTCAAGTTGGGGGCGCGCTGAATTTTTTACAGCCGCTGTTCCAATTCAGGTTGGGCTGCGTGGTGGCGGGATAAATTATTTCAGCGGCACACCTTTTATCAGGGCACCATTTGTCCCGTTATAGATTCTCAGAACTCCTTCCTCGCCGCCCGTGGCAACAATGGTCCCATCCGGGCTTGTGGCCAAAGCGTAAAGGAAGTCGGTGCCACCTGGAAAATTCCTTACTGTGCCCCCGTTATCCACATTCCATGCACGGGCGGTTTGGTCACCCGAGCAAGTCAAAAATTCGGGCTTATTACCAATGAAAACCACCCGGGTAATTTGCTTGGTGTGACCAGGGATTGTCCGGATTTGTTCGCCATTTTCATAGCTCCAAACTTTGAGGACCTGATCTGCTCCGGCACTAACCAGGGTTTTGCCATCACCTTTCCAGGAAACATCCATTACATGGTGGGTGTGTCCTTCAAAGGCCTTGAGCATCTTCCCCGAAGGGATTTCCCAGGTGCGAAGGAATTTGTCGGCTCCCCCGGTTGCAAGGATCTTGCCATCGGGGCTGAATGCCAGACCAAAAACCGTGTCACTATGTGGTGCCTTTAACTTGAGGGTTTCCTTGCCTGTGGCCACTTCAAAGAGGCGAACCTCACCCTCCTCGGTCGGAGCCCCACCACCGGTCGCAAGGAGTTTTCCATCGGCGGAGAACGCAAGCGCGACAACGCGTTCCGCGAAATCCTTGAAGCGATGTTTGATTTTGCCAGTCTTAGTATCCCACAAGACAACTTCCTGGAAAGCTCCAGTCGCAAGGGTTCCTCCATCCGGGCTAAGGGCCATTGATTCCACCAGTGAAAGATGGGCCAGGTTTTTGAGCGGATCCTTTTCGCTGGGAAGTGCCTCGTCGCGAAGCGCTCTCAGAATCTTTCCCTCTTTTGCATCCACCTCGACAATTCGATTTGCAACGGCAGCGAAGACAGTTTTTTTGTCAGTGGAGATCGCCACACCATGGATTGGTTGGACAAGTTTTGGGGGAGCAGTGATGACAATCTTTTGCTTTTGCCTCATTTCTACCGGCATTTTGGCTCCTTGTTCAATCCAGAGCCGAACAAGTGCAAGTTCATTGGGAGTGAAGGGCTCCTCCGATTTGAGTGGCATAAATGGTTTTTTGGTCCTGGCCGACATGGTCAAAAGATTGCTTTCATCCGGTTTTCCGGGTACCAAGGCAACGCCCCGCTTTCCACCTTTTGTCAGAGCCTCAGGTGTTGCGAGATCATACTGGCCCTCCTTGACATTGCCCGAATGACAGAAGGCACATTTGGCCTCTAGGATGGGCCAAATTTCCTTGTTAAAATCCACGGGGCCCTTGTGGTCAATTTTGACCACCTCTATGGGTGGGAGTTCCTTTTTCTTTCCCTCGGTTCCCTGGCCCATAAGCAAAGGACCAACCAGCAATAGAGTGCTTAGCATGGCAAACAACCTCACTTTACAATGTTCAGGTTCAGGGGGATCTTTTGGGTCAATGCAAATTTTCCCTTCCATGCGCCTTCGGCCTGAAGGGCAAGGTTGGTTTTGGCTCCCGGCGATACATCCGCTGGGACTTCCACAACAAGGACAAGGGTGTCTTTGCCAGCCGGAATCGTTCCGGATGGAATTTTGATTTTTCCATCCCCCTTTTCCGAGAGGGTTAATTTCAAATCGCCCAAAAAACCCTCTCGCCTGGTAATTTTGACTGTCAATTGTCCAGTTTTTCCCGGTTTGAGAGGTTCACCTGTTTGGGTGGCTTGTGCGGTGCCCAGATCTTTTGGCATGACCTCAACTGCAACGGTGTTGGACCATGTCACAGTATTTACAGGGGGTTTCTCTTTTGCTGCCGGGTTTTTGGCAAACGGGATAGGTGATTGGCCCCTAACGGTTAATAAATAGGTCCCCAGTGGTGTCCCATCGGGCACGGTAACCGGAAGTTTAACTTCGTTTTTATCCGCGTTGATGTTCAGTGGGGCATTGCCCAAAAGGTTGCCTTGGCTTTCAAGTCCCTGCACCGCAATCACAGTTTTTTCTTGGCTTTTTCGAACAAGTTCAACCTTGAATTCACCTTTGTCTCCGAGCTTTATAGCAGGTTTATCGACACTTCCTTTGAGCAAAAACGGAGTTGCTCCCCGGACCGAGACCATCATTTCCTCCTCCACCGAAAAATATGGCAGGGTAATTGCGGCCGATGGAACAGCGTTTCGCATGGAGAGGAAGATTGGCTTTACTTTGCCAAGACTGGTTTCCGCAATAATCCGGATCGAGCCTTGTGCTTCTGGGGCGTTGTCATCAGCAGTCAAAACAAGATTTGCGGATGAAATCCCGGGCTGCAATTTGATGGGTTCAGCCTTAACACCCGCCGGTAGTTTTTCGGGAATAATCTTTACTTCACCAGCAAAGCCATTTTTTCGTTGTAGATAAATCATAATCGCACCAGCACCACCTTTTGCAAGGTGAATATCCCCCGGGTTTTGTATCAGTGGTGAGAGGGCATAAATTTTGACTGATGGTTTGGACTCGCTGATTTTCAAGCGGTATTCCGTGTTGGGACCATAAATGGAAGTGGATACCCGGCTCGCCACAGCAATTGCATATTGACCGTCAGCCGGAAGGGTGTAATTCAATGAGACATCAAGGCCCCTTTGGAAAAACTTCGGATAAGCTAATTGGCCATCATCTTCCGTGGATGCCAAGGGCTGCTTGTTTCCACTCAAGGGCAAAATGCGAAGGTGTCCTTGTTGGAATCGGCCCCCCTGAGTTGGCAAAAGTTCTGCCTCGATTTTTTGTCCCTTCTTGCCCGTAAATCGGAAATAATCCACATCCCCCGGTTTGTCCAACCGGGCTGTGATATCTGTACCCAGGGGGACCTCCTGGGCCGTGTCTGATGTGTTGTTCGGCTCCTTCTCGCCAACAGGAACCAGTTCGGTGGATTCCAGCAGGATGGGTTCCACTGCGTTGCCGGCGGCTAAAACGGGCTCATAGGAAAAAAAAACACCATCCGGAATTCGTTCAGGCCTGCCAAAATAGGTGAGAGATTTGAACTGGCCGGGCTGGGTTACGAGTGTCAGGGATTCCCCTGACGGATTTTGGATCGATTTGGCAGGATCTAATCCATAACCCGAAAAAGTTATGGATTGGCTTTTGGATTTCCCCACTGTTAAGGGGGTTACAGATTCAATCCAGGGCCCAGGACCTATGTAAAGTTGGTATTGAGCGCCTTCGCCACCCCGGTTGTAGGCCAATTCACTGACGCGTACCAAGTATTTGCCGGCAATTTGGGTCCTGAAGCAAATCAAGGCATCATCACCCCGATGATTGTGATTCATTCGGATAGGTTTTCCTGCGGGATTGATCAATTCAATCCTGGGTTGGGTTCCTGAACGGAGGGCTTCAACCTGACAAAAAATGACCATCGGGCTGTTTGCTGGGGCATCCACAACAAAATAGTCGACATCAGTACCACCCGAAATGGTACCGGTCATCCATGATTTCCAGGAAATGGGGGTCGCTTCGGTTATGTCGTTGTTTGGTTCCTTTTCGTTCCCCTGGGCCAGTCGATGTACGGGGATGAAACAAAGGTTGCTTGTGCCCCATGAGTTAATCAGGCGTATTCCATGCATTCCAATGGGGACGGAGGAATCGATAATCAATTCGATTTGGGGATTGGGGGTTGGTGCCGCTTTTGGGTCCTTTTTTTGAGCCTCGTCTGCAACGATTTTTGCCTTTATGCCGGGATGGGTCGTCAAGACTTCCTTGGGGCCTTCCAAATCAATGCCATAAAGGGTGATTTGATTAGTAGCCCCAATGGTTGCCCCTGCGGGAAGCGTTCGAAGGATCCGCGGAAAAGGGGTACCCGGATCAGCCGGTTGACCCCAAGCATCAAGCGGGCAAAGTATCACCGCAAGGAGATTTATTGCAAGTTTGCAGGGGCATGGGCGGAGAATTTGCTTCATGGCTGGAATGTCCTGCGGCCCAATAGGCTTTTTTGCCAAGCCTCGGCTGGCTTCCAATGGAAGTGGGCTTGTGCATTAAGGTAGGTAAACTCATTTTCCATAAACTCCGTGTGGGTATCAACCGGGAAACAGCAAATTTCCCGGGTTTTTTGGTGATCTCATAGATTCCTCGGATCCATTCTTGACTTCTTCCCGGAAATGCCGATAAATTCCCTACACCGATCGGGGCGTGGCGCAACCTGGATAGCGCGCTTGCTTGGGGTGCAAGAGGTTGGAGGTTCAAATCCTCTCGCCCCGACTTTAATGAATAAGGAGCCCTTTAGCCGATAGGTTGAAGGGCTTTCTTGTTTTCTAGAAATGTGTTTTTTTAATCAGGTTCGAAAATCCAAAATACTTCTGCCAAATACTTCATAGCCCCTATTTCCCCGACAATCCCTTACCAAACATGGAAATGTACCCCATGGTGGCAATTCGATCGAAAAAGCTCCTTCGGTTTTTCTTCCTCTCCCAGATCGGGTGGTTAGTCCTTGGTTCGAATGCTTTTGATTCCATCCCTGTCATTTGCCAATTTGTTGGCCTGGCTGCCGTTTATAGTGTTGCAAGTTGTCAAAGATGACATGGATCATGTCCTCGGGCTTTTCCGAAGAGACCAGAAAAAAACAGAAGAGCATCTCGTCAGTCGTACCCTCGCCCCATGTCACCCGCTTTGGGGGTGAACTGGGATTGGCGGGGTTGCTTTCAGAATTGTCGAAGACAGCTTCAACATCAAGGCGGGTACCCGCAGGCAGTTTGAACGGGCGCTCGTAGTAATACTCGTCCTGCCAGTTGTAGTTCCAGTTCTTGATGTCAATCAGCGTCTTTACGGTCTTGTCGGGGAGAGTTGCCGTCACCTTCATGGCCTTACCAAGCAGGTGCATGTGGGGGACGACGCCCACCATGATGACTTCCTTGGGCAACGTGTACGACGTGGATCGTCGGTAGTCCTTTTCTCCAGCAGCGATGTCCATCTCGTAGTTCGCCATCCAGATGCTTCCGACGAGTGTGGCCGGTTCTTTTAGCGATTCCGCAACCGGCTTCTTCACGAAGTACAGGCCGATTTCCGACTGGTCGGTTTCTTCCTTCCCTGTCGGGTGGTAGTGCATCTGCACGACGAGATCGGAACCTTTTTTGAGGTAGCGTCCCATACCGTTCGGCAGTGGTCGTGGAGTGTTGCCGACCGACCAGCCGCCCAATGCACCTGACGGAAGGAATCCCGGCCCGCCGAAGTTGGCGTAACCCGGCTCCGGCGTAGCCTTGTCGAGTTTTCGGGCCGCACCGCTGGCATCAAGGAACAGGACCGAGTGATGTGCAACTCGCTTGTTGCCCGGATGGAATTCGATGGCTGCAACGAGCTTATCCTCGGCGATGTCGATGGGAATCACGAAATTCTGGAGCAAGTCAGGGCCATCAGCGGGAACAGTGAATGGTTCGGCCATCTTCACGATCAAGTCCGGTTGGCCGAGCCGCCAACCTTCGGCGAACTTTGGTGCTGGTGGGAGGTCAGCATCATCGCCCTTGGCCCGGCCCGTCTCGGCCCAGGTCTTGAAGAGTTCGAGTTCCCGATCCGTGAGCCACCGCTCGGCCACGAACTTGTCATGGCCGGGTGAGGGAATCCACGGCGGCATGATTCGGTCCTGCGTGACACGGACGATCTGCTTCGCACGCTTGGCCGTTTGATCGTAATCGGCGAGGGCGAACGGAGCGACTTGACCTTCACGATGACAATTCAGGCAGCGGGTCTGAATGATCGGAGCGATGTCACGGGTGTAGGTGACTTTGGCTTTCTCGTCCCCTTTGGGCGGCATCTCGAACAGGCATCCAACCGGCTTGGTTTCTGCGACGGCAACTGGCTTGCCGCTGCTGGCTAACGTAATTGCGTCGGTAAGGAACTCCTTCTCAGCTTTGGGCCTTCGCCGCCCGATGGCTTCCCAGGAATTGTCGATGGCTCCTCGGTAGACGAGCTCGCCGTCACCGTCCAACACGAACGCTTCTGGAACATGAGATGGCATCAAAACCTGCGCCAACAACCCGGATGCGTCGAATAGAATCGGGAACTCAGCCTTGAAGTCGGCAAAATGCTTCGCCGCCTGGGTGCGTGTCACCGTGGGGTCGGAGACGACCCCGAAGAATTCAGCCACCTTCCCCGACTTGGCGATCATGGCGTGGAGTTCGTTCAGGGTCTTGATGTAGCCGTTGGAGATGGGGCATTCCGTGGAGACGAAGACGAACGCCCGAACTCGCCTGTTGTCGTTCTGTTCGAGGCTGTGAATTGTTCCATTCAGGTCCATCAACGAGAACGTGATCGCCGGAGCCTGGGCCAAATTATGCCCAGGTTTTTCGTCGTTTTGCGGATTAGCGTACATCCATGGATATACGGCGGCCAGGCATATCCAGACTCCAATCATCGTAAAATCTCGCCCATGTTTAGGTGCCTATGGTGTCCTAAACAAATTTTAGCTGGTTCAAGATTCGATGAGTCATTAAGCTCCGGCAAAAGGGGAACGGTTCCCTTTTTTTGCCATGTCTGGGAGCAATGGTTCAATTGTTATTATTTTAAATGTATTGTTTTTAAAATAATTTATTTTTTTTATTAATATATACTTTTTTAAAACAAATATTTTATTTTGTATTTGGTCAATAATCCCCATCGAAGTGGGTGTGGAAGTCCTTTTTTTTGCCTTTTTTTCTTTGGAATATAGATTATAATTAAACCCGAGGCTTCGTTGCTTTCTCTCCTCCCTGGAGTTTGCCATGTTTTCTTCCCGTCGAATGTTTTTTCAGGTCTCTTCACAAATGGCGTCTTCTCTTTTCTTTTTGCCCAAGTCCTTTGGAAATTCGCCATGTCCTTCCGGGCGCGGCAGTGAACCAATTCGACACAAAGTCCTTTTTTTTGAGTATGGAAAAGGTCCTAATAGGTTGCTGGAGCTGGATGAGTCGGGAAAGGTTGTCTGGGAGCACAAACCACCAAGCATTGCTGTAATGTTTGAGGTTCTTCCTAGTGGGAATATCCTTTATGCCTATGGTGGCAATCCAACCGGGGTGCGGGAAGTAACAAGAAAGGGTGTGGAGGTTTGGAATTATGTGAGCAAATGCTCTCAAGTACTTGGATGTAGTCGGTTGCCAGATGGGAACACTCTGATTGCGGAACAAGGTCCATGCCAAGCAGTCGAAGTTAATCCAAAGAGGGAGCTGGTTCGGATAACCCCACTTATCACAACCGAAAAGGGCTACCACCTTCAGGTTCGGAATATTCACAAGTTGGCCAATGGAAATATCCTTGCGGCCCACGAGGGCGAAGGGGCGGTCCGTGAGGTTGATCCCCAGGGAAAGCTTGTTTGGGAATACAAAGGGGTGGAAAATACAGGTGATGCCCATCGGTTGCCCAACGGGAATACAATGATTTCCTGCGGAACCCAGAAAAGGGTGATAGAGGTGACACCTGAGAAAAACATTGTTTGGGAATTTGGCGCAGGAGACGCGCCCGATCTCAATATTACCTGGGTTTCCAGCATCCAGATGTTGCCTGGTGGAAATATTGTGGTTGGGAATTTTCTAAGAAACCAGGAGGGAAGGGGAGCGCATGCCTTTGAGGTTACACGGGATAAAAAAGTGGTGTGGAAATGGTCCGATCACAAATTAATC
>CAMBMH010000059.1 GCA_945868575.1 Singulisphaera sp. GP187 | reverse complement strand
AACCTACACGGAAGAGCCCCCCCAGGATGGAGAGCGGGAGGTGATTCTTCGCCGGGTTGGAAAGGTTGCCGCCACAGGGCTCCTTTACCATATTCCCGCAGGCGCCCATCCAGATTTTGCTCCTATTGAGGTTCTCGCCACCGCACTTTCCCTTCAGCCTTCGGGGCCCTTGTACAAGGCCGTTGTAGAAGGAAAAGTCGGTTCGGATGTAAGTTCCATGGCATTTGGTTGGCACGACCCGGGCGCCTTGGAAATTGGCGCTTCGGCCCTTTCGGGCGTCACTGCCTCCAAACTTCGCGATTTGCTTGTGGAAACGATCGACAAGTTGGCAAAGGATGGGGTGGATGCCGCATCCGTTGAGCGTGCAAAACAGCAGATTCAACGCTCTCGCGAATTGTTGATGAGTGATGGAAACCGGGTTGCGGTTTCGCTCAGTGACTGGGCATCAAAGGGGGATTGGCGCCTTTTCTTCCTTCATCGGGACAGAATCGCGAAGGTTGCCAAGGCGGATGTGGACAGGGTCCTTCGGGAATACTTGGTTAGGTCCAACCGAACCACCGGCCTTTTTGATCCGGTTGATAAACCAGAGCGGGCTGCGATCCCTGCTGTTGGTGATCTGGCCCTGACCCTGAAAGATTACAAGGGTGGGGTCGGGGTCAAGCTGGGAGAACAGTTTGAGCCAACTTTTGAAAATATCTTTTTACGGACCGATTTTGGTTCGCAAAGTGACAAGGTTCGATTTGCTCTTCTGCCCAAGAAATCCAGAAATGGCCAGGTAAGCCTGAAAATTTCCATGGGATATGGGAATGAAGATTCGCTCAAGGGGGCAAATGCCGCAGCGAATTTGTTGCCTCAATTGCTTCGCCGAGGAACCAAAACCAAATCAAGGCAGCAGATCGAAGATACCTTAAGTCAACTTAAGGCCCAGATTGTGCCCTCCTCTGGTGCGGGAAGCCTCGGTTTTACAGTAATTGCCCGAAGGGAAGTTCTGCCGCAGGTTCTGGATCTCCTTACGGAAATTCTCCGTGAACCCCTGTTCCCGGAGTCGGAATTTGAGGTTCTAAAAAACCAGAGTCGGGAGGGATTGGAGCGAAGCAAAACAGAACCGATGCCTTTGGCCCAGAGGGCATTACTCAGGACACTTTTCCCCTATCCCGATGGTGATGTGCGCAAAATTCCAACCATTGAGGAGTCTCTTGAAAACAATAAAAAACTAAGCCTTGAAGCAGTGAAAAAGCTCTATTCGGAGCAGCTTGGGGCCGAGGATGTGGAACTTGTTGCAGTGGGTGATTTTGATCCCGGCCAGGTCAAAGGATTTTTGGCAAAGTTGACCAATAACTGGACTGCCAAAACTCCTTACAAGCGAATTGAATCGAAAGCTTTTCCCGAGCTCCAAGGATCCAGGAAACTCATTAACACGCCGGATAAAGCTAACGCATTTTACCTTGCTGGATTTTCCCTGGCTCTAAGGGATGACCACCCTGATAGCACCACTTTGGAATTGGCGAACTTTCTCCTTGGAGGGGGAACCCTTTCATCCCGATTGGGTAACCGGGTCCGTCAAAAGGAAGGATTGGCCTACGGGGTAAATTCCAGTCTTTCGATTGATAATCAGGATTACCTCACAAGGTGGCTAATATTAGCATCCTGTAATCCTGCTGCAATGTCCAAGACCGAAAAGGCGATTCAGGAAGAAGTTGAAAAAATGGTGAATGAGGGATTTACTCCCGTGGAAATTACAGAAGGTCGCAAGGCCCTTTTGGCGGAAGCCATGAATGCCAGGTCTTCTGATAGCGGGGTTGCGGCAATCCTATCGGATGCCTTGGAAGCAAGGCGTGGGGTGGATTTTTATGTTGCCCAGGAAAAAAAGCTTGGAATCCTTGATCCTGCCGAAGTGAATAAAGTGATCAAGGAATATTTTTCCACTAAAAAGATGGTCATCATCGAAGCCGGGGACTTTGAGAAGAAAAAATAGCCGTTAATTTAACAAGGAATTGCATTTCAAAAATTTGAGGGCAACTTCCTTGGGAAAATGAAATTCAACAACAGTTGTAAAAGTAAACCTGGAAGGCCCAAATCCTTCCAGGTTTACTTTTTATAATTTATTGACCAAGGGACTTGAGAATAACTTCTGCGACAAATTCATTTCCTGCCTGGTTCAGGTGTACCGTGTCGGATGTGAGAATTCCAGCCTCTTTGTTTCCGGGATTGCTGTTTTTGAGTTGGCTTAGAAATGCTTTTCTCAAATCACAAAGGCCGGTATTTTTTTCTTTCGCAATTTTTCGGGTAATATCCGAATACTGGTCGAGTTTGGGATCTAGTTTGTTACTACCATCAAATTTTTCACCGATCACGCTTGGTGTAGCCAGGATAACTTCCGCACCTGACTTGCGGATTCGATCGACTAAACCGGCCAATCCCGCCTCAAACCTTTCCGGGAGGGTGCCGCGGGAAGGATCGTCCTTGCCATGCCAAACATCGTTGATGCCAATATAGATAACCACTTTTGTGGGTTTTTGTGCGAGAACATCACGATCCAGTCGATTTTCAAGGTCTGGAACCTTGTTGCCACTTATCCCGGCCCCAATTACAACTACGCCCAAATCCTTTTTATTCTTCTCAAAAGCCTGGCCTACCAAGGAAACATAGCCTTTGGGGTCCGCTCCAGCTTGGGTTATGGAGTCACCAAGGAAAATGATTCGATCCCCTTTTTTGACGGAGATTTTTTTTGTTTGCCCGTTTGCTGCCAAGGTTGGAATTCCAAGGGCCAAACCCAAAAAGCCAAGTTTAAAAATCGTTGACACTGTTTTGTACTCCCGGCAATTGTCCACCTTGAATTTCGTTAATCCCTGTCAATCAGGAAAAAATCATGTGTGGCTACGGCCAGAGGAGTTTTACGGGCCTTTCCCCCGGATTGTCCACCACACGACGCTGTCGAGGATTCATTTCCCGTTCGAAATCCAACACTGCCCTGCCCTATTGGCCTTTTTCATTCACCGCGAGATTTCAAGCCACATCGTATTCCTGCTTGCGGACCAACTGAGGGACACCAAAAGGATTTGAAAATTAATTTTATTTTAGGAAGGACCAATAAGCATGAGTGGCACAAGTTGTGCATGATTGGACTTTTTAAACGGGAATGAACCAAATAAAAATGTGGTGGCATTGTAAACACCACCGTTGAAGGATGGGGGGCATGGGCTTTGCGATCTCATAAGATTTTGAGAAATTGCGATCGGTTCAATGTTTGTGGCCGGGAAACCAATTTGGGTTTTCTTGCCCACTTTCAAAATGAGGATGGTTCCAATGGTTAGAGTCGGATTGGTGGGTATCGGATTCATGGGCATGATTCATTTTCTTGCTTCAAAAAAGGTAAAAGGTGCCCGGGTAACCGCGATTTGCAGTCGAGATCCGAAAAAACTATCAGGGGATTGGAGAGGAATTCAGGGGAACTTTGGTCCCAAAGGGGACCAGATGGAATTGAAAGGGGTAAAAGGATACGCCGATTTTCAGGAAATGATTGAAGACCCTGAAATCGATGTGGTTGATATTTGCTCGCCCACCGACAAACATGCGCCGATGGCCATTGCTGCTCTAAAGGCTGGAAAACATGTCCTTGTGGAAAAGGCTATCGCACTTTCCGCAGGCCAGGCAGACAAGATGATTGAAGCTGCAGAGAAAGCTGGCAAGGTTTTGATGGTTGCCCATGTGCTTCCCTTCTTTAGCGAATTTGATTTTGCTCTGAAATTGGCCCGAAAAAACACCTATGGAAGGTTGGTTGCCGGGCGGTTTGAAAGGCTAATTTCCAAACCGGAATGGTCGTCAGATATCGGTGATGCCGCCAAAACGGGTGGGCCCGTGATCGATCTTCACATTCATGACACCCACTTTTTGGGGCTTTTGGCAGGAATGCCAGGCAGACTTAGCTCGGTAGGTGTGGCCAATAATCAGGATGTCGTTGAGTATGTCTCCACAAATTACATTTACGGAGACAATGGTCCGGCCCTTTCGGCAACGAGTGGGGCTATCGCTATGCCTGGTCGGGCGTTCCAGCATGGATTTGACCTTCAATTTGAAAAGGCAACGGTTGCATTTTCCTCCGCAGGCATCCCTCTCACTGTTTACACGAAGGATGGGAAAGTCCTGAATCCCAAGCTCGCCTTTTCTTCGGACCCGGTTGAAGCGTTTACCCGCGAAATTCAGTGTGCGATAGAGGGGGTAAAAAACGGCGTGGCGCCGGAAGAGTTGTGCCCTGTCCTTGCCCGTGAGGCTCTTGGTCTCTGTTTTCAGGAGTGTCAGTCTGTGCTACAAGGGCGACCCCTGGTCTATAAAGGAAGGGTAAACAAGGCGATTGACTAACCGTTATAACCATTAAAAGCCGATATATCCTTTCAAGTGGAAGCTTCTTGGTTTTCCCTTGGGGGAATCGGTATGGGTTTTTCTGTTTTTAAAAGATGGGTGTTCTTGGCATTTTGTGGTGCCTTGATCCCTGCTTGTCAGATTGCAACGAAATATCCCCAGGAGCTTGCCAGAAATCAGCTGGATCCGGATAGGTATGGACAGATTGAAGCCAGGAGTAAAGTCCACATAGTGTTTCTAAACGGATTTGATCCAATAGATTCCGGGCACTTTCAGGATTTGCACAACCATATTCGCGAAGCTGGCTTTCCTTCCACCTATTACGGGTGGGGCTGGAATGTCCAAACCCTTGCGGATTGGATGAAAAAACTGCCTGATGAATCTGAAGCAGCCCGGGTTGTGGTTATTACCCATGGTGCCGGGGCGGTTGGGGCCAGGCACCTCGCAAAGGGGTTGGCAAAAGGTGGGCGTGCCATTGATATGTTGGTTATGATTGACCCGCCCCCCTCCCCTGACGGGGCTCTGCTCCCCGAGGTGGTGGGTGACACATTGAGCATACTCCCGGGGAATTCCTTGGAATATTCAGTTGTATCCGAGGGTACATTGATTATTCCGGGCGCAAATCACTTCGACACTTGCAGTAACGACTGCACTCGGGATTATCTCACCGAAATGCTTGAAGGGTTTGTGAATCAGGTATTGGAAGAAAATCCCAACCTGAACAAGGGAATGCCTGGTCAGGCCGATCCCAAATCGGATGAATGGGATTATTTGCGTTCAAAGGTTGACGGCCCAAACGGTAAAGAACAACCCAAGCAGGATGCGCCAAAAAAAATAGAGCCGCCTAAAAAGCCCGATGGCCCCAAAAAGCCTGATGCCCCTGGAGGCCTGATCACTCGTCGATAACCGTGTTGCAAAGGGTTCCAAGCCCTTTAATTGATGCCTCAAGTTCGTCACCAGGTTTCAGCCACACCGGCGGATTGCGTCCAATACCCACCCCTGCCGGTGTTCCTGTAAAGATCAGGTCACCGGGTTTTAAAGTTACCACCGTGGATACATAATTAATGATTTGTGGTATGGAAAAAAGGAATTGATTGGTACAGCTTTGCTGCATTACTGCGCCATTGAGTTTTAAAGAAAGTTCTAGGTTGTTCGTTGTTGGGACATCCTCGGTGGGGATCAAAAAAGGCCCAACTGGCGCAAAAGTGTCAAATGATTTTCCAATCATCCACTGCTTACCGTCCTTTTCTAATTGCCAATCCCGGGCGGAAACATCGTTCCCAATGGTTAAGCCAACAATATGGTTCCATGCATTCCCGGTGGGTATGTACCTTCCGGTTTTTCCCACGACCAAAACCAATTCAATTTCGAAGTCTACCTTGCAACTAACCTTGGGAAGCACAATGGGACAACGGTGTCCGGTAAGGGCGGATGGAAATTTCCCAAATATGACAGGCTCTTTTGGAACTACACCCCCTATTTCCTTTGCATGGTCGAGGTAATTGAGGCCTATGCAGATTACTTTTTCGGGATGGGGAATCAAAGGAGCAAATATGATATCTTCTTGAGAAACAATATCGCCAATCTTATTTTTCCATTCCATCCTAAGTTGCTCTTTAAGGGAAAGATTTGAAATAACTTCCAGAAGCGTTATACCCCGGCCTGAGCGTGGCAGGAAAAGGCCCTCCCCTAGAGCTAAGGCAACCGAAAATTCCCCGCCAACCTGAATTGTGGCCCATTTTGCTTTCATATTCCTATCACCCAAACCCGTTTAAAACCCAATCCATTTGATCCTAAGTGCCTTAAGCATGATTTGGCTTTTACGGATTGATCCAACGCGAACCCGTTTGCGCCAAACCACCTCAGGGTCCTTTGCTATCTGAACCAGAATTGCGTGATAAATCCCAAGGAATCCACTGAAAACCGCCCGGCCTGGTCGTGGAAGCAAAGGGAGCAATGTTCGGCCGGAGAGGAATAGTTTTTCAATTTCATTTATTTCAAATCTGATAAGTCGATTCCATGCTTTTTTTTGTGTTCCGTTGGTCGGGATCATGGGTGAGACACCAAATTCCTCTAGGGTTACTGTGGGCAAATAACACCTTCCCCTTTTAAAGTCCTCCATCAGGTCACGTAGAATATTCGTTCGTTGAAAGGCATATCCTGTGTCAATTGCCGCATCCCGTCCCTTTGTCTGGTTCCCTTTCCAAATCGCCAGGCAACACAAACCCACAACAGATGCCACCTTAAAACAATAAGAATCCCTTTCCGCTTTCGTTGCATACCCTTTAAAAATCAAATCCTCCTCTACCCCGGCGATTACCTCGTATAGCCATTCGGGGGCAACATTGGCCTGATCCACAAGTTGTTTTACCCCATTCAACACAGGGGAACTATTTTGGAATCCAGCAATTTTTTCGTTCAGTATTTCGCTGAGTTGTTTTTTCCAATTGTTGAGGTTGGTTCGCCGATTCTCCTGGGAGGATTCCCCATCTGAAATGTCATCTGTCAATCGCATGAAGGAATAAAGGACGGTCATAGCCTCCTTCTGATCCTTGGGAAGGAGGGAAAATACCGGGGTAAAATTGGATCCGGATTTTCCGCAAATCTCCTGGCAAGCCCCAAGCGTTTCGGTGGAAAAAATGGAGGTGGTCATTTTGGAAGCCTCCCTTTTTGAGAGACGAATGATACTCGGGAGAGCAATAGTTTCGCGCCCATTCGAGCCAGGCCGGGAACTGCGAGGGATAATTTGTCCCATTTGGACAGTTTGGGCCGCTGTTCAAGGGAATTGAAGTTCGTTTGTCTAATTTTCCTCAGGATCGCCTGGCCCCCCATGAGAAACAGGCGAATCTGTTCACCCATTGGTCCCCCCAATTTGTCTGGAAGCGAATTCCCTTTCAGGAAACATTCCTCGGCCCAATCCACTTCTTTACGAATCAGTTCGCGAATGGCGGAGTTGGTTTTACGGGTCCAAAGATCACTTTCCGTAACCCCAAGTTGATCCATGTCTTCTTTAGGGATATAAATTCGGTTGATATCCAGGTCCCTGGACACATCTTGCCAAAAGTTGGCGAGTTGAAGCCCCGTACAAATGGAATCGGAAAGTGCGATATTGTCCTTGGTATGTGCCTTGAAGAGTGAAAGAACAATTTCACCAACGGGATTTGCCGAGTGATGGCAATAAAAGAGAACTTCTTTCCGGGTGGCAAATCGGTTTTTGGTCTGATCCATTTCAAATGCCAAAATAAGTCTCTGAAACGGTTCTTTGTTTAGAAGGTACTTTTTTGCTTCGGTTGCGAGGGCTTTCAGGATGGGGTGTTTTGCTTTGGATGGATTGGCAAAGGATTCGTCTAGTTCACCAGCCCACCATCGAAGTAATTCCAGTGACTTTTCAGGACTTCCCGCTTCATCACCCAAATCATCCGACCATCGGCTAAAAGCGTAAACAGCCTCAAATGCTGGCTTAAGAGATTTGGGCAAAAACCAGGAGATTACCGAGAAGTTTTCATAGTGGACTCGGGTCAACCAGGAACAGTATTCAAAGGATTCCTTTAGGTCCAATGGTGCCGATTTGGCCCATGGGCCATGGAGTTCCAACTCTTTGTGAAAATCGTAGGCTTCCTTTGCCACTGATGGTCCATCCCTGATCAAAACCGGTTTCCTCGCTAGTCAATCTATGGGTTGTAAAGGCAAATTAAGGGTTGAACATGGGGTGACTTTGGGATTTTGGGGTCTTGATATGCGATTGATATTCATCGTCCTGTTTTTGGTTTTGGCATCCTTTTCCTGGGCTGGTGAAGGACCAAGGTTTTCAAGGAATGCCGTAACAGCGGTATGTCCAATCGCGACTCAAGTTGGGGCGGACATTCTTGCAAAAGGTGGAAGCGCAGTGGACGCATCTGTCGCGGTTGCGATGGCGATGGCGGTCACCTGGCCGGAGGCTGGGAATATTGGGGGGGGAGGCTTTATGCTAATCCATCGGGAGGATCGTCCGGCGGAAGTCGTTGAGTACCGGGAATGCGCACCACTGGTTACAAATCCCAACTACTTCCGGAAAGGCGATTCACCCAATACCGCAAAGGCCGTTGGAGTTCCCGGCACGGTTGCTGGACTTTTCCTGGCCCACAAGCGGCACGGTGTCCTGCCATGGAACCAATTGGTTGAGCCAGCCCGCCAATTGGCTAGCCAGGGATTTCCCGTTTATAAGGGGTTGGCGGGGTCGTTGAACCGGGTCCTAGGAAATTATCCGAAAAAAAAGTACCCCGACTTGCATCGTTTTTTTGGTCCACCAGATTCCTCGGCGGATTGGAAGGTGGGTATGGTCCTAAAGCAAACGGAATTGGCCAGGACCCTTGAGGCGATTAGGGACAAAGGTCATGATGGGTTTTACAAAGGGCCTGTTGCTACTGAATTGGTGGTTTATTTGGCAAAAAATGGCGGAGGGATTTCCCTTGAGGATCTGGAAAGGTATAGGGCTCAGGTTAGGGCGCCACTTCGTGGGGCATATCGTGCAAACACCATTCTGGTTCCTGGGCCGCCAAGTGCGGGCGGAATGATACTTCTTCAAATGCTTGGCACGCTCGATGCCGCCAATATCGGTCAAAATTCCCGCAATTCGCCAAAAACAATTCAGATTTTGACGGAGGCGTCTAGATTTGCGTTTCGGGATCGCGCGCGTTTTGCCGGGGACCCGGATTTTCAACTAATTCCTTCCTTCTTATGGGAAAAAGATCGGGTTCAGGAGCTGGTCCGAATGATCAGGAAGGATCGATTCCTTGCCGAGGAGGAACTTGGTTCCGCCCTGCCCCTCCGCCCTTTGATGCCTTTGGAAAGCGAAAACACAACGCATTTTAGTGTCATGGATGAAAACGGAATGGCTGTAGCTAACACATACACACTTGAAGATAGTTATGGAAGCCATCAGGTTTGCCCTGGGGGCTTTCTGCTCAATAACGAGATGGGTGACTTCAACTGGTTTCCCGGGCAAACGGATCCTTCGGGGAAAGTTGGTACCCCGCCCAATCTCATAGCTCCTGGAAAGAGGATGCTCAGTTCCCAAACGCCCGTCATTGTTCTCAAGGAAAACCGTGCCTGGATTGTTAGCGGCAGTCCGGGTGGAAGGACAATTCCAAATACGGTTACCCAGACCATATTGAACATCATGGAATTCCAAATGGGGGCCCAGGATGGAGTGGACTATCCGAGGGTTCATCACCAATGGATGCCTGAAATTTTGCGGGCGGAAATAAGTGATGGAATGTGGGACGACTCAATCAGCCAATTGGGAAAAATGGGAATGAAAATTAGCCGATCCAGGCAAGGAGATGCCCATACCCTTGTGCGCAACCCAGGGCAAAAAACGATTGAAGCGGGAATTGACCACCGGATTGAAGGTGCCGCCGCCGGAAATTGATTGGGGGATTTATGGTTCTTTGGGGAGACCAGGAACCATAAGTGTGAATGGCCAAATGTATGCCTGTGCCATTGTGAGCGCTCCCACGACCATCGCAAGCGCAACACTGTGCCAAACCACCCTTTTGAAGATTTCGGCTTCCCTACCCGAAAGGCCCGTTGCTGAGGTTGCTACCACAATGCTTTGGGCATCGATCATTTTTCCCATAACCCCACCCGTGCTGTTTGCGGTTGAGAAGAGTATTTGAGCCTGCCCTGAGTCGATGGCCAGGACACCGGTTTTTTCAACAGCGATGGCGGTGATTTTTTGCAAGCTCCCAAATAGCGCATTGGATCCTGCGTCCGTTCCGGTTAAAAATACGCCAAGCCATCCCAGCATTGCGGCGAAGAATGGATAAATGGAACCGGTTTGGGCAAAGGCTACTCCCAGAGTTGCGTCCATTCCCGCATATCTCGATAGGTAACTCATTCCCAGCATTACCCCGATTGTGGGTAATGGAATTAACATTTGTTGGGCTGTGGATCGAAGAACTCTTCGCAATTGGGACCGATTGGGGCGCAAAATCATTAGGGAAAGGATTATCGATTGAATCACGGCCGAACCGGGGGTTGTTAGCCAATTAACAAGAAAAACTGCCTTTTCCCCTTCCGGTTGTTTGGTTGGGTCCTGAATTGCAGGATCCCTTAGCGATTGCCTGTCCAACATGGGCATGGAAAAACTAAAAGCGGAATGGATCGGCCCGATTTGCACACTTCCTTTATTTTTTTCTTCAACCTGTCGCAGAAACCCATGTCCAACGAGGAAAAAAGACATCAGCAAAAAAGGTAACCAGGCTTTAAAAGCACCCATTCTGGGAACATGAATGTCACTGGGCGTCGTGATGGTTTCGGCAGCATCGAATACCGGGAAATCCAGGTGGGACCCCTCGTTCCAGAAAAAACGAAGGTAAACAGCGGTGATACCAAGGGAGAAAAATCCACCACCAATGTCTGTCATCAAATAAACCACAGCTCCCGGAATCCAGGTGTGCAAGGTCGCGAAAATATATTGGAATAAAGCAAAGGAACCACCCGCCACAACAAGGACAGGCCATACTTCAAGGGTTTTACGGATTCCGCAAAGGCAAATAGTCATGTATAAGGGAACGAAAAGAGAAAGTAATGGGAGCTGATGCCCGGCCATGACACTTAGGGTTTCGGTTGGAAGGTCGGTAACTTTGCCCAGTACCAGAAGGGGGTTCCCAAGGGCCCCATAGGCTACGGGAGATGTGTTTGCGAGAAGGCAAAGCACGGCGGCCTGTATCGGGTTAAAACCCATGCCCACCAAAATTGCGCCGCAGATGGCTACCGGGGTTCCCGAACCTGCTGCACCTTCAAGAAATGCCCCAAAAGAAAATCCCACAAGGACTGCCTGGATCCTTGGATCGCCGGAAAGCGATTCCACGGATTCCTTGATCCGTTTGAAGCACCCCGTTTCAACCGTAAGGTTGTAAAGGAGCATGGCGGCCACTACGGTAAATCCAATCGGTAAAAACCCAAAAAGCATACCGTTGAAGTATGCGGCAAGCGCCATACTCCATGGCATTTGATAAACAAATACGGCTATCAAAAGTGCAAAAACCCCAGCGGTTGCGCCCGCTTTTGGCGCTTCCCAGCGTTTGATTACCAAAAGCGCAAACAGGACCAAAACAGGAAGAAAAGCAAGGGTTGTCGAAGCAAGGCTGGACCAGCCTTGGGGAAGGAAATCGACGAGAGGATCGAGCTTTTGTTGATACATTGTTTGTCCGGGAAGGGGGGATGGGCATTGCGGGTATCAAACAATTTCCTAGGGTTTTCCTTATGAATGGGACAAACGATTCCCACAAAAAAAGGCATAGGTGCCAGGCGAAAGGCCTTGATTTTGCAATGAAAAGGGATGGAATCGAAGGCCGGATGCCGACACTTTCCTTTATGGTGGGAGGATGGTCCCGTTTCTCGTCTGCGTGTAAAATCTTTTTGTTTCTACAGCCCGCTTTGGGTGTGATTATTTTTTTTCACCTCGGGGCGGTATTTTTTACATGGTTTATTGCCTTGGGTTTGCTCCTTTCAACGCGCCCTAACAGCGAATGGTGGATCACCTGTTTTCTTCCGTTGGCTGGCAGTGTTGCATTTTTTGCAATTTGGTTGCCCTGGACAGTTGTTGGGGAGCCAATTTGGCCTGTTTTTTGGTTTAGCCCTTCATGGACAGGGGTTGGCAGGGCCTTTCTTTTATGGTTGAAAGGGACGACAGTGGCCATGGGGTTTATGGGATTGGGAAGGGTTTGCAGTTCCAATGAAATGCTTGCGACATTTCAGATGTTTAAAATTCCTTCTGTTCCACTATGTGTTATTTGGATAACTATTCAACAGACCAAACGGTTATTTGCGGATTGGCGACGGACCCTCCAAGCACATAGGGCCAGGGCCACTCCAGCAAAGGGTGCCTTTGGGCAAACTCAATTTATGGCAAGCGTTTGGGCCCAGATGTTGGTTCGTTCCCAAAATCGAACAGAGGATCTTGCTTGTGCCCTCCAGGCCCGGGGATTTTCCAGAAGGTTTTATTTTCTACCCACAATCAATAAAAGCTCCAATCTGTGGATTTTTCCATTTATATTGTTTTTTACTTTTTTCATACTGTTAATATTGGAGCATCTGTCGAAATGAATATTTTGGTCAATCTCAGGGGGATGGCAAGGCACGCACCATCCGGACGGGCCATTCTGTCCAATGTGGATTTGGTAATTCGTTCCGATGAAAAACTGGCACTATTGGGACCAAATGGCGCTGGAAAAACCACTCTTTTGAGGATGCTGGCCGGATTGGTGCCACCAAGTGCTGGCCGAGCTGGACTTGGTAGTTTGGACCTCTTCAGCAAATTAGATCGGAAAAAAGCTCCAACCCTTGCGGGCCTGGTTTTTGCGCATACGGATGACCAACTCCTACAGTCTACTGTTCTGGAGGAGGTTGCCCTTGGGCCATTGAATTTGGGCAAATCTCCCCTTCAGGCAAAGGAGTTATCGCTTAGGCTTTTGGAGCAATTCCACCTTTCCGGACATGCCATGCAATCCCCTTTTGAGCTCTCTTCAGGAGAAAAAAAACGGCTTGCATTGGCTTCAATTCTTGCAATGGAGCCAAAACTGCTATTGCTTGATGAACCCACTCATTATCTTGACCAACGTGGAAAGCGGTCTCTGGTCGAAACACTAAAAGGCTGGAATGGAGCCCTGATTGTTGCGACCCATGAACCCGCCTTTGCCCGATCCATTTGCCAACGGGTCGCGGTGATGGACGAGGGGCAAATCGCTTTTGATGGTTGTTGGGAGGACTTGGAAAAGGACCCAAACTTTTTGGAAATCCATGGGGTGGAACCGGTTGGAAATTTACCTGTTTTTTCCGGTGATTTAGATCCAAACCACGGAATAGGAAACAATTTGACCCACTCTGAAATTGGAGGCATGATGGGTCCCATGCCCAAAGCAAAATGGGGGGGCTGAAAATTGGCTATTTTGGCGCAATTTTCTAAGCCAACCGTTGGCTGCCCCTGTTGATATTTCCTCAATGCTTTCCGGGTCAAATTTTCCTTTTGAATCATTGCCACACGAACATTTTATAAGACGTCCCCAAGTCAGTTCTCTGTTGTTCTTTTTTGGTATTGGCCAAAATCTCAGATTAGGCACAAGTGAAACAGGGATCGTGCCTGGGGCAGAAACCTTTGGGAGGAAATTGGGCTGGGAATGGGGAAATCTTGGCGTAATTCAGAGGGTAGCCACATTGTCTCCCTCCAGGAATGAAATTGGAAATGGAAGCTGCTTTTCCCCCTTTGTCCGCGTTCAAGGAAATTCCCAGCCCAGCTTTGGTTTTTCTTTCAGAGCGGATTGATTCAAATAT
Source organism: Singulisphaera sp. GP187 (assembly GCA_945868575.1). Taxonomy (GTDB): domain Bacteria; phylum Planctomycetota; class Planctomycetia; order Gemmatales; family Gemmataceae; genus SYLG01. Next base: position 6,877 of record CAMBMH010000059.1, on the reverse strand, counting down.
CAAGGAATTGATTCGAATGGTCGGGGGCAACCCCCGACGACTTCGGCTCCACTGCAAAACCCACAAGTGTTCGGAAATTGCAAAGCGGGTGGTTCGTGCGGGGATTGATCAGCACAAATGTGCAACCCTTGTGGAAGCTTTGATGCTTGCCCGTTCGGGTGCGAAGGACATCCTTCTCTCCTATCCTTTAGTCGGACCAAATTCCGGCATTTTCGCAAAGTTGTGCAAAGCCTTTGGCGATGTTCGATTTTCTTTCCTAATAGACAATGTGGAGGCGATTGAGCCCGCCAGGTTGGCTTTTGAAAACAATTTGATGGAAGGTTTGCCCAACCCAGCCATTTGGTTGGACATTGATGTCGGAATGGGAAGGACCGGAATTGGGGTTTTCGGCGCAGATCAACAATATCGGTTGCAAAAGGTTGGAGAACTGGCAAAGGCCGTCGTAATGGCTGGTTTCCCCTTAAGGGGACTCCACTTTTACGATGGACAGGTCAACATGCCTTCACCGGAAGATCGAAAGGTTGCTGGTCACCAGGTTCGGGAAAATGGGCAAAACCTTAGGAGCTTTTTGGAAAAGACATCCGGCATTCCATTAGAGGTTGTTGTTGGTGGCAGCCCATCCTTCATGGCCCATGCCTTCTTGGGTTGGGAAGATGCGGTCTTTTCCCCTGGAACGCTCGTGCTTCACGACTGCGGCTATGGTGGGAATTATCCCGATATGGCTGGTTTTCACCCCGCCGCCCTGCTCTTTGCGAGAGTAATCAGCAAACCCTTTCCTGGGAGGATCACCCTCGATTTGGGCTATAAGGCGGTTTCAGCCGATCCTTCAATGCATAAACGCGCTTCATTTCCTGACCTGCCTGGGGCCAGGATTGTTATGCAAAGCGAAGAGCATTTGGTGCTTGAGGGGCCTGGAGTTGAAAATTTGGAATTGGGGCAAGGTGTTTGGGCTATCCCTTACCATGTATGTCCCACAGTTGCCTTGCATGATTATGCAATCATTTGGGAAATTGGCCAGCTGACAAAATATTGGGAAATTGATGCTCGAACCCGCTATGCTCCATGGGATCAAATGCCGTGATTGCCCGAATCCGGTTGGCTTGAGAACCGTGATCCAATTCTGTATCTTTAAGCGGAAGAGGAATGATTCCAAAAAGCGGAGCAACGGGCATGGACGACACGACCGATTCACTGATTCCCAAATACAAACGGGTTCTTCTCAAGCTCTCCGGGGAAAGTTTTGGCACCCCAGGCAAGACTGGTATCAGCATTGACGAAACCTTGGCTATTGCACGACAAATCAAAAGTATTGCCAGCCGGGGTGTTGAATTGGCGATTGTCATTGGTGGGGGAAACCTTCTCAGGGGTTCCCAGTTCACCAGTGGTGAGATCATCAAAAAGGCCACCGCCGATTACATGGGAATGCTTGCCACAGTTTTGAACGGATTGTCCCTTCAGGATGCCCTTGAACATCTTGATTGCGAAACAAGGCTTTTAAGCGCAATCAAGATGGACACTGTAGCTGAACCTTTCATTCGCAGAAGAGCCATTCGTCACCTGGAAAAGGGGCGAATTGTGATTCTTGCGGGTGGCACGGGAAACCCCTATGTTACCACCGACACCGCTGCCGCTTTGCGGGGTATCGAGCTTTCCGCGGACGCGCTTCTCAAGGCAACCAAGGTGGATGGGGTCTATTCAGACGATCCCGAAAAAAATCCCCATGCTGTCCGATATGAAAAACTCAGCTTTTCGCAGGCGCTTCGCGATAATTTGCGGGTAATGGATGTTTCCGCCATCAGCCTTTGCCAGGATGCGAAGCTGCCGATTATTGTGTTTGATTTCAAGCGAGAGGGGAACATTGAACGGGCTATTGCAGGCCACAATGTTGGTACGACAGTTTCTTAACTTAACAGAGTGCGTTTAGGAGTGGAATCATGAGTCTGGATGCTGTGATAAAGGACACCGAAGCCCGAATGGAAAAGGCGGCGAGTGTTTTTCGCGAGGAACTCAAAGGGCTTCGGACCGGTCGGGCCACCCCCGGTCTGGTGGAGAACCTTAGGGTTGAACAATACGGTTCCCCGACTCCGCTCAAGCAGATTGCGCAAATAAGCATTCCTGAACCGCAACAGATCCTGATCAAACCATTTGATCCATCCACCCTCAAGGAAATTGAAAAGGCCATCCGCTCAAGCGACTTGGGCATGTCTCCTAATAACGACGGCAAGATCATTCGCCTTAATGTTCCGGGCATGTCTGGCGATCAAAGGCAAAAACTTGTGGCACGGGTGAAAAAATCCGCTGAAGATGCCAAAGTTTCCTGTCGGAATATTCGTCGGGATGCAAATAAGGGGCTTGAAAAGGTCACCAAAGACCTTGGATTGTCCGAAGACGAGGGCAAAAAAGCCCAGGAAAAGGTCCAGAATCTTTTGAAAAAATACGAGGCAGCCATTCAGGAAACGGCTGACAAGAAATCCAAAGAAGTCATGGAGACTTGATTTCTGTGGATTCTTCAAGCCCAAACGATGCCCAACCCGAAGTGGAAGCCTTTGCCCGTTCCATGGGGTTGGGCGGGTTTGGAAAACATGTGTTGCTATGCACCGGTACGGAATGTGCCCCAAGCCAAATTGGCATGAGTGCATGGGACGCCCTTAAATCGGGAATCAAGAACGCCAACTTGGCAAAGGAATGTTTTCGAACAAAGGTAGGCTGTCTTCGGCTTTGTAAAAATGGACCCATTGCCGTGGTCTATCCGGAGGGTATTTGGTACCACTCAATGGATGAAAAGGGGATTCATGAACTGATTTCCGAACATTTGATTGGAAATAAAATCGTTAAGTCAAAAGTAATTGGCCGCTATCCTTTGTCCACTTCTTCTCCTAATTCCTGATCAGACTTTGTGACTCGTTTGGGTTGGGCGATTGAAGTTACCTTGTAGCCAGAAGGTTTGCCTCTGGGGCCTGCTTCGGTGGTGACAATCTCAATCCAGCCCAATGCAATCAGTGCGGCGTGGCTTGTAATTTCCCAGGCTGCGGGATTAGGCTCCGTTTGGGGCGAAAGAATGTTTGGATGATCCTCAAGCCATCCTTCTGTATCGCGTCTTGGCTGAGGTCCCGGCCCCTTGCAAATATAATAATCCAAAAGGGCCAAAGCCTTGGGATCGCTTTCCCATTCCATCCATGGATCGTTCATAAGCTTTTGCCATCCCTTCCACACTTGAATCGGTTCAAATTGGGGAGGGGTATGGCTGTTGCTTTGGATGGAAACTGGTATTTGATGCCTTGGTCAAACGGATTTGGCGGTTATGCTTTCGATAAGGAAGGTTTGGGGTTTAGGGATTAGTAAGGCTGTCGGTTGGAATTGGCCGTGATCGCGTATTTGAGGAGCAGTTTTTGGCGCTCAAAAAGACTTAATGGACGGTTTTGTTGGATTCGGTTTAAAAACTGTACAAATAATTTGGGAAATCGGGCGGAATGGGCCAACCTTGTGGATTGCGGAGGGATCATTCGTATCCCAAACCGGGTTTCCTCCATTTTTGTGTGTGGCCAGGGTTCGGGGAATTTGGCGATGTTTTCCCGAAGGATCCGGATCCAATTGAATCGTTCCCCGACAGGTAGTCCGACAAGATCCAAAACCATGGAATTGGTTGGAATGTCAAATGTTGCCGCAAGTGAACCACACTCCCCATGAACAATGGCAGACTGGTTTTCCGGGGTGGGTTGGTCTTCTGCCGGTAACCACTCGGTGTCAATTTTTGACATGGAAGGCCCATTGCCTCCTTGCCAAATCTGTTTGATGGGAAAAGGAATTGCGTTAGTTCCAGAATTAAGGGATAGACTTTGAGGATCAATGGTTTTACAATCCGATTCCACTTTGCCCGGGTTTCGATCAAGGTAGGTTGTGGAGATCCCCAAGGCGGTCATCAGCCTAAGATAATGATCCACCAGGTGGACTCCCACATCCGAAAATGGATCTCCATTTCTTTCGATCTGGAAAAAGGCTCGTTCCCTGCCGACTGGAACTCCCGCAACCGTTTTGGCCAAATTATGTGTGTTACCAAGATGAAATCGGACCCTTGCGTTGGGACCTGACCTGATTTCAAACCCTGGTAATTTTTCGGTTAGCAAAAGTTTTTGTAGTTCAAAAACGGGTTCAAATCGTTCCGTCATGCAATCATCCAGGAAAATATCCTGGTTTGTGATTCGAAGAAAATCACTCAAGCCTTTCCCTGTGGTGGCATTGATCCATAAAGGCTTATCACAAAGGACTGGAACATTGCCAAGCAATAATCGAAGGGCCCAGTCTGCCTTCAAAGAATTTTCACATGCTAAAAGTGCCAAAGGGCGGCCATGGTCCCGGAGAAGTTCCGCAATGGGGTCCTGAGAGCGTGCGATCTTCAGTCGACCAAGATCCCAATTGCAAGTTTCAAGGCAATGTAGAGATTGCAGGAATGGGGCCTCGTTCCAGTTGGTTCCCGCATGAATAAGAATGTGGCCAATAATCCGGCTATCCAGCCTTTGCAGAAGGAGTGCCGCATGGAAATGGGAAGGCTCAACAAGATGAAGTGTCCAGCCTTCCATCAGTTTATACTCTCGCTGATTTGAAACCTATTTGCCAACAAGTCCTAACAGACTTTGGCGCACTTCTTCCAAACTGAGTAGTTGTGTCTGCCATTCGGCGACTTGTTGTTTTTGTGTTTCAACAAGTTCCTTGGGAGCCTTGGCGATAAAGTCCGCATTTGCCAATCGACCCTGCAGGGAATTTAACTGTTTCTGTTTGTCGACAATTTGTTTTTCCGTGCGTGTCAATTCTGCTTTTGGATCAATCAATCCCTCAAGGTTAATAAACATTTCCACATCGCCCGCAACAGCGGTTGCTGCACAACTTGGCTTTATAGCCTCAGAGCCAAGGGACCCGATTTGTGCGCCGGCGATATCAGTAAGGAAGGAAGCCAAACTGGTAATCTGGGAGGCTGTTTCGGCACTACAACGAATGGCAACGGCGAGCGGAGTCCGGTTATCTATCTGGTAACGGTTTCGGACCTCCCGAACAGAGCGAATTAGGTTTTGGATTCTTTCAATGGAGCCTTCGATTCCCGGATTTTGCCAATTTTTTGGATAATTGGGCCATGGTGATTTAACCACACTTGCGGTTAGACCTAACCCGGTGACTTGTGCCCGGTTTGGGAATACTCCACCCAGGGTTTGCCAAAGGGATTCCGCAAGAAACGGCATGACTGGCTGAATGAGTCGGACCAAGCCGTCCAGAACCGTGATCAGAACTCCTTGGACACGGGATTGTGCTGCGGGATCTTTCAGGCGAGGTTTCGCCATTTCCAGATACCAGTCGCAGAACTCCGACCAGGCAAAATCATAAATCAGACGGGCATATTCGCTGAAGCGAAATTGGTCCAGCGCTTCGGTTACCTTTTGTGTGGTTTGGGCAAGACGGCTAAGGATCCAGGCATCCTCAGGTGTGGAGGGTGGGTAGGGAAGCGTGGCTGGATTTTCTGTGTCAATATTCATCAAAACAAACCTGGCCGCATTCCAGATTTTGTTGGCGAAATTGCGTCCGAGCTCAAACCGCTCACTAGCCTGTCGGGCGGTGGGGAGTTCCGAATCTTCTGACAGCCAGGGGCCTCCTGGTCGAAAAGCCTTTTTGCATCCTGGACAGGTGATTTTCTTTGTCCGCATATACATATGTTCGGTTTTGACCGGAACAAGCGTGTCGCAATGGGGACACGCATTTGCCACGGGCATTCGGGCATCCTGGGTTTCTGTGGCCAAATGGGCCATCTGATACCTAAGCGCATCTGCTCCATATCGCGCAATAATATCCAGCGGGTCGATACCATTTCCTTTGGATTTGCTCATGGTTTCACCAAATCCATCAAGGATCTTGGTGTGAATATACACATGTTGAAACGGGATTTTTCCGGTGTTATACAACCCAGTCAACACCATTCTTGCAACCCAAAGTGTGATGATGTCCCGGCTGGTTACAAGGACATTTGTAGGATAATAGCGCTCTAAATCTGCTGTTTTTTCGGGCCAACCAAGTGTGGAGTGTGGCCAAAGGGCTGAACTAAACCAGGTGTCGAGAACATCCTCGTCCTGTAGAAGGGATAATTCCGTTCCAGGAACAGTTTGGGGCAAATCTTCCAATGCGCACACAAGCATACCGCCAGTTTCCGCTTCCCTCCAGTGGATATCGTCGCGGTTTCCGAAGGCAAGGCTCAGTTGCTCTGCCGTTGCGGTTGTGTGCCAAATAGGGATACGGTGTCCCCACCAAAGTTGGCGGCTTATGCACCAGTCGCGCTTTTCCCCCAACCAGTCAAGATAGGATGAGGCGTAGCGTTCCGGGGTGAATTTGACCCGGCCATCCCGAACAGCCTCCATTGCCATTTCGCCTAGTTCATCCATCGAAACAAACCACTGGTCAGATAGGTATGGCTCAATGGGGGATTTGCTCCTGTCAGAGTGGGAAAGTTCAATTTCCTTATCCTCTCTGCTCTCGAAGAATCCAAGCCGCTCCATCTCTTCCACGCATTTTTCTCGTGCCACGAACCGGTCCAAACCTGCGAAAATCCCGCAAGCCTCATTTAGGGTTCCGTCAGGGTTCAGAATGTTGATCAGTGGCAAGTTGTTTCTTTGCCCGCACGCCCAGTCGTTGCGATCATGAGCCGGTGTCACCTTGACCGCGCCCGTTCCAAATTCGGGTTTGACAAGCAAGGCGTCCGCCACGATCGGAATAAGGCGGTCGGTAAGCGGCACCAGTGCCATTTTGCCGATCAAATGTTTATAACGCTCGTCACTGGGGTGAACGGCAATCGCGACATCCCCCAGCATGGTTTCCGGGCGGGTGGTTGAGAATCGAATAA
>CAMBMH010000058.1 GCA_945868575.1 Singulisphaera sp. GP187 | reverse complement strand
GAGATTTTCTTGTGGTGGGACTTAATAGCGACGCATCGGTACGCGCCCTGAAAGGTCCAACCCGCCCGGTTCATCCCGAATGGGCCCGCTCTGCGGTGCTGGCCGGTCTGGAGGCCGTTGACCTCGTTACGGTTTTCGGGGAATCCACTCCGCTTGCCTTGATTCGCAGGGTACGCCCCGATGTGCTGGTCAAGGGTGCCGATTACCGCCGTGAAGAAGTGGTGGGAGGCGATTTCGTGGAAAATCTTGGTGGGCGTGTCCACCTTGCAAGCCTTGAAGCCGGAATGAGCACCACAAAAGCACTTGAGAAACTCCAATTGGGCGGAGAAATCCCACCAGGAAAACTTTCCGAGGCTGCCTGACAAAAGAGGTTGGCACAAAGGTTCAAAAGCAAAAGGGATTTGTCTCAAAAATCAGGATAAAGGGGCGAAAAAGTGGCCGAGCGGGTAGTGGTTTTTCTGCCTGGATGGATCGGTGACGCGGTGATGGCAACACCAGCGCTTCGGGCCATTCGTCAACGCTTTGCCAATTCCCGGATCTCCTGGGTAGCCAAGCCTGGGGTGCTGAACGCCCTTCAGGGATCCCACTGGAACGATGGAACCATTTCCTCGGGGAACAAAAGCGCCATCACAAAGCTGTTTGAGCCCTTTTCTCTCGCCCGAAAAATCCGAAAGGAATTGGGAGGAAAGCCCGATGTTGCGGTGCTTTTTTCCAATTCGATGCGCACCGGTCTGGCGGCGTACCTTTCAGGCGCCTCAAAAAGGGTTGGACAGGCATTGCACGGGCGCCGGATTCTTCTCACAGACCCAATCGAGCCAAAGCGGGATCAGGCGGGTAATCTTCGCCCTTTTCCCATCATCGAAGTCTACAATGAGATCGCCAGGGCCGCGGGATGCCCCGAGTCTGGACTCAAAATGGAACTTTTCACCACAAGAAGCGATGAAGCCGGCGCCGCCGAAGTATGGTCTGTCGCCGGTTTTCGTCCGGGATTGCGAGTGATTGGAATCCATGCCGGAGCGGCGTTTGGCGCGGCAAAACTCTGGCCAATCGAACGCTTTGCGGAAGTGGCGAACAAACTGGCGACTCAAGGTAATGGCGTGATTGTTCTCGGTGGCCCAGCCGAAGCCAGCCAGGCAATCGATCTGGTTGCCCGGGCCAACCACCCAATGGTTCGCGCATTGGCCGAACCCGGAATGCCCGGGCTTTCGCTTGGACTTGTCAAAGGCGTTACACGCCGTCTTGCACTTTTGCTAACGACCGACAGTGGCCCGAGGCACATTGCTTGTGCGTTTGATCGGCCTGTTGTTACCCTTTATGGTCCAACACACATTGCCTGGACAGAAACCTGGCAGAAAAACGCCGTTCACATCACAGCCCCTGTCGCATGTGGCCCATGTCAAAAACGGGTATGCCCACTTGGGCATCACGATTGCATGAAAAAGATCGAAACACCCCTGGTGTTTGATATTGTTTGTCAAATGCTTGATGGGGAAGTGCCCGTAATGGCGCCTAAAGGGATGGTGGGTGTGAGAGGTTGCGACCCGGCCCGGCCCAATACCATCCCGCTTGTTACCAATTCCATCCCGGGGAGGCTCTCGGCATGATCCTACCCGGAATGTTACTATTATTGTGTCTGCTCCTAGTGTTATTCGGTTGGATGCGCGTGCGAAGCCGGAGGCGATTTTTGGTCATCGCCCCGGGTTGCCGCGACCGGTCGCATCGTCATAGTCTTTCGCTTGCAAAAGACTTTTTGGACCTTCCTTGTGTTCGCATTGGCGGGCACAGGCACCGCTATGTCGCTCGGGTCGGACTTCCCGCAGGGTTTGGGGAAACATCCAGCCACACCTCCAAACCCGACAAAGCTTTTACCCTCAAAATGGGCACATGCCCTGAAGCCGCATGGCCCGGGGCCCTCCTGAAAGTTGAAAACCGCATCCCATTGTTGCAGCGAATCGCTTCCTTGCGAATGGGTCGGGGCCTGGCTTCCGCTTCCGAACGGGAAGCCCTCAATCTTGACATGGCGGCCCGATACGGCCTCCCCGCTCCGCCGTGGATCGCTTATGGCGAGCACCGTGGGCGATCCTTCCTGCTTGTTTCAGAAATCTCCGGAGCGGTTTCCTTGGGACAGGCCGCCAATACACCCCGTATGGCCCTTAATTATGCCGGATGGATGGGAAAAACCCTTGCCAAAATGCATGCATTGGGCGTGGTCCATGGCGACCTTTTCCTGAAACATGTTCTTTTTGATCCCGAAAAGGGTGAACCCGTTCTGGTCGATTGGCAGCGGGCCCGTGTGGTCCATGCGCCTAGAATTTCAGACCGTTTGCGGGATTTGGCCGCCTTGGCCTCTTCCCTTCCACCTGCCTCGGAATTTCAACCGGGCGTACCTGATGAGAGCGCCTCCACCAGGCTCAGACAGCGAATCCTCTCCCGCGCCCTTAGCGCTTATCTTTCACAGTCCTCCAAATATCCCAATCCGGGGGCGACACTTCCCGGTTTTGCCGAACTTTGGAACCTGATTGATCGTGAAGTTCGCCAATTAGTTAGCCGTCACGGTCCAAGGGGTAGCCAATCCCAACAAGGTCATCGTCCTGGTCATGACTGGGTTGTGGTCCCTCGCGAACATTGCCGTGAATTTGCGTGGACGACCCTGGGAATCGAAAAGACCCAATCGGTTCAATCCGCGATGGAATGGATGGGCGAAGCAGCGCCCAGACTTACCGAGCATGGCCGCGTCCAGGGTATTCGTTGGATTCGGGAAGCAAGTGGAAAGATCGTGGCGGGAATCGCCTGGTGGAAGGGAAAGCGCCCGATTTGGGGAATCCGGATTGGGAAGCGGCCTATTGGACCCGAGATCGCGCTATCACGCAGACTCTTCCATTTGGACAATCTTGGAATCGAGGGCCCAAAAGTCCTCGCGCGAGGTGTTCAACGGATCGCCGGTTCGAAGAAAGTCCGCATCCATTTCCTGATTTTTCAGCCTCCAAAATCCGGAATGAGCGTGGCCCTTTGGCTTCGCCGGACTGCTTTCCACCCCGGTTTGCGAAGAAAATCCCTTCTTGAGGCCATGGGACGAGCCCTGGCCAATCTCCATGGCAAGGGTGTCCTCCTATTTTCTTCCAAGCCAGGTAATAAAAGCGCCTCAAAGCCTCTTCCGGGGCGGAGTATCCCGTTTTGCGTTAATCCAACGCGCTCACAAGTATGGCTCGAATGCCCGGCGGAATGTTCCTTCCAGGGGAAAAATCTTGTGGGAAGCCGGGAATCCTGGTCGGACCTTGGATCCCTCTTGCGCAGACTTGTCGCACTTGGCGCTTCGCCACTTGAGGCCTCCTGGTTGCAACAGGCCTTCCTGACAACGGCGAATCCATCCGTCAGCAAAATGGAATCGGGCTTCCAAATCCAACAATCGCCCAAACCCATATTGGCTCATGCCATGGCTTCCGATGGATCGGGTCGCGGATTGTCCAGCGCCACCTCCCCGCTGGTAGCTCGCGTGGCCCAAGGCCCCTCCGCTTCGATCCGGGAAAGTCATTTTCAAATGGATTCAGGAAGACATTTGCCGCCTTTGCGCGAGGGGAATCGCTCATGGGCGGATGATGATTGGATACGGTTTGCCGGCCCAAATTGGGTCGATTCGATCATGGATGCCAAGGTTACTGATCGCTACCACACGAAGCAGGGCCGGTCTGTGGGGCGATGGATTCTCGAGGATCCCGAAGGCACAGGCGAAAAGCTTGTTGTCTATCTGAAAAGGCATAATATTTTGCCTGCCTTTGATGGGCTTATGGCCAAACTGGCACCCCGCTGGGCCTGGTCCCCCGCGCTTCAGGAGTGGCAACACCTTCGCTGGGCTTCGGAGCTGGGTATTCCCGTTCCAAAGGCGTTTGCTGTCGCGGAATTCCAGGGTCCGGGGACCAAATTGCAAAGCTGTCTTGCATTGGGCGAGCTCACGGGCATGATCCCTCTCCATGAAGCGGTCCCCTTGGCGTATCAGCGGATGGAGCCATCGAGGTTCCATCAATGGAAGCGTGGATTGCTGATGGAAATGGCCCGGATTGGGAGACTTCTCCACGATCGCCGTTGTTTCCACAAGGATTTCTATTTTTGCCACTTTTACATCCGTGAAGTAGACACCTACAAGGCGCCTGCCTCCTGGTTCAACGAGGTGGTCCTGATCGACCTTCACCGTCTTGCCAGGCATCGGATCTTTTGGAGAATCTACCAGATCAAGGACCTGGCCCAACTCCTCTTCTCATCAGAAGTTGAAGGGGTGAATGCCTCTGACAGGGTCGCTTTCTGGAGGGCCTATCGGGGCCTCGGGGCGGGAGAAGGGCGAGGCAAGGGCTTTTACGAACGGATTGTCTCGCGGATCATCCGCTGGAAATGGCAACGCTATCGCCGACACAACATGAAATTGGAAAAAGGGGTGCGCCGTGCCGCATAAATCCCCATTTGTCAAACCATTTCTCAAGGAATTTCGACCCAAGTCCGATATTACACCCGTACCTGGGTTTGGGTACGCTGTGCTCCCTTTGCCGAAAGGAATTCGGCCAGGCGAAAGGAGTTTCCCATCCCCTCGGGGATGATTCGTATGGACATTGCCTTTTGTTACGAGAGTGTGCTTCCCGAGCGCGGTGGGTGTGAAACCTATATCGCCGCGTTGGCGCACAGACTCGTCGGCGATGGCCACAAGGTCCATCTCTATGCTTCGCGCTGGGACGAGGCCAAACTCCCCAAACAACTCTCATACCACCCTGTCCCCGTCGCTTCCTGGCCCCGCTCGCTGCGTCCATGGCGCTTTGGAAGTTCGGTCCTGCGCGCTCTCGAAGGTCACGAGCATGATGTGACTGTAGGCTTTGACAAGACCTGGGGACTGGATGTCCTTTATCCGCAAGGTGGCCTTTACGCGGCCAGCGTGCACCAAAACCTTGTGAAGATCGCCAATCCGCTCCAGCGGAAAATCATGGGATTCCTCAAGCAATTTGACCCGGCGCATTTCTCATTCACCACTCTGGAACGCCGACAATACCTTGGCGCCCAGCGCAGCATCATCATCGCCATCAGCGACATGGTCCGGCAGCACTTCCAAACCTTCTACCAGATATCGTCAACGGATCTCCGAATGGTCCGTATCGCGTTCAATCCCGACCGTTTCGTGGAAAATGACCGGCCCCGCCGACGCATGGAATGGCGGACCAACTGGAATCTTGAACCTGAAGACAATGTCGGTCTGTTTTGTGGCATGAACTACCGGCTCAAAGGGCTCGAACCGCTTCTGCACGCCGTCAAAATTATGCCCGAAAATCCCCGCTTTCGCCTGGTTGTTGTCGGCTCGCCAAAAACAGCCGCATTCGAGCGACTCGCCAAAAAATTGGGCATCAGCGACCGCGTCCGCTTTGTTGGATACCAATCCGACATGCGCAATGGCTATTTTGCCTCGGACTTCTTCATCCATCCGACTTTTTACGACCCATGCTCCCATGTGATCACCGAGGCCATGGCTTGTGGGCTGCCTGTTATCACCTCTAAGTACAATGGTGCATCCGAGCTAATGACCCCTCCCAATGAGGGCTTCATCGTAGACGATCCACACAATCATCAGGAACTCGCTGATGCCATGAAGGTCTTCCTTGATCCGGCCAAGCGACTTGCAGCAGGCCAGGCGGGCCGCCGAACCGCCCAAAGCTGGACTTTCGACCACCACTACCGCCAAATGCTTGATGTTTTCCGCGAAGCCGCCAACCGCCGCCGACAAGCTGCCTGATCCCGGCCGCTCCCTTTGGTCGCAAACGCCCCGAGCCGATTTGTTTTTCGGGGCGCGCCAAAAAGCTTCCCTTGGAAGGCCCCCCGTTCAATTCTCATGAACGGGTAGATCAAGCGCTGAAAAGGGGATTGCACTGGAAATCCCGGTTGGGGAATAATGGGTATAATTCGGCCCCGGTCGAAAACAAAATCCAAAATACCACGCAGAGAGCCTTCCGTGTCGTTCGCCTCATCCATCAAAAAAGGTCCTGGTCCACGGGTTGCCTTGGTCCATGATTGGCTGACCGGGATGCGGGGCGGTGAAAAATGCCTTGAAGTGGCGTGCCAAAGGTGGCCGGGGGCCACACTTCACACCCTGATACACAAAAAAGGAGCCCTGTCCCCGGACATCGAGCGTCTTGCGATCCGGACCTCCTGGCTTCAAAATCTCCCCGGAATTTTTCGGTACTATCGGTACTCACTTCCAGTGATGCCCTTGGCTTCCCGGTCCTGGAAAGTTGGTCCGGTGGACCTTGTCCTGAGTTTTAGCCACTGCGTTGCAAAAGCGGTTCAGGTTCCCGAAGGTGTCCCCCATATCAGCTATTGTTTCACGCCGATGCGATACGCCTGGCATCAAAGGGATGCCTATTTCTCTGAAAAGTCGCGGTCCCCGATCAAACGGGCAACAGACTCAATTCGCGACACGATTTTGGACCAGATCCGGACATGGGACGCAAAAACCGCCGCGGGTGTTTCCCATTTCGTGGCCATTAGCCACACCATTGCCAAACGGATTCGCGAAGCCTACGGAAGGGACAGCGAAGTCATTTACCCACCCGTGGACACAAATTATTACACCCCGGAGAATGTTTCCCGGGGGGACCACTATTTGGTAATTTCCGCCCTTGCTCCTTATAAGCGGATCGATCTGGCGGTGGAATCGTGCAAAAGGCTCCGTCGCAAGCTGGTGATCATCGGTACAGGTCAGGATGAGCAGAGATTACGGCAGCTGGCGGGAAATTCTCCCTGGATTGAGTTTCTCGGATGGCAACCCGATGAAGTGCTTCGCGACCAGCTTCGAAATTGCAAAGCGCTCCTTTTCCCAGGCGAGGAGGACTTTGGAATTGTGCCCCTCGAAGCCCAGGCTTGTGGAACCCCCGTTGTTGCTCTTGGGCAGGGTGGTGCAACCGAGACGGTCAATCCTCCCGGGGACCCCAAAGGGATGACAGGGGTTTGGTTTGCGGAACCTTCGGTCGAGTCGATGTTGGATGGTCTGGAGAGTCTGGAGCGGGAATGGCCGCATGGGGATTCCCGGAATTGCCGGGCCAATGCAATGCGCTTTGCGACGGACAGGTTTCGGGACGAGTTGTTTGGGTTCGTGGATGGTGTTTTAGGGCGCACAAATCGCCAGGCTGCGTAACAAAACCAATTTTCAAACGATGTCTGCCCTTTTCAGCCTTGTCATAGTTGGTAAGATATAAGACTCCAGAAATACCAGAGGGACCGGCTGCTGGGTACGGTGAATGTGCCAGCTTCGGGGGAGTATCGCTTGTCTAAGGAAAAAGTCCGCGTCTATCAATTGGCCCGGGAACTAGGTGTAGATTCCAAGGAATTGGTCGACCTCTGCAAAACACAGGGGTTTGATGTCAAAAGCCATGTGAGCGCGTTGGATCCCGAGCAAAAAGATTTGCTTGTGGATCTGATCAAAAAGGGTAATGGTCCCGGGATTGCCAAAGCGGTCCAGGCTCCAGCTCCTATTGCTCCTCCAGCCCCTGTAATTCCTTCCAAGCCGACCGCTGTTGCGACCCGTATTCGCAACCTTTCCGGTCCCCCCACCAAAGAAAAATCCGGTTCTGAAAATTCCCCGGTAAATCAGGGGGTCGAGGGTTCTGATTCTGGTCTTTTGCCAGATGGGTCCCCCGTGGTTTCGCCTGTTGCGGCCAAATTACCGCCCGAAAAGGTGCCGCCTGAAAAGTTACCGACTCAACCGGTTCCGTTACATGGCCTGGTGACACCCGCCCCCAAGCCGCTTGCTCCGAAGCCTCCGGTTGTTCCTGTGGCGCCCGCAGCTCCTGTTTCGATGGTTGTTCCTGCTGCTCCCGCAGCCATCGTTGGCCCTCGCGTGGTCCCACAAGAGCCTGCCCAGCCTGATCTTGAGTCTGCCGTTCGTCCTGTGGCCCAAGGTGCGGCAGTTTTGCTTCCGCCCAAGCCCCCGGGCGGTATGCGCCCCATGCCAAACCTGAACGCGCCGCGCAACCCTCCCACCCGAGCTCCGGTTGCACCTACGGCGACACAGGCGGCTTCTGTTGCGCCTTCGACGGCCATGCTTGTTGTTGCTCCGGAAGCTTCTGCTCCCAAGGACGAGCTTTCCGACGAAGCACCCGCTTCGCCGGTTACAAATGCCGCTGCTCCCGCAACGCCTTTGGCTCCCATGGCTCCGCAAGCCCCGGTTTCATTTGTTCCCGGTTCGCTGGTTTCGGCCGCACCCGCTGGACAACGGAGCCCGGTAGCGCCTCCGCGGCCCGGAACCAATATGCCTTCCCGGCCGGGCCAACCCCCTTCCATGGGTGGTGGTGTTCGACCTCGTCCGTTGGATCGTGGTGCGACTCCTCCGCCGGGATCTTCCCATCCCGGATCGGGAGTTGATGCCCTCCGGCGCATGCGTGAAAGAATGCCCCAATCCCAGCGACCAGGTGGTCCTGGCGGCCCCGGTGGTCCTGGCGGCATGGGTGGCCCTTCTGGTCCTGGTGGTGGTCCCGGCGGTCCTGGTGGCCCCCGCCAAGGCGGTCCCATGGGTGGCCCGGGCCAACTTCGCCGAGGTCCTGGCGGCCCCGGCGGTCCTGGTGGTCCCCAGCCTCCCGTCAACACTACTGGCTTGCGCAAACTTGCGGAAATCCCCAAAGACCTGATGCAAGGTGGGGCCTACAAGCTCGAGGATATTGCCCGTGCGACCCTCGCCCGCGTGCAGGTTGGTGCCACCACCGCTCCTGTGATCGTGGATGACGAGGAAGAGGATGCAAAGGGCAAAGGCAAGGGTGGAGCCGCCAAGAAACCAGGCGGAGTCACAGGACGCGCGGACCGTCACAAAGAGCGCTCCGACCGCCAAATGCGCCGCAAGGTTGACGAAGCCTTGTTGGATATGACCGACGATGAGGCTACCGCCGCACGCGCCCGTCTTCGTCGCCACAAAAAACAACGCGGATCCATGCCCCGTAAGGGTAAGATCCCAATCGAGTTGCCTATCACCATCCGCTCACTCTCGGAAGCCATGGGCGTAAAGTCCGCCGAACTTCTGATGAAACTTATGAGCCAGGGGATGGGTGCCGGGAAAAATATCAACTCCTCAATCGATCCGGAATTGGCCGAAACCATTGCCCTCGAATACGGTGCCGAACTCGATGTCAAGCAAAAGCTGGATGTCGAAGACGCCCTGATCGCCAAACTTCGCAAGCCCGATGATCCAGCCAAATTGCTGCCTCGTGCCCCAATCGTTACGATCATGGGCCATGTGGACCATGGCAAAACCTCGCTTTTGGACTGTATCCGAAAGAGCAAGGTTGTGGACACCGAAGCGGGTGGTATCACCCAGGTGATCCGCGCTTGGCGCGTGGACATTCACGGAAAGCCCATTACCTTCCTCGATACTCCTGGCCACGAAGCATTCACCAAGATGCGCGCCCGTGGTGCCAATGTCACGGACATTGTTGTCATCGTGGTTGCGGCCGACGATGGTGTGATGCCTCAGACCGAAGAAGCCATCAACCACGCCAAGGCAGCCGATGTCAAGATTGTGGTGGCGATTAACAAGGTCGACCTCCCCAATGCAAATATTCGCCGTACCGAGCAACAGCTTTACGGCATGGGTCTGATTCCCGACTCGATGGGTGGCGATGTCCAATTCATCCAAACATCCGCCTCAACCGGCCAGGGTGTGGAAGAACTGCTCGAAACGCTTGCGTTGGTCGCCGAAGTGGAAGAACTCAAGGCCAACCCGTCCAAGCCCGCAACCGGGGTTTGCCTCGAAGCCAACATTTCCGAAGGCCAAGGCGTGATTGCAACAATCATTGTCCAGGAAGGTACCCTCAAACGCGGCGACATCGTCCTTTGCGGCGCTGCTTATGGCCGTGTTCGGGCGCTCTACGACGACCACAACAAACAGATTCAGGAAGCCGGGCCATCCATGCCTGTCAGGCTTTTGGGTCTTGATGAAGTCCCAAATGCGGACGATCCATTCCTTGTGGTTCCCGAATTGTCGGTTGCACGGGATATTTCCGAAAAGCGCAAACAAAGCGCCAACGAATCTTCCCAACATCGTCGTCAAAGCCTTAGCTTTGACAACCTGGGTATGGGCCCGGTCAACGAGCTTAAGGTTGTCCTCAAAGCGGACTTCCGTGGTTCGCTCGAAGCGATCCGCAAGGAAATCGAAAAACTTCAGCACGATGAGGTCAAGGTTCGCGTACTCCACACCGGCGTGGGTGCCATCACCGAGGGGGATATCCAACTCGCCCTTACCTCCCCCAACGACACCATGGTCCTTGGGTTCAATGCCGAACCGGACAACCGGGCCCTGGCGCTTTCCGAAGAGCGTGGGATCCCGATTCGGACCTACAGCATCATCTACAAACTGACCGAAGATGTGAAGGCTGCCCTGGAAGGACGCCTCAAACCCAAGGAAGAGGTCATCCGCCTCGGCCGGGCCGTCATCCGCGAAGTTTTCAAGGTCACCCGTGTCGGCTCCATTGCCGGTTGCGTGGTTACCCAAGGAACCATCGAACGCTCCGCAAAGGTTCGTGTCATTCGTTCGGGCGTGGTGGTCTATCCTCCTGCCGAACGGACTGCCAGTCTCGAATCGCTCAAGCGCTTCAAGGACGATGTCCGCGAAGTTCGCGAAGGTTACGAGTGCGGTATGAAGATCGCCGGATACGACGACATCAAGGTGGATGATGTCATCGAGGCCTTCAAGATCGAGCAGATCAAGCGTACCCTGGATTAGGATTCGTCCCTGAACCAGATTTCGTATTGGATTTTGCACTTGGAAGGGAACGATATTGCCGGGATTTCCTAAAGGAACTCCCGGATTGTGGTCCCCTCGGATAGCTATTCCGATCCATTTGTCGCTGAATAAACGGAGGCAAAATGGTCCTGGGTGGCCTGAAAGTAAGGCTGCGCGTTCGGGATTCCCGGAGCTTGAAGGATAAACGCCAAGTGGTGCTTTCCATCAAGGACCGCCTTCGCAACCAGTTTCATGTGAGCGCCTCCGAAGTGGATGCGCTCGACTCATGGCAGATGGCGGTGCTCGGTTTTGCCCTTGTGGGTAACGAACACGCCGCTGTTCGTCATACACTGGAACAGATTGTTTCCGCCCTTCGGGTGCACCCCAAAGCCGAACTGATTGATCATCGGATCGAGCTGGAAACCTGGGACGATTGAGAACCGAACAATACAGGAAATCCGAGCCGTGAAATTCCATCGACTTCCCCGAATTGCTGAAGTCATCCGCCAAGCCGCCAGCGAAACGATCCTTTTTCGCCTGCAGGACCCGCGGGTCAAGTCTGTAACTGTTACTCGGGCGGAAGTTTCGGGGGACCTCCAACATGCGAAGGTCTTCGTGTCCATCATGGGGAGCCCCAAACAACAAAAGCTCACCATGCATGGCCTGGAAAGCGCAACGGGATTCATTCAAGCCGAAGTTGCCAAGCGCCTTCAGACCCGCTTTACTCCCGCGCTGAAATTCATTTCTGACGAAGGGGTCAAGAAAAGCATTGAAATTACCCGCCTGATCCGCGAGGGACTCGGTCAAAAAGATGAGGAACCTGTCACTTCAGAAAACGAAGTTGTAAAAAACGAAGTGGAAGGGGAATTTGAAGACGAATTCGAGGATGAAGACGAAGACGAAGAGGAAGACGATACCGAAGACGGTGACAACCTCGACGAATCCCCAACAAATCACGACAATAGACCATAGGGCCATGAAGGGCCCCATCAGGTGATTGGGGATGGAACACGCGCCCGGAAGTTTCCGGCGCGAGGATTGACCTAGGGCAATGGATTCATTTGGAACTCTCACATCAATTTCTTTAAGGAATTTGTTGTGGACCCGGATGAGCCAAGCCCACACACTCCAGGAAGGAGCGGAAGCGATGGCAGCCACCATGAGCCGACAGAAATTGGTTTCGCAAGTCGTCGAACAGGCACCCCAAGAGGACAGTGCTCCCAAGGATTTACCCCTTTTCGAGCAGCTTGTGTATTCTCTTTGCCGTGAAGATGCGGAAGCTGCCGCTGCTAATATCGCTTTCGAGCAACTGAAAGAACGCTTTTTTGACTTCAACGAAATCAGGGTAAGCACGGCACGTGAGGTGTCCTTGTGTTTCGAGGGGCTTTCGGATCCCCGCGCCCGCGCACTTCGGCTGATCAGCCTGCTTCAGGATATATTTGAAGCGACTTACGGGTTTGATTTTGAAGCACTTGCCAAAAAGGGAGCCAAAACGGCTCAAAAGCAACTCGCACGGTATAAGTCGGTCAACGATTTTTCTCTTGCCTGGATTGGCCTTCGCGGATTTGCCGAGCACACCATTCCCGTCGATTCGGCAATGCGTCGATGCGCGGGACGGATCGGCCTGGTCGAGCCTGAGTGTGCCAAGGATACCGAAGAAACCCGTGTGGCCTTGGAAACGCTGATTCCTCAGGCCAAAGCGGTCGCATTTGTCGAAGGTCTCCAATTGATTGGGGTGCGGTTTTGCCACGAGCAAAATTCCGATTGCACCAATTGCCCCCTCAAAAAGACCTGTCCGGAATCGGGCAAAACGCCGACCGCACCCGTAAAAGCCGCCAAGCCAAAGGCTCCCAAAAAGCCCCGCTAAAACTGTCATCCTTCGCGATTTGCCCCTCCCCGTTTTTTCATTTCCCCTCAAGATCTGTGACTTGAGGGGTTTCAGGGTGGGGTGTGGGTTTGTTCACCCCATCGAAACTTTATCCAGCCCAATTTGATTTGCCACGATCACAACCCCGTTCGATTCAAAGTATTTTTCGACGGTTGGCACCCATGAAAAGCCGGTTGCGGATCGCGCTTTTGTGCTGGGCAATCCCACTCGTTTTGGGTTTTGTCAACTTTGCTTGCTGGCTGGCTACCGATGAGCCTGCCCTGATATTCGCGGGATTGGGCGTGATTGGCTTGGGGTGTTTGCTATTTGTGGTCGGGATGATTGCGCTGGTTTTTGATTGGCGGAGCAGCCACTCTGATACAGATAAAGGTAATTCAAAAAAAAACTGCTTTAGGACAGGCGCACTCCTTTTGTCCAATTTTCCGGTCGCCCTTGGGCTCACTTGTGCGGCAATTTCCTGGGAATGTCGCTACGAGATCATCATCCACAACAACTCGATGCAGACTTTAAAGGATATGCGGATCATTGGGGGAGGTTGTGATGCCCAGGTGGAGGAACTTGCGCCCGGTACAACGGTATCGAAAACCTTCTGGATTCTCACCGATGGCACCCTGATTTTGGAAGCAAAAACCCCAAATAAAACCATCCAGATCCAGGTAGATGATTATGTCACCAAAGGCCTGGGTGGAAGGTCCCGGGTTGGATTCCTGCCTGATCAAACGGTTGAAATTGAGAACCAGTACCCAAAATAAAGAACAATTCTAATCAATTACAAAAATATCTATTGTTTGTCCCAGTTCATAATCGTGATCGACAACTGTAAAACGGTTGCAATCGAAACCCATACGAAATAAGGGAATTGGGCCACCGCCACAATTCGGTAGTGTTTCCAAATGGCAATAATCATCCATATGATGGTGCCCCAGATAATCAGAATGTCCAGAGCAGCCAGTGGCATGTTTCGAAGCCCGAACTGGATTGGCGTGAAAATGAGGTTGGAGGCCAGGTTGATGGCAAAAGGGAGAGCCACCATCCTGGGCAATTTCCCCTGCAAGGTGCGGAAAAACACAAACCCGAAACTGATCAGTATAATAGGGTAAAGGATTTGCCAAATGAACCCAATCGTTCCCGGGGGAGGAGTCCAATCGGGTTTGATCAGGGAATCGTACCAGGTTTTCCAATCCATAATGATGATCTTCTATTTGATTTTTGAATCGGATGAAAAAGGATCGTCCAAGGAGTTATAAGGGATGATCAAGGAGCGATCAGGCTTTGTCTTCGGTATACACCGACCTCAGATCAATTCCCGAATAGGGGATTGGTGGTCCACAAGGTAGGTGGGGCGCCCTGAGTGATCGGGAATCGTGGCGGTTCTTGTGTCGATTCCCATCTGGTGGTAGAGAGTGGAAAACACTTCCTGGAAATGAACGGGCCGATCGTGGGGAACCTCTCCCAAACGATTCGTGGAGCCGATCACTTGCCCCATACGCATTCCCCCGCCCGCCAAAAGGGCGCAAGAAACCTGGGGCCAGTGATCACGCCCGGCATCCTTGTTGATCCGGGGGGTGCGTCCAAATTCGCCCCAAGCGATCACGCTCACATCCTTGTCAAGCCCCTTCGCATGAAGGTCCTCAACCAGTGCTGTGATCCCCTGATCCAGGCGGGCCAACTGGGTCGGAAGCTGTGTAAAGTTTCCGCCATGGCGATCCCAACTCCCAAAGGAGAGGGTCACACACCTTGCCCCCGCCTCCACAAGGCGCCTCGCCAGGAGAAATTGGTCCATCCAGTGCGGGCCAGCATCTTCGCCAAACGCTGGATCAGGACTTCCCCATCCATAGCGCTCCCGCAATTTGTGGGGCTCCCGGCCAAGATCCAGCGCCTCCACCAGTTTGCTTGAGGTGAGTACATCCAGCGCCTTTCGAGTGTTGATATCCGCCGAGTCCATCCGCCCATCCAGATCGACCTCCCGGCGAAAATTGTCGAAGCTGGTCAGGATCGTTTTGCGATCCCGAAGACGATCCAGCGAGATGTTCTTGAGTTTCATGTTATCCATACCCTCGCCGCTGGGCTGGAAGGGGGCATGGGCAGCGCCAAGAAATCCCGGATAACCGGGATTGCTATAGGGGTCGTGTTTGGTCTTGATAGTCAGGCCGATAAATGGCGGAACCGTGGGGTCTACCGTTCCTTGTAACCTGGAAATGGCCGAGCCCAGTGATGGGCGCCCACTTTGTCTTCCTCCCTGGCCAATCGGAAATCCACTCATGCACTGATCCGATGCATGCTGATCTGGGCAACCATAAAGGGACCTGATGATGGCAAATTTATCCATCATCTTTGACAACAAAGGCATGTGTTCGCAGATCTGGATCCCGGGAACATTAGTGGCGATCGGTTTGAACGATCCCCGGATTTCCGAAGGCGCATCCATTTTGAGATCAAACATGTCCTGGTGGGAAGGTCCACCGGAAAGATAGATCATGATCACGGCCTTATGCCGAGAACCTTTTGGGTTGTCCTGGCTGGCGCGTAGAATTCCAGGCAAAGAGAGGCCACCCATTGCCAATCCGCCGATTTTCAGGAATTGCCGACGCGCCCTTCGGTCACACTGCTGTTCACCAAGCGATCCTGTGATCGAAAGCATAATCACTTTCCTTGAGTAGCGCTCTGGCCTGATTTCGTGGAATTACCACCAATCGGGAATACCAGGCGGGGAATGCAACAGCCTTCTGGAGGGCTTTGCCTACCTCAAACACATTCGGCCCGATCCATGGTTTCCGTGTTTCCGTTTGGGCCGGAAGCCCAAAACTGGATGACATTAGTTTAGGGGATAGCAAGGCACTTTGGGCATGTTTCTACCCCCAAATCCCCATGCCCCTAGAGGAAACTTCGTGACAATTACTCCTTCTGACGCGAGATGACCCACAAAAGAAGCCCACCCATTGCCAAAGCCAACATACAACCCATCGCCCCCGGCACCGAAACGCCGAGCAGCAGGGGGGGAATGTTTTGGCTCCAAAGCTGGGATGATCCCAAAAATAGCGCTCCAGTCAAAATCCCAATCACCAATCGGTTGACGGCTGCCTGAAGGTGCTGGTGTTCAAGCTGGACGACCACTTTTCCCGCCCGGAGCTGATCCAGAAATTTGGCAAGATCCCTGGGCCCTTTTGAAACCAGGTGGTCAATGTCCCGATACACCCGTCGAAATTTATCCAGCCAACGCTTTGGCCTGAATCGGTCCCGGATCATCTTCGACTTGTAGGGAACCACCAGTTCCATCAGATTGAATTTGGGACTCAGTTCCCTGGCGGAGCCTTCGAGCATCACTAGGGTCTTGAGAAGCAGAGCCATCCCTTGGGGTAATATCAATCGATGCCGACGAATGATCGCGGTCAGTTCTTCCAGGGCCCCGCCAAGGTCGATATCCTTGACCGATTGATAAGCAAATTCCGCCAAATAATCCGCCACATCCGCGCGAAATGCGGCTTCGTTAATGTCCGAAGGTGGGGAGGCGCTTTGTAATAACAGTTCGCTTAATCCATCTGCATCCCCATTGGAGATCGAGATCAGGATATCTTCCAGATTTTCGCGCAAGGAATCGTCTATGCGGCCCACCATCCCAAAATCGAGTACGCCCACCACAGTACCCGGAAGCATGATGTAATTGCCAGGATGCGGATCAGCGTGGTAAAAACCATCCCGGAAAATCATATCCAAATACATTTGCGCTGCACGATGAGCAAATTCATTTAGGTCGGCCCCGGATTGGTGAAGCTCCTTTTGTTTGGATCCGTGAATACCAACCAGCAATTCCATGGTCAAAACACGCTTTGCCGAAAAGTCTGCATAGGCCTCTGGGATGTGAACCGCCGGATCTTTGGCAAAGTTGTGGGAGAATTGCTGGAGATTGCGCTTTTCCGCGACAAAATCCAATTCGTGCAAAAGGGTTCGCCGAAAATCGGTAACCGTGATGGTTGGTTGATATGCCTTGGATGCGGGGATATAGTTTTCCAACAATTGCGCAAGGGCCAACAAAAGATCCAAATCAGGGCGTATCTTGTTCTCGATCCCCTCGTGCTGAACTTTTACAACAACCGCCTGGCCATTTAGTAATTTGGCATGATGCACCTGTCCAATGGAAGCCGAGGCGAAAGCTACCGGATCAAATGCACCAAAGAGTTCCTCGGGAGGATGACCAAGCTCGGCCTGGATCATCCTTGCCACAACCTCAGGGGGATCAGCGGGTGTTTCCGATTGGAGCTTGCGCAATTCCATTGCCAATTCGGGCCCAACCAGATCGGGACGGGTGCTGAGGGCCTGGCCCAACTTGATAAAGGTAGTGCCCAGATCCGTCAAAGCCAAGCGAACCCGCTCTTCCCAGGACCGTTTGCCCAGTGTTTGGGTGGCCGGACTGGCAAGTAAGTTACGAATCTCCCTGGAAGGGATTTTGTGAACCCATTCCGCCAAGCCATAATGACCAAGCACTTTGGCGATCTCGGTTATTCTGTTAAATTGATCCCTGTGCCGGGCCAAACCCAGAATATCCATGGTTTACCTCAAATTAAGCCGTTTAACACCCGACGCAAAGTCAGGATAAAAACTATCGCAAATCCATTGATCAATCCCGGACACTAACGATTCACGGTCGCCTGTCAGTTCGGTGCTTACTCAATAGAGAACAAGATATCCTAATTCTTGCCCATATTTCGCTCGATCGAATCGATCCGAATCCCAAGTGTTTGAATATCTTCCAATCGGGCAACCCCGAACCGCTTTAGAGCTTCGTCAATTCGGGCATCGATGAAGGACCGAACTTCGTTGCCCACAGCTTCGGTTTCCTTCTTTACACCTGCTTTGAGGATTCCGATCTGAATGAAGGCATGATTGATCCGTTGATCAATCTCCTCAAGGAGGTCCTGCCTTGCCTGTTCCGCGCGAGCCACAATGTCCGATTGGAATTCGTTGGATTCCTGTTCGGTCAACTTGGCCCGGCGGGCAACTTCCTGGGCAAGTTGTTCCGCTTTGTCCTTCGTCAGGCTGGCCAACCCAATACCGGTGTAAACAGCCTGCTTGAGAATATCGAACATGATTCGCCCCTTTGAGGAGATCCCGGGGAACCGCAGACGCCTTCTAGGCGGCAAAGGGTCCCAATCGCAATAAAAAATAACGGATTTGAGCTAAACGGCCCAACCGCATTCTCCGCTACGGGAATACTAATTACATGTTACCTAATTTGAGTTCTCTCTCCAATTAGGAGCAGGTTTGACATCAGGGACGGATTGAGAAGGCATGGCCAATTTCACCATTTTTCCGGTTAGCAGTTTCAACCTGGGGCAGGTAGGATCGAACATATTCCACTGTGGATTTTTCTGGCGAAACTGTGACACGAATATGCCCTGAGGGAGGGAGAAATGTTCCACGAATATAGCCATACTCCGCAACATTTCGCAAACGATCAAATCCTGCCTGGCCAGGCTGGGGCACCATGACATATTGAACATTATCCAGCTCTTGCTTGGCATAGAAATGATCATGGCCATGAAACACGGCGGAAACTTTGTGCTTTACCAATAATTGATGGATGGGTGCGTTCCAACCCGGCCGCCTGGATCGGAATTCATCCTTCCCGTCGTTCCCTTTACCCCCCCACTCATAAAGGCTGGCGGCCTCACTTCCTCCGCGTGCGGAGGAATCCAAACCACCGACAAGATGATGGATGAATACAAATTTGTATTTGGCTTTTGACGAAGCCAAAGTTTTTTCCAACCAATGGTACTGGGCTTCTTCCAGAGTCCTTGTCCAATTTCCATCCGAGCGATTGCGTGAGGTCCTTGGGGTGTACCAAAATGGATCAAGGGAAATGAACAAAGCATCCCCCCATTCCCAGGCAAAGTAATTTCCCAATTTTCCCACATGTTTTACTTCCTGGGTGTTGCCCGAATAGAACCCATCAGGATAGGGATTTGGGTAATATTTTTTCCTGGTTATTGCTGACCAAACGGGCATGCAATTGAGTGTTCCATCAAACCGGTCAAACCTTTCCCCATCATGATTGCCAAGCACCAAAAACAGGGGAACACTATGGCCCACCAGGCCAAAGTAGTATCGCTGGGCAATATATTGGGGCAATGAATCTTTGAAATCGGGATACTTGTCAGTCATGAAGGTATCACCCAGATCCACATGAAAATCCGGTTTGTCCCCTAACACATTGGCAAGAGTCTTTTCATAAACCGCCGTACGGGTTCCTTGGTCCAAGTGGGAATCTGCCTGGATTGTGAAACGGAATTCGCCCCCGGGTTTGCGCTGTGTCCGAAACGAATGTTCATCGGAACTTTCAAAGGCGCCGGATGTTCCTGTGCGAAAATGAAGCTTATAAAAATATTGGGAATCAGGTTTTAACCCGGAAAGATTGATTTCAACAGGATTATTTGCCTTGAAGGATCGTACTTCTGTTTTTTCTTTTTGATTTCCCGATTCCACTCCATAAGTCAGATACCCATCATTGTCCTGGTAACAAAGTATACTAAATGTAACCGATTTATTGGTTGGCCGCCCAAGGATCACATCGAACGGGTGTATGGGCGCGGGTCCTGAAAATACATGCTGTGGTCCGCCTTTGTCGATCCCTTTTCCTTTTTCCTTGTTGGCATTATTGCCACCATTTTTTCCCTGCGCCCCTTTTGTTTTTTTTGCCGCATCATTTCCCTTGTTTTGTGCCGTAACACTTGCCAGGGAACCCATTATGCAAAAGCACAGAATGATTCCCGGCATAGTCAGGAACCGGATAAATTGAAAATACCGGACCATTTTCCACGCTCCTGCCTAACTCATTTTTCCTTGTTTGGTATTCTTTTGGCCACCACCCATTTTTCCCTGACCTTTTTTATCTCCACCCTGCTTGGTGTTGGAATTGGGTGCGTTGGGATCAAAACGGGAATTGATAGTTGGTAATTGTGCATTTACAGACGATAGGTAATCGGTTAGATGCTTGTGCAGTTGCATCGTTTCGTTTGGAATGTTTTTGGACAAATCGTTTCTTTCCCGCATATCTTTGGATAAGTCGTAAAGAGATAGCCGATTGTCCTCATAGTGCTTGATCAGTTTCATGTCCCCGAAAATGACCGCCGAATGGGGTGTTTCCCCACTCTGGTAATGGGGGAAATGAAAAAAGAGCCCTTCTCTTGATCTTGTTACTTTTCCTTGTCCATCATTCAAAAGTAGATTGGCAATGCTGCCACCTTCAATAACCTTGGGCAAGTTTGACTTGCTGATACCTGCCCATTCGCAATAGGTGGGAAACCAATCATAACCAACAACACGGGTATGACACCAGGAATTGGGTTTCACGCCTGGACCACGAACAATTAGCGGCACCCGGATTCCTGCCTCATAAACATCGCCTTTGCCGCCGGAAAGCGGTCCGCGGCCTCCCGCGCCCATGCCATTGTCCGCCATATAAATGACATAGGTGTTTTCCCCAAGGCCAAGCTCGTCTATCGCATTGAGGACTTTTCCCACGCCTGTATCCAGGTCCTCTGTAATTGCCGCTCGGGTCATATTTTTCCCACTTCCCAACTTCTCGTATTTGGCAAGCGTTGCTTTGAGCGCATTTTCCGATGCATGAAGCGCATTCCAGGACATCTGGATAAAAAATGGTTTTCCTGCTTTTTTATTTTTTTCCATAAATAAAGCGGCCCGACTTGCCATACCAAAAATATCAACAGGATTGGGATCCTTGAATTGGTAGGCATGTTCGTTTCCCGTGTCGCCATCACTTTCGTCATAGCCATGTTGTGCCGGTCCGCCGCCACCAATATGCCATTTGCCATAGTGTGCTGTGGCATACCCCGAGCTGCGTAGCAGCTCGGCGATGGTGACTTCCGATGTGGACAACTGCTTGATTAAACGGGGTTCGATCAACTTTTGGCCATCCACCGCCGGAGCGGCTTTGGTCCAATGCAATTGGGCTGGACTCTTTCCTGTTTGCAAGCTGATCCTTGTGGGGGAACAGACAGGCGATGGAGCATATGCGGCGCTAAAACGCATCCCCTGCGCGGCCAATTTTTCAAGATTGGGCGTCCGAAAAGCTTCGCCTTT
>CAMBMH010000057.1 GCA_945868575.1 Singulisphaera sp. GP187 | reverse complement strand
AGCCTGGCTTTGGGAGTCCCGCTCGTTGGAGTCGACCACATTGAGGGCCATGTTTACGCCTGCCAATTGGGTGCCTCGAAATCCATATTCCCTTGCCTTGCCCTGATTGTAAGCGGTGGACATACCCTTATTCTTGATTGCCCCAGCGCCACAGAATCCAAACGCATTGGCCAAACTCGCGACGACGCCGCAGGCGAAGCTTTGGACAAAGCTGCGGCAATGATGGGCCTTGGTTTTCCGGGTGGACCCGCGCTCGACCGAATCGCCCAAACGGGAAATCCCAACGCATATGATTTTCCGATGGGGATGCCCCAGGAAGGGAATCTCGATTTCAGTTTTAGCGGTCTGAAAACTGCTTTACTTTACACAATTCGCAAACTGGACCACCCCCTAAGCGAGTCGCAAAAGGGGGATCTGGCGGCAAGCTTTTTGCATACTGTCGTAAAAACTCTTGTGAAAAAATGCAAATATGCCCTGAAAGCAACCGGGCACAAGAGACTTGCAGTTGGTGGCGGGGTTGCCGTGAACAATCTTTTGCGAAACAAGCTTGGAGAAATGACTGCCAATCTCGGTGTGGAGCTAATCCTTGCTCCGCCAGAATGGTGTACGGACAACGCGGCCATGGCGGCCGTGGCAGTGGAACACCTTCGGCTGGGTCGTTGTTCTCCGTTGGATTTGGATGCACTGCCCTTCTAGGCAAAAGTGCGAATCTCCATTTTTTCGTTGTTGTAAACCTTTGCGGGTTATACCAGAGGCCGCGAAGTTTTTTGTTTGCGTATTGCTAAAAGGGCCCGCATGGAAAGCTTTTTTGTGCAAGACTCTCAGGAGTGGCCGCATACCCCGAGGATGGGGGCACGGCCTGCACCATGGGGATTCTTAAAATGACAAAGTCAAGGATTGCGCTGTCAGCCGTAGCTTTAATTCTCGGGGCGTTCACTGCCAAGGCGGAATGGACCTTTGGCCTGATTCCCCAAAATGTGATCCACCCCAGCAAGTCTGATCTTGTTCTGCGCCAATACAACGCGTTCACCCCGCTTTGCTACAGCGGCGTTCCCGTCCAGTGGCCCAACCCCGAACCTTCGGCTCGTCGGTTCAGCCGGTTTGGACTCTTCGGTTACACCGGCGGATGCGGAACCACCGGTTGCAATACCTGTGGCAACTCCCAATTCACCATCCCAGGGGCCGAAGGTGAAGTTATCACCGAAGGCGAGATCATTGACGGAGCAATTCGCCCCGGCATGAAAATCCGAGGAATGATGGGGCGATAATTCTTGCTCTGTGATTGAAACCGGCGAACTTCGCCGATCATTGAAAACACCCTCGTGGACCTGAAAGTCCTCGAGGGTTTCTTGTTTTGCAGTTTTGAATTCCTGCCCCAAAGACAAAAGCAAACTTCCACTTCCACCCATCATGCTCGCGGAAACCCCTGAGCTTGCGATGAAACTGGATCCGCGAACCTGCAATTTCTGTCCGGTCGCACTTTCCGAAACAAAACGAAGGGACCAGCTATTCAGAGTCCCTTGGTCCACAAGTGCCCTATCCGTTATGGAAAGCGTCCAGTTCCCCTGAGCCGAGGCGCCTCCAAGGCTGCCCAATGCCTGAGAAGGCCGATATGTCCCCGCATAAGGTGCCACGCCGTCGACAAATGCGGTTGTCGCAGAATCCTCAAGAATGAGATCGCGGAAATTTTGCCCCTTGGCATTCCTGTTAATCAACACAAAAACACGCCCGGCTGGTGACTTCAGGGTGATATACAAATCAGACAAATCGCAATGATTAATATTTAATCCGGCCTGAATCCTCTGCGCGGTCACACCCGCGGGAACCGCAATCACCGAAGTAACTGTTCGGAGATCCCGAATTGCAACTTTGGCGGGATTGGACCAGTTTGGTGAAGCGGCCAATGTGGTGGTAACACGGTAAAGGTCGGCAGGCTCACCACCTTTTGCATTGCGGTTTTGGTCCAGCGCGTTGCCCTTTAGGTCGCGAACACTCGGCTTAACCAAAAGGGTATAGGTCCCAAGAGCTTTTTGACTTGGAATGGTACCAGAATAAACCTTTGAGGATTGGCCTGCCACTGCAGACCATATCACAGGTATCACAATACCAGAGGGATTCGTGAGTACAACATTCCCCGTCAGGGTGGAAGAATTGATTGGCTCGGAAAATTCCAATCGCAGCCGACTGATTTGAGCCGAGGTATCTCCGGAAAAATCGCCCGAAATCACATAGGGAAGGACCGTATCAACGCCCTTTGCCTCAACAGCAGCAAGGGCCTTGTCCAGATTGAGGCGCCCTCCCGATGAGGATTTTCCTGTTAAAGATGCAAGAAGGTCGGTTTGACCCAAAAGAGTAGTGACCAGTTCACGATAGCCAAGATCCGGACGCTTATCCCAAAGCAGGCTTAGAGCCCCGGTGACAAAGGGTGTCGCCATCGATGTGCCGCTTAGGGTTCCGAATTTGCCACCCGGAAGCGTACTCAGAATGTTTTCACCAGGGGCGCCTATATCTACCCCCACTGCCCCATAATTACTAAACCAGGAAATCTGGTCCTGGGCCGATGTGCTTGCAACGACAACAATATTGTCCTGACTGAAACTTGCAGGGTATGCGGCATTATTATCAAGATTTAGGGAATCGTTCCCGGCCGCAGCTACGACAATGTGCCCCTTCAGTCGCGCCCGGTTTATTGCATCGGAAAGTGTGGGGCTAAAACCCGCCCCACCCCAGGAATTGTTCGAAAGCAATGCGCCTTTGGAAACCGCGTAATCCAATGCGGAAATTGCCCCAGTCAGATCCCCAAACCCATGGGAATCCAAAAACTTGAGCGCCATGATTCGGGAATTAGGATTTACCCCAACGATACCAAGTCCATTATTGGCGGTGGCCGCAATGATACCGGCAACATGAGTGCCGTGACCGTTATCATCCATGGGATTGCCGGTCCCATTTACAAAATTTGCCCCATAAATGTCGTCAACAAATCCGTCCTTGTCATCATCAATACCGTTTCCAGGGATTTCGCCGGGATTAACCCACATGCGTGAACTCAGCTCAGGGTGATTGTAATCCACCCCGGTATCAATAACTGCCACCAAAGTCCCGCCTGTTCCCTGAAAACGGGTCAATGCGGGTTGGGCATGAATATCCGCACCAGGAAGGCTTCCATCCAGGCCAAAATTCGAAAGGCCCCACTGCTCCGAATAGGATGGGTCATTGAAGATTGACTTGGAATCCATCAAACGATTCTGTTCCACCCTCACAACGGACTTGTCGAGGGAGATTTTGGCAACTGCAGAATCCACCGAAATCCCCTGGGGAACTGACCAGAGCCCCAAACCGGGAACAAGATCCCATGTCTTAAGGAGCTCGCTACCCACCACAGGGTTTGACCAATATCCGGGACGAAGCGCTGGGGGAAGAGTGACAAGGATTCCGGATGCGAAATCCATTGATGCGGGAAGCGCCCGGGATTCCAGGCACTCCAACTTAGGTGCAAAAAAGCTTTTCTTTCCCCTGCTCAAAGGGACACCACCCTGATTTGCAAAATGAATCTGTTGGACAACATGGTGGCATCGGGCAGAAAATCCACCGGTCTCGCAACGATGATAAAGGAGCGCGCCAGAAATTCCTGAATAAATTCTGGCTATTTTTTTAATAATTTTGGAAAGATCTAACGGTTATAAGGGATGGGGAGTCTTAAGCAGCGTTCTCATAAAATTATTAATTTGATTTTTCAAAACCATGAAAGGAATGAAATGTCCGAGGGCATACGCCAATCGCCGCGGGGCGACAGGCTAATGGTTCCAACCTTTGGACCATCCGGCAAGGTGGACCGTTTATATTGCTGGGAGGCAAACCTTTTCAAAAACACGAAAAGCCAATGCCGAATCTCCTCGACGGTCCATGGGCTGTCAAATTTTGCCCTTTCAGCCAAAAACACGATTTTCTTGGCAGATGCACCATATCGGAGGAAGTGGTAGAGGAAAAAGTCGTGAAGCTCATAAGGCCCAACAGCCTTTTCGGTTTCCTGGATCTGATTCCCATCCCGACCGAGTGGTAGCAATTCAGGCGAGATAGGCGTGTCAACAATATCCAAAAGGATTTCACGGGTTGCCCCATCGAATTCGTTTCGGGCCGCATACCCTACCAGGAATTTAACAAGAGTTTTGGGGATACTGCTATTGGGGTTGTACATGCTCATGTGGTCTGCATTGAATGTGCACCATCCCAATGCAAGTTCCGACATGTCCCCAGTGCCGACCACAAAACCCCGATTCATTAGCAGCATCGTCCGGGTCCGGGCCTGGACATTTTCAAAAGTCAGGTCCCCTTTTCCATGTTGGGCCTGTAAGGCTTTGACAAACCCCGACAAATCATAATCGTTGGCATCGATCCCAAAAGGCTTGCAATTCAACAGCTTCAACTGGTCCAAGCAGGCCTGGCGAATATCCAACCGTGTTGAGGTCGCCCCCAAAAGATTGAGAAGCGATAGGGCATTATTAAGGGTTCTGTCAGTGGTTCCAAAACCCGGCATCGTCACCCCGTCGATCCAGCTTCTCGAAAGCCCCAGACGGTCCGCGACCTTCGCGCAAACCAAAAGGGCAAGAGTGGAATCCAGGCCACCGGAAACCCCAATCGACACCCTCGAAAGCCCGAGTTTTTCGACCCTGCTGGCCAGGCCAGCAACCTGTGTTTGAAAGATCTCATGACAACGCTCTGCCAAAGTTGGGGCATCCGCGGGAACGAATGGATGGGCATCCACTTTGCGGTAAAAGCCTTTTTTGTGCAGATTGACGGGATCACGCCGGGGGGAACCAATCGAATCCTGTGAGCACACACGAATCGCCATTTGGGAATTGGCTCCTTCCCCAAATGTCTTTACCCGAAGGCGTTCTGCCTGAAGGCGACCGATATCCACATCCGCGACGATCGACTGGGACTCTGGATGAAAACGATTCCCTTGAGCCAAAAGGGATCCGTTCTCAAAAATCATCAGATCCCCATCAAAAACGAGATCCGTGGTCGATTCGCCGGGGCCAACCGAGGCATAAACATATGCCGCCAAACAACGGGCGGATTGGGATAATGCCAAATTTCGTCGAAAGGGTGCTTTGCCGATTACCGCGTTGCTTGCACTCAAATTTAGAATCAGGTGGGCACCCTGGGTGGCCAAAAAACCACTGGGAGGCTGGGGAACCCAAAGGTCTTCACAAATTTCAATTCCAATTCCCCATTGGAAGGCCCCTTCTGATCGGGCCCCAAACCGAAATAACAGGTCAGTTCCAAAAGGGGTCCCCTGAAAAGGCCCCGACGGAATTTCCTCACCTTTTATCCCCAGACCAGGGGAAAAGTGACGCTGCTCGTAAAACTCGGAATAGTTGGGGAGATAGGTTTTGGGGACGAAACCCAACACCTTCCCCTCAATCACCACGGCGGCGACATTGTAAAGTTTGTCGCCTAGAACCAACGGCAATCCAACCACCAATACCAGCCCTGGCAACCCGACCGAACCCAGAACTACCCGCTCCAATCCTTGCAAAGCGGCTTTTTGCAGTTGGGGTTGCAGGAAAAGATCCCCGCATGTGTAACCGGTTAAGCCAAGCTCCCCAAAAAGGACGACATCGGCATCCTTTTCATATGCTGAACCGGCCAGCTGGAGAATGCGATTTGCGTTTGTATCCGGGTCCGCCAGGGAAACCTTGGGACAGGCCGCCACAACCCGGACAAAGCCATGCTTGGAAATTTCGCTGGAAGATATCGTGCTCATGATTGGCCTCAACCTTATTTTTATGCAATTTGCGCCCTTTCCGTAATCGTCGCCAATGTTCCGACCACCCTGATGATGGCTTAGGGCCCTATAACCGTCAGGCTCCAAACCAATCCAAGTTGGCGGCAGCCCAAAACAGTCGGGATCTCCAAAACCCAAACACCGGAATCCAAAAGGGAGCGACGAAGCGACCATACCGTAACTAATAATGGAGGTGTGGAAGGGGCTGTTGATGAGCTAATCCCAGGCGGCAGAGGATTGTTACCGGCAAAAATCCAAAGCTGGTTCCCACCACCCAGACCCAAACAAACAACAGACAGGTTCCAAAAACATGACTTTTCCAGAACTGGATCTGAGACCCGTGATTGTTGTTTTGTGTGCCGCAGGCGGAATTGGTTCGTGTCTTTGTCGAAGGCTCAAAGCATCTCTGGATGCCCGCCTCATCCTTTTCGGGCGAACAAGGGAAAAATTGGATTTACTTGCCCACGAGTTGGATGGCCAGACAATTATTGGCGATGCTACCAACTTTGAGCAGGTCGAAAAAATGATGGAGGAGGCAACCAATTCCCACGGAAGGGTAGATGGGATAGCCAATTGTGTGGGTTCCATCCTTCTTAAATCGGCCCACCTCACAACCTTTGAAGATTATCAGGCCACAATCTCTGCCAACCTTGGTTCCGCCTTCGGGGTTGTCAGGGCAGCGGGTAAACACATGGGAGTGCATGGGGGGTCGGTGGTACTATTTTCCAGTGCCGCAGCCCGTGTTGGCCTTCCCAATCACGAGGCAATCGCCGCGGCCAAAGGGGCTATCGAGGCCTTGGTTCGAAGCGCCTCGGCAACTTATGCGGGCCGAAACATTCGCTTCAATGCGGTCGCCCCGGGATTGGTGGAAACCCCGCTAAGTTCCCGCATATCTTCTAATGAAGCCTCGCTCAAGGCTTCGCTAGCCATGCACCCTTTGGGCAGAATTGGCGCACCTTCAGATATTGCCTCTGCTGCCGAGTTTTTCCTCAACCCACAAAATTCCTGGATCACGGGGCAAGTTTTGGGGGTCGATGGTGGTTTGGCAGAACTTAAGGGTCGGGCCTAAATCGAGGCCAAAAGGATTTCCCCCTCAATGCAAAAAACCGCAATTGTCTGGTTTCGCCAAGACCTCCGCCTCGCCGATAATCCCGCCCTTGATGCCGCCTTGGCCTCGGGGGCAAAGGTCCTTTGTGTTTATATTAACAGCCCCAAGGATGAAAGCGATTGGCCCCCGGGAGGCGCAACCAAGTGGTGGCTACACCATAGCCTCAAATCCCTTTCGGTCTCGCTGGAGGCTTTGGGAGCAAGGCTCGATCTTTTTTCAGGTTCAGCCCTGGATATCCTTCCCAAAATTATCTCCGAAACAAATGCCGGAGCGGTTTATTGGAATCGCCGGTACGAACCAGCGATTATCGCACGCGATACCAAAATCAAAAATGATCTAATTCAAAAGGGTATCACGGTTCAGAGTTTCAATGCGTCACTCCTTTTGGAACCGCATGAAGTGGCAAACAAGCAAGGTCGCCCCTTTCAGGTTTATACACCTTTTTGGAGGGCCTGTTACGAAAGACTCATTCCCAGGGCCACCCTCCCCAAACCCAGGAAAATCCATTGCGGACCGGTTCCCAATAGCACCACCACATTGGAAAAACTCAACCTCCTCCCCAAAATCGACTGGGCGGCGGGAATGCGCGATTTTTGGGAACCCGGTGAAGATGGGGCAATGAACCGCCTCAATGAATGGATAAGCCTGGCGCCGAAGTATGGGCAATTGAGGGATCAAACAGGCGAGGATGGTACCAGCAGACTTTCCCCGCACCTGCACTTTGGCGAAATTAGCCCGGTGCAAATTTGGAAGCATGTACTTGACCACTTCGAAATACAAAGCGGATCCGTAATGGTTGGTGGAATTGGCATTTTTGCCAAGGAAGTGGTTTGGCGCGAATTCGGATACCACCTGCTTTACCATTTTCCAAATACCCCCCTCGAGCCGCTTCGGGCTGATTACTCGCGCTTTCCGTGGATTTCGGATGCCAACACCCTCCATGCATGGAAAAAAGGACTTACAGGATACCCCATGGTGGATGCAGGAATGCGTCAACTTTGGCACACCGGTTGGATGCACAACCGGGTCAGAATGATCGTTGGTTCGTTCCTGGTAAAGCACCTGCTTTTGCCTTGGCAGGAAGGCGCGAAATGGTTCTGGGACACTTTGGTCGATGCTGACCTTGCCAGTAACACTCTGGGGTGGCAATGGACCGGGGGCTGCGGTGCCGATGCATCGCCTTACTTCCGGATTTTTAATCCAATAACTCAAGGCGAAAAGTTCGACCCCTCAGGAGATTATGTCCGGCGATGGATCCCGGAATTGGCACAACTTCCAATCGAGTATTTGCACAAACCCTGGGAGGCACCTCCCCTGCTTTTGCGGGCAGGGGGAATCGAATTGGGAACCACTTATCCCAAACCTGTGGTAGACCATGCAAAAGCCCGCGAAAGGGCCCTGCAAGCTTTGGCCTCCCTGAAAAAGTAATGGTGGTTCACGAAAACGAAAACGGAAAAGCCTACCCCTTTACCTACAACCCGGTTTCCTGTCAGCAAGCCGAGCAGAAAATCGGGGGCAAAGGTCTTCCAGGCAATGACTTTTACCAATTCGGGGTGGGTTAACCGCCAACCCATTGTGACTATCGGAGGTTGGGCCCTTAACCCCTAGGATATATTTAGAGAATAGTGGGGTTCTCCACAGTAACCCTTGGGGAAAAACGATCCCCATTTAGCGACGATTTGGCACACGAGAGAGTTGGATCCATGAGCTCAGGCAAACACATTGAAAAGCCCGATGTAATCCTGATCGGTAGCGGGGTTATGTCCTCACACCTGGGGGCACTGATCAAAAGCCTCGATCCCAAGGCGACAATCCAAGTCTACGAATCGACCGCCGAACTTGCCCGCGAAAGCTCGGACGGCTGGAACAACGCCGGAACAGGCCACGCTGGCATCTGTGAATTGAGCTACACGCCTCATCGCAATCCCGATGGCAGCGTCAATGTCACCAAAGCGATCGAAATCTACGAAGAGTTCGAGCAGTCTCGCCAATTTTGGGGCTATGCCGTCTCGAAAGGAATGATCAAGGATCCCAAGGAATTCATTAACCCAGTCCCTCACATCAGCTTTGTCCACGGACAGCAACAGGTCGATTTCCTCAAATCGCGCCACAAAGGGATGTCCGATCACCATTTCTTCAAGGAGATGGTCTACACCACCGATCGTGATACGATTCGATCCTGGGCGCCCCTGCTTCTGGATGGGCGTGATAATATTCCAATCGCCGCGACCAAAATGGACAATGGAACCGATGTGAATTTCGGCGAGGTATCCCGCAAATTGTTGGGATGGCTTGGCCAACAGGAAGGGTGCGGAATTGCCACACGCCACAGGGTAACCGACCTGGAACGGTCGGATATCGGTTGGAAAGTAACTATAAAAGATCTTGATACAGGCAAATATCACACCAACGAAGCCAAGTTTGTTTTCATCGGCGCGGGCGGAGGCAGCCTTCCCCTTCTTCAAAAATCGGGAATCCCCGAGAGCAAAGGAATCGGCGGCTTTCCCATCGGTGGCCAGTGGCTTATCTGCGATAATCCCGAAATCGTCAAGCAACACCAGGCCAAGGTCTATGGCCAGGCACTTGCGACGGCCCCGACCATGGCCGTCCCCCATCTTGACACCCGTATCCTTGACGGCAAAAAAACACTCCTGTTTGGCCCCTTCGCCTCATGGACCACCAAATTCCTCCACAAGACCGGAAGTTTCACCGACCTACCGTTCTCTGTCCGGCCAAATAATCTCTTTACCCTGCTCAATGTCGGGATCAAGAACCTTGGTTTGGTCCGCTACCTTGTCGAGCAAGGCCTGCAAAGCATGGCCAACAGGATCAGCACCCTCCATGTGTTTTACCCGGGTGCGAAGGCTTCCGACTGGCGATTGATTGACGCCGGGATCCGTGTTCAGGCTATCAAGGAGACCGACGGCAAATCGGGAATCGTGCACTACGGCACGGAGGTCATCACAAACAAGGAAAAGAATATTTCGGCACTGCTGGGGGCATCACCGGGCGCATCGGTCTGTGTGAACATAACCCTTGAAGTGATCCAGTCCTGCCTTCCCCACCTCCTGACTTCCAACGAAGGCAAGGAGAGAATCAAGGAGGTTGTTTCCACATTTGGCATGAACGCCATTCGCCCCGAAAATGCATCTTGGTTCAAGGAAGCCAGCGACAGAGCGACCGAACGGCTGAAACTCTGATGAGTTCTTGTCCCCCCGGCTCAAACTGCCCGGAGGATACAGGCAAAACAAATGAAATCTGTTAAGTCGAAATAACTTAGCGCTTCAAAGCGTTTGCCAAATCCAGCCGGATCAGGGGACCAGCACTGGAAGGCGGTCCCGAGAAGGAAACCCAAAGACCCAAGGCCTCGGTGTCAAAAACCATGGTCTGAAGCGTTTGCCGACCAAGTTTGACTGTATCAAGACTCTGCCGGATCTGCTCAACGGAAAACGGCCCCTGCCTCTGGCACCCCTCAAGAAACTCCTGCCGCTCAAATGAATCAAAAGGATTCAAAGGCTCATCCGGTTTATGCTCCGCAAGGCAAAAGTGATTGGCACAGCAAACGGTTCCCTGCACCGCAGGCCTTACTAGGATTTTGTCCGGAGAAATTTCCAGAACGGCCACCTGCTTCTTGTCCGCAATAAGCAGGTTGGTGGTGCAGGTTCTATTTAATCGCCCAAGAAGCTTAACCGCGTCATCGATGGTGGAACATTCCTCCAGAACCATACGGTAGGTTAGGGCATACGGGATCCCCTCGGCATCAAAGCGCTTTTGCCCTTTTTTGATGTCAATCACCTCATGAATTGCAAGGGCAAGTCCCGCATCATTCATTCCGGATAGGACGCCC
This sequence comes from Singulisphaera sp. GP187, assembly GCA_945868575.1. Taxonomy (GTDB): domain Bacteria; phylum Planctomycetota; class Planctomycetia; order Gemmatales; family Gemmataceae; genus SYLG01. The sequence goes on along the minus strand of CAMBMH010000057.1, from coordinate 10,039 downwards.
ACCAGTCCGGGAAAGCCGACGGAAACAAAGGGTCTCTTCCCTTCGGGCCGGTAAATGGTGACAAGGCTATATTTGTGGATCTGTCCCACGGGAGGATAATCGAGATTCCGTGCCAATACCGTCCCTTTGGCAAACGATGTTCGTCCTGGCTCAAAAGCCATCCCCGAACACAAAACAAACTTCTTGAGGTCGAACATGGTGTTCCCGGCCACCAAGGTTTCCCAGGGTGCGCCCGACGACTTGTGAATGGCCCGGAGTTCTTCCTGGTACGCCGGGGGGAAGTTTTTCACCATACCTTCGCCCGTTTTGAGCAAGATGGGAAAAAGCAATTCCGCGCCAAAAGCACGGGCAAGGTTGCGGGGGTATTCAAGAATCCCGGTTGCTTGCCTTAGACCCAAAATCCCAGCCGCTTCGCCCATTTCCTGTGGAGTCCCTCGGACCTGAAGCAACGGAATGCCACCAACCAGATCGATCCTCCCTTGAGCCAGTTGCTGAGGTCGATAAACGATTTCCCGAGGTAATCCTTGGCCAGGCCCCTGAGCACTTAATTTTTGGGAAACCAAAGCAGCCAAAAGCAGAAAGGCAAACGGCGCCAATCCATTCCGAAAAATTCCCATGGTTCGACCTAGGTTTACAGCGCGGTTTTGAACATAATGGCGGCCTCTATCCTAATGGGCCATGGTGAACGATGTCAGCATCAATCTCCCTTTTCAACTCTCCAGAAGTCACATCCCCAAAAATCGCCATTCTGGGTGCCCAAGGCCAATTGGGCCGCCAATTTCAGTCGTTGAAATTCTCCAACCTGATCCCCCTTGGTCGCTCCGAAGCGGACCTTACCAAGCCCGAGGCACTCGCCGAGCGCCTCGAACAATTGGCCCCCGATCTTGTGATCAATTGTGGCGCATACAACTTGGTCGACAAAGCGGAAACCGAAACCACTGCCTGCACCGCCGCAAACACCATTGGTGTGATGAATCTGGCCCAAATCTGCAAAAAGATAAATGCGACTTTTGTCACCTACAGCACCGACCATGTATTTTGTGCGTTGCCAAAAACGGATCAAAACGGAAAACCTATTCCCTGGACGGAAAACGATTTACCTTCCCCCCATAGCCTTTACGGCGCCAGCAAAACCTCTGGGGAATTCCTTGCCAGGGCTTCCTGGGAAAAAACTTATGTGATTCGCACCTGTGGGCTCTTTGGTATCCCCGGCCCTGGGGGCAAGGGCGGCAACTTTGTCGAAGCCATTTTAAGGGCCGTGGCCAATGGCCGAGCCCTGAGGGTTGTCGCCGATCAGGTATGCACGCCAACATCTGTCACAAGCCTGGTAGAGGCCACCATTGCACTGCTTCGTCACTTTCCGGCTGGTCTTTACCACCTTACCGATCAGGGCGCCTGTTCCTGGCACGAATTCGCCTCGGAAATCGTTGCCCAAGCAGGCCTGAGTGTTGAAGTCACCCCTATTTCCACCGCCGACTGGCCTGCTGCGGCAAAAAGACCCGCCTATAGTGTCATGGGATCTATTCATTCAACCGACCCGCTATTCCCAAAACTGCGCCCCTGGCAGGAATCCCTTCGGGAATATTTGGCAAATCGCCCATCCTGATTGCTATCCCAACACGATTTAAGTTACTTTTTCCACTTGGACTGGCGGACTTCTACCGGAATCTGAAAATACCCCAATGAGCGTGGAATCGAATCCTTCCCCTATCGATGACTCCAATCGACGATCCACCGAGGATCGTCGCAAGGAAAATATCCCGGTCGCCTTTGAAAGGCGCAGCGGTCTGGACCGTCGCATCCCAGAGGAAAAAAGGCGGATGATCGACCCAGTCACATTCGAAAAGGAATACGACGAGGAAGAGTCCGAATTCCTAAGGGCCATTGACCTTTATAAACGGATTAACAGGCGACCGTTTCCTACCTGGTGCGAAGTTCTCGAGGTTTTGCGGGCCCTGGGATATCGAAAAGTTGCTGATCCAACTCCCCTGCCGGGTTTGCCCATGCCCAAGCCAACCCAGGGCGAAAAGCCCTAGACGCCCGGGTTTCCAATCAAAAAAAACGAATCTTAACCGGGTCTTATCGGCGGATAACCCCTCTGGGACTTCTAGACTTCCAGCCCCACCGCCCGCATTAGCGCAAGGGCATTGCTGTGCCTTGTTACCCCTGGACGCATCTTGTAGTCGAAATGAAGCTCCTGCTCTTCCCATCGATCGGAAAAATGGACATTATCCGCGGGTACCCCAATTTCTTCCGCAATTCGGGTAAGGGCAAGATCGTGCGTGGTAACCATGCCAATCGCCTCCTGGCGCATTAGTCCCCCAACCACACCCCTGGCCCCCTCCAAACGGTCATGGGAGTTTGTTCCGCTAAATATCTCATCAAGCAAAAACAGCAAAGGTGGCTTCTTGTCACAAAGTCGCACCAACAACCGAACTCTTTCGATTTCTGCCTGAAATCGTGAGCGGCCCGCCGATAGGGAGTCTGTGATGCGCATGCTGGCCCCAACCTGCAAAGGCGAAAGACTTACCTGCCGGGCACGAACCGGCAATCCGGCAAGCGCCATGACCGCCGTAATCCCAACGGTCCGCAAATAGGTGCTTTTACCAGACATGTTGGACCCGCTGATCACCAACAGGCGTGGATCCTTTCCACCCAAACGAATGTCGTTGCGCACACAGCGGTTGGAGGAAATCAGCGGATGGCCCGCAGCATCGGCCCGAATGAACGGAACATCGCTTTCAACCACCTCGGCGAAAGTGTGATCCGGATTTTCAAATGCATAAGCCGCCAAACTGATCAGAGCATCAAATTCACCCAGGGTGGCAAACCATTCCCCAAGGTATTGACCATGTTTGGCCCGCCAGGATTCCACCAAGTGAGTGATGTGGAGTTCCCAGGACATGGCAATGGATAGCGGTGCAAAAAGCGCATTTTTCCGGGAAGACAGAAGGTCTGCGTAGACCCACAAACGCCCAATTGCCCTGGAGGGAGCTTCCTTACGGGCGTGAAGGCGGTCCCTGGCATCCCTCAGAATTTGGGATTGGAAATCCTTCTTTTCGATCAGCCTTAACATTCCACCCAAACGGGAAAGGTCCGCAGCCTGCTTTTCAACAATTTCCAAAACAGGCCGCGTAACCCCTCGAAACACCAGATTGAGAACCAATGTCGCCAAAAGGCTCGAGGCCCAAACCCAAAGGTCCCAGCGCCCGGAAACCCATTCAAAAAAACCGTAAAAAGTAACGAACGAAAGCAACACCGCAACGACCCGGATTCCCAGCGGAACACGGCTGATAGGCATCGCCCCCCAATTTTCGAGCGGTTCGAGGTCGACCGGCGCCGCGTCCTTCGAATAGGCATACATACGCTCACGGAGGTCACCCATAGGTGCAAGTTCGATCAGGGCCTTTTGGCGCTGCTTGATAGCCTCCGGGGTCCCGGCCTGGATCAACCAACCCGCCAATTTGTCTTCACCGACTCGGGTCTGACACAAGCAAACCCGCTCAAAAAGGGAATGGCTGCCAAAAATATCCAAATCTGCCGCATAGGGGTGATCTTCACGCTGAAAGCGCTGGCCCGCATTTCCCCGGCCCATCCAACGATCCGCCAGTCGCTCAATCCCCATTTCGATCGAATGCCTTGCCATCCTTTGGCGAAACCACCGGCGATTGATCCGCTCGTGAACGAGCAGTAGGCAAAGGAACAACCCTATGGAAACAGCAAGCCACCAACCCGAGAGGGTATGGTTGGCAAATGTGGACCAGCCGAAAAAACAGCCGACGCAAAATACGACAAACCGGGCAAGACCAAGGCGCCCTTCCCAGGCTTTGAGGACCTCCTCGCCCTGATACAATTCTTCGCGCCTTTGGGTGTAAAACGCCTTGGGATCTGACTTGTCCATGGATCTTAACGGGTCCAGCCAGGGTTGATGCCGGGGTGTCAGCCCCTTCTACCGGAACACCCACGAAAGGATGAAACTCCGGCTCATTAGGTTTTGATATGGTTTGGGGACCAAGGATGATATGATAAAGTGTCTGGAGTGCTGTGACACATTGCCCCAACTCCGCAAATACTCATTTGATTTCCCGGAGAATCCCCTTGCTCCGCATAGATGCCAACCGTCCCGCAACCTTTTGTGATGGACTCAAGCGCCGTGATTTCCTCCATGTAGGGAGCCTCAGTGCATTGGGTTTGACCCTAAGCCCCCAAATGTCCGCAGTGGCAGCCCCGGCAGATGGGGATCACAATTGCATCTTTTTGTTTTTGGTGGGTGGCCCCAGCCACATTGACACATTCGACCCGAAACCCAATGCTCCCGAGGAAATCCGCGGGCCATTCAAACCAACCCGCACCAAGGTTCCGGGTATGCAAATCACTGAAATCTTCCCCAAAACCGCAATGCTGGCAGATCACTTTTCCATTATTCGCTCGGTATATCACACTGCGGCTGCGGTTCACGACACAGGCCACCAGATGATGCAAACAGGCAAGTTGTTTGCTTCAGGCGTTGAACACCCCCATGTTGGAAGCATGGTGTCCTATATCAAGGGGTCGCGTAACGAACTCCCCGCTCATGTCCTCATGCCCAGACCTATTGGACGAACCGGGGGCAACCTTCCCCATGGACAAACCGCTGGTTTTCTGGGCAAATCCCATGACCCCTTTGTGCTCAACGCCGACCCATCCGCCAAAGATTTCGAAATCCCCGACCTCCTTCCTCCTGGATATCTCCCGCCAGTGCGTACCGAGCGCCGTCGCAAGCTGCGCGAAGTTGTTGAGGAGCAGTTCACCCAACTCGACAAAACCGCCCAGGCCAAACAGCTTGATGAGCAATTTCAAAACGCCTACAAACTGGTTTCGAGCCCCAAAACACGCGAAGCCTTCGACCTGGACAAAGAACCTGGCGCAGTCCGCGAAAGGTATGGCCGCACCAGGTTTGGCCAAAGCTGTCTCCTGGCCCGGCGGCTGGTGGAACGGGGAGTTCGTTTCGTAACGGTAAACATGTTCGAAACGGTGTTTGATGAGGTCACCTGGGACATCCACGGGTCCCGGCCTTTTACAGATATTTCGGAAATGTCGCGGCTTGTCGTGCCAAGCTTTGACCAAGCCTACTCGGCTTTACTCGAAGATTTGGCCCAAAGGGGCCTCCTATCCTCTACCCTTGTAACCGCACTCGGGGAATTTGGCCGTACACCAAAGATCAATCCAGCAGGCGGGCGGGATCACCACCCGGGCGTATGGTCGGCACTTTTTGCGGGAAGCCGAATCAAGGGTGGTCGCATAGTGGGCCAATCGGACGAATTGGGTTACGCCCCACTCAACCGTCCGGTTTCTCCCGGAGAAATCGCCTCGACCATTTTGGAATCGCTGGGTGTGGCCCCTCATCAGGAGGTCCCGGGAGCCCAAAACCGACCTGTACCCCTTGTGGATTACAATTCCCCGGCAGTCCGCGAACTCTTTTAAGGGGACTCCTCCACATGCCTCTCCCTCGTTTTTCACCTAGCCTCATGTGCCTATGCATCGTTCTTTGGATGAGCGTGACGATAAGTTCGGCCGCGCCCCCATCCGATCCTCAGGATGGAATGATCGAAATTTGCCCGCAACGGATTCACCTGGCAGGCCCTAATCATCGCCACAATCTTTTGGTGCTTGGTTTAAACCCGGGAAAAACGACGACATCTCTCATCCCAAAACAACTTTTTCCGTCGAACCACCAAACCTTGGGACCATCTCCGCCACCGGTGAATTTTTGGCTCAAAATCCCGGTAAAGGGCAAATTCGAATTCGCGTGGCCAATAAAGAGCTGGTCATTCCAACCGAAGTGGGAAACAACCCTTGGGGAAACAAGGTCTCTTTCGCCAACGATATTCTCCCCATACTTACCAAAACCGGATGCAATAGCGGAGCCTGCCATGGCGCATTAGCCGGCAAAGGAAGCCTTAAACTTTCCCTTCGTGGCTATGATCCCCAAGCCGACCATCACGCCCTGACTGGCCAACTCGCCGGACGAAGAATCGACAAGGAAATCCCGGCGAACAGCCTAACCATCCGTAAGCCCCTGGCAGAAATTCCCCATTCAGGCGGAAAAAAGTGGAAAAAGAACTCGCCCGAGGAGCTACTTGTTCGAAACTGGATTTCCCAGAATGCGCCGCAATCCGTTGAAATGGAACCAACGATTACAGCCCTGGCAATTTTCCCCCACACACTGACAAGAAATTTAGCCGAATCGGAACCCTTTCCGGTTTTGGTTCAGGCAACCTATTCAGACGGAACCACCGCAGATGTAACCTCAAGGGCGAAATTCTCAAGCATCAGCGAGGATGTTGCCGGCATCGACAACGAGGGCTTGGTCCGTGTGGTCGGCTCAGGCGAATCCGCAATATCAGCCTGGTACAACAACCTTGTTGCAACCTCAAGGGTGGTTTCTCCAAGGGCTTCCACGGGCAATAAAACCCTTGCAGGAAAACTCAATAACTGGATTGATACCTATATCCAATCCAAATTGGATGCTTTGGCCATTCCCGCTTCGGGCGATTGTACCGATAACGAATTCCTGAGGAGAAGCACACTTGACCTGTGTGGGGTTCTCCCCACAGCGGCGGAGCTCAAAGAATTTGAAGCATGGAGTCCGGCAAATCGCCGAGCCATCTGGATCGAAAAGCTTCTTGGCCGTTCGGAATATGCGGACTATTGGGCCCATAAATATTCCGACCAATTTTTGGTTTCCACCAAAAAGCTGACCCAATCTGCGGTATGGGCTTTTGCCCGATATCTTCGGCGTGAGGTCGCCGATAACCGCCCATGGGACAAAACTTGCCGGGACATCCTGACCTCCAGCGGAAGCAACCTCGATCAGGGCGGGGTGAATTTTTTCCTGATGCATCGGGATCCCGCCGAACTTAATGAGGCAATTGCGGTGACCTTTATGGGAACATCGATTGCCTGTGCCAAGTGTCATAACCACCCGATGGAGAAGTGGACTCAGGACCAATATTGGGCAATGGCGAACCTGTTCGGTCGGGTTAACCTCAAAACCGGAGATCGTGCAGATGAGGTTATTCTTCTTGACGCCCCCACAGGGGATGTCAATCACCTGCGCAGGGGCTTGCCCATGCCGCCACGCCCCCTCGATGGTCCGGTTGCCGGTGAACGGCGCCGACACGACTTTGCGACTTGGCTCACATCGCCCGAAAATGCCTGGTTTGCGAAAGCACAGGTCAACCGACTTTGGAAGGCCATGATGGGACGGGGCTTGGTCGAAAATGATGATGATATTCGCGCAACCAATCCGGCATCCCACCCCGAACTTCTCGATCGTCTTTCAACGGAATTCGTCAAATCGGGATATGACAACAAAGTCATCCTACGCCTGATCGCCAATTCTGCGGCGTATCATCGCTCATCCAACCCTGTTGGAGGCAATGAAACCGATGAAAGGTACTATTCTCGCCATCTGCTCAAAAGACTCCCGGCCGAAGTCCTCCTGGATGCCTATTCCCAAGTCACGGGCGCACCTACCCGGTTTGACGCTATTACCCCCGGTGGTGGTAACGGAAGTCAACCGTATGGGGGTTATCCCGTGGGAACCCGGGCCATTCAATTGCCGGATTCTGCGGTTGTTTCGACTTTTCTCGATTCCTTTGGAAGGCCGGAACGCAACCAGGCTTGTTCCTGTGAGCGGGGCACGGAAACGACCATTGGCCAGGCCCTACATGTGGCTAACGGAACAACACTTAATGGCAAGCTGAAAGAAAAGGATGGTCTTATCTCCAAACTGATCAACTCAAATTCAACACCTGATCAGGTCATGGAACAACTTTGGCTATCCGCTTTATCCCGCAAACCCACCATTTCGGAAATCAATCGGTCCCAACCAATTCTTGGTGCGGCTTGGAAAGGAACTCCCGATGCAAGGCGCGAAGCCCTCGAGGACCTCTTTTGGGCGGTCCTGACCAGTCGGGAATTTCTCTTCAATCACTAAAGGCCGCTCCCCACCCGAATTTCCCCAACGGGACGAATCCACATGCTCCCCCTTTTAGTTATCCTTATTGCCGGACAAAACACATCAACCTTGCCGGTTACGTGCCTGGACGCCCGCCCGGATGGCGGACTGGTCGTGGCCGGACAGGGGGCGAAGCTGATTGTTTTGCAAAAACCAAATAGCTCGAATCAGTGGACTTCAAGGGTCCACACACTTTCGCAATCTCCCACACGGATTACCCAGGTTCGTCTCTCCCCGGATGGAAGCCTGCTAGCAGTATCCACGGGAATTCCTGGGGTGGAGGGGCAGGTTCTGCTTCTCGATCCGGAAAAAGGGACACCAAAAGGACCCCAAATTTCTGCCAGGCACAAAGAACTGATCACAGCTTTGGCCTGGTCCCCCGATGGTAAAAGGCTCGCCACCGGCAGTTATGACAGGATGATTCTGATTCACACTTTGGGGTCAAAGGAAGGCCCTGGGAAAATCTCCGACCATTCTGATGTTATCACTTCCCTGGAATTTCTGGTCCAGGGGCGGATTGCATCCACCAGCTACGACCGATCGGTCAAATTGTTCGATGATAAAACCTTTTCCCGAATCCAGACCCTGGCGGATGCGACCGAATGGAGCCTTGGTGTGACGGTTCGACCATCCGATGGTCTTTTGGTAAGCGTCGGAAACGACAAGCTGATCCGGCTATATTCCATGGGAGCTGACAAGACCCATTCTTTTATTCGCTCAGCATTTGCCCATTCAAGTCCGATCATCCAGGCAAAATTTTCCAAGGATGGAAAAGCCCTTGTAACGATTGGAGAGGATCGCTCGCTAAAGCGTTTTGCTGTTCCCGAACTCAGCCAAATCGGCAAGCCTGTTTCGATTGATGGACTTCCTACCGGATTTGCCCTTTCGGGAGACACCAGGAGAGCCTGGTTTGCCACACAGGACGGGACAATTCGTCAGGTATCATTCGACGATAAAAATGAAGTCCAGGCACTTTGGCCTGAGACCAAACCAACAGCACAAATTAAGACCAAAGATCTCGGCTTAATCCGTTCTGGTACCCCGGGGGTTCTAAAAATCACAGGAATGGATTTGGAATCCCTCAAATTAATTCCTTCCACCCCGGAATTAAAAATTCTTCCCAAACAGATTTCTGCCACCTCGGCTGAATTTGAGATCCTGGCACCCGGATGGTTGGGTGGAACATCGGTCACTCTGGACCTCCAATCAGGTCCCGTAAAAGTGGCAACCCAGGTCGTGGATATCGATAGGTTTGCAAGGCTCGATGGGAAAAATCCAACCGCCGAACAGGTCCGGCAGGGAGTCACAATTCCCGGGGTACTGGAACTGGCAGGCCAGGCCAGAATTGTCGAATTGCCACTTGAGCAAGGACAACCCTTTGGGGCCGAAGTGGTTGGTTCTCAGGGAAAATCAAACAAGGATTCCGGTTGGGAACCGGAGCTTGAACTTCGTCGGCCTGATGGAACCCTTTTGGTCCATGGTATGGGAATCCTTGGTGCTACGATTGACATCAATGGTGTCCATAAACTTTACTTGCGCGATCTCCAATGGCGGGGCAATCCCGCTTTTGCATACAGGCTTGAGGTGGGCCCCGTGCCCGTGGTTATTGGGGCATTCCCCAGGATTTTAAAAACTTCCACAACAAAGCAACCCGTTCGGCTTAACGGAATCAACCTTCCCAATACCTCTGTTTCGGTTGTTCCTGGCACCACCTTCCCGGCAACCCTTCCGCTAAACCTTTCGCATTTTCCGGTTAGGGTCGCCGGCAAACCTGAAGTCTTCGTCGGTTCGGAAACCGAAATCACCGACCCAAACATATCACTTGGCCCGGACATGGCAGGTCAGGGAATTCTTGCCGGTCCTGCTACGGATATTCGCTGGTCTTTTGTCGCAAAAAAGGGGGAGCCACTTGTGCTGGAAGTCCAGGCTCGAAAATTTGGCTCACCGGTTGATCCAAATTTGACCATCCTGGATTCCCGGGGAACTCCCTTAATCCGCTCGCGACTTCAATCGGTCGCCAAAACCCATGTAACATTT
>CAMBMH010000056.1 GCA_945868575.1 Singulisphaera sp. GP187 | reverse complement strand
AGTCGGGGAGACAGGATTCGAACCTGCGACTTCTTGGTCCCAAACCAAGCGCTCTAGCCAGGCTGAGCTACACCCCGAGGTAAAGGTATTCTGCTCAACAAGCCCCCCTTGCGTCAAGAAGACATTTCCGAATTGGTCCGGAATTTGCCTATTTCACCAAATTAGGCGCTAAGCTATAAATTGTTTAGCAGCGAGGTTGGTCGACTCTCCAGCGACTTTCCTCCGCCCTGGTGGGGTCTCTCATGGGCTCTGTCATAGGGGCCTTTTTCATGGTCCCAATCGTTCTGGAGAAATATTGTGATCCTTTTTTTAGGTTTTTGGATTGGCTGTCAATTGGTTTTGGATCGGAACTCTCCGATCGTCTTGGCTACTTTCGCTCGTAATCTCTTTGGGAGGGCGAACTAATGGCCATCCGGGTTGGTCTGCACCATGTGACCGAATACAACTATGACCGCCTAGTTAAGGTTGGTCCCCAAGTGATCCGCTTGCGGCCGGCGCCACATTCCCGCACGCCTGTACCCAGCTATTCCCTTACCATTGAACCCAAAAACCATTTCATCAACTGGCAACAGGATCCCCACGGCAATTATTTGGCCCGGGTGGTGTTTCCCGAGGCGACCAGACATTTCCGGGTTGCGGTCGATCTCTCGGCCGACCTCACAGTCATCAATCCTTTCGATTATTTCGTCGAAGATTATGCCGAAGAATTCCCTTTCGTTTACGAGCCAGCCTTGGCCAAGGACCTTGCTCCGCATCTGGAATGCCCAAAAACCGGGCCAAAGTTTGATGGATACCTAGGCACAATTGATGCCAAAAAACGCAGAACCACACTTTTTTTGGTCGACCTGAACACCAGGCTCAACCGCGACATCAAATACCTCATTCGCATGGAACCCGGTGTTCAAGCCCCGGAGGAGACCCTGGTCAAGGGGTCTGGGTCCTGTCGAGACTCGGCTTGGCTTATGGTTGCCCTTCTGAGGCGCATGGGGCTGGCCGCCCGGTTTGTCAGCGGATACCTCATTCAGCTCAAATCCGACATCCCGTCCCTGGACGGTCCCTCCGGCCCGGAGAAAGACTTTACCGACCTCCACGCCTGGTGCGAAGTATTTATTCCAGGAGCGGGGTGGGTCGGTCTTGACCCCACCTCGGGACTTTTCACGGGAGAGGGGCACATTCCCCTCGCGGCGACTCCCGACCCCTCCAGCGCGGCCCCAATCTCGGGAGCGACGGACAAGTGTGAGTGCGAATTTGGCTTTGAGATGTCCGTGCGCAGGGTCCATGAAGATCCACGAGTCACCCTCCCCTATTCCGATGACCAATGGAACCAGATCCAGGCCCTTGGGTCCGAGGTCGATGCGCGGCTTACCAGGGGGGATGTTCGTCTGACCATGGGCGGCGAGCCTACCTTTGTGTCGATTGATGACATGGAAGGGGCGGAATGGAACACAGGCGCGGTAGGTCTTCACAAACAACGCCTTTCTGTTGAGCTTCTGGAAAGACTCAAGGAGCGTTTTGCCCCGGGGGCACTTTTGCATTTTGGCCAGGGAAAATGGTACCCCGGCGAATCCCTCCCCCGTTGGGCCTACTCCTGTTTTTGGCGGCCCGATGGCGAACCGATCTGGAATCGCCCCGAACTACTGGCTCATCCCGGCATCAAAGGCAAAGCCGATGTTGACCGCGCCGGAGAGTTTTTGGTGGAACTTGCCGAAGGTCTGGGAGTGGATGGCCGCTGGATGCGTCCAGCCCACGAGGACATCTGGCACGCTATCGAACAGGAACAGAAACTCCCTATCGATGTCGATCCCCGCAAATTTGACCTCGATGCCGACGAGGATCGCCGCCGTCTGGCGAAGATGATTGAATCGGGGGTGAGCCGCCCGGTCGGATATGCGCTTCCCCTGACCAAGGCCTGGTGGCAGGCGAGCGCTGCGGGAGGTCTCCGGTGGACGAGCGGGCCGTGGCCTTTCCGGGCGGAAAGATTGTTCCTGATTCCAGGCGACTCCCCCATGGGGCTCAGGCTCCCACTCGATTCCCTCCCCCGGGCGGTGCGCCATGGTGCCGAGCTTTACGCGATCGACCCTTTCGCCGAGCGACATCCCCTTCCCGGCTATCAGGAAATCCGCCGAAGGGTGCAAGGTTCGGTAAATGACGAGCACCCCCAAGCGACCATCACCGGTCAGGAGCGCGATCACGCCCGACTGGAAATGCGTCACGAGGGCTTTCCAAAAATCCCGCCGCTCAAGGACGCGGTCACAGGGGAAAGCGTACCCGTTGGAACACCGGGAAGCGTCGTGGCGACGGCCCTTTGCGTCGAACCGCGCAATGGCAACCTCCATGTTTTCATGCCACCGCTGGGCCGGTTGGAAGACTATTTGGAGCTGGTAGGTCTTGTGGAGGCAACAGCCGACCGGATGAAACTCCCCGTCGTGCTGGAAGGGTATCTTCCTCCTTTTGATCCGAGGCTCAGGGTTTTGAAAGTAACCCCCGATCCTGGGGTTATTGAGGTCAATGTCCAGCCTGCGGCAAACTGGAAAGAGCTTTGCGATATTACCGAGGGTGTTTACGACGAGGCCCACAAGACCCGCCTGGGCACCGAAAAATTCCAGCGCGATGGACGCCACACCGGCACAGGCGGCGGCAACCACATCGTTCTGGGTGGTCCAAGCCCCTATGACAGTCCGTTTTTGCGCAAACCGGACCTCTTGAGGAGCATGTTAGCGTACTGGAACAATCACCCATCGCTTTCGTATGTCTTTTCGGGTCAATTCATCGGCCCTACCAGCCAATCACCCCGAGTGGATGAGGGGCGCAGGGATGTCCTTTATGAGCTGGAGATCGCTTTCCAGCAGATCATCCCCGGCCAAAGGACCCCTCCCTGGCTGGTCGACCGGGTGTTCCGGCACCTGTTGACCGATATCACCGGAAACACACACCGGGCCGAGTTCTGCATCGACAAGCTCTATTCTCCCGACCACGCAAACGGTCGCTTGGGGTTGGTGGAACTTCGCGGATTTGAGATGCCGCCCCACGCAAGGATGAGCCTTGCCCAACAGTTGCTGGTCCGGGCGCTGGTTGCCAAATTTTGGGAAGCTCCTTATCTTTCTGGTCTGGTGCGTTGGGGAACGACCCTTCATGACCGGTTTCTATTGCCCCACTACCTGAAAATGGACCTTGATGATGTCCTCAAGGATCTGAAGCTTTCCGGCCTGGGATTTGATCCCGAATGGTTTTCTCCCCATTTCGAATTCCGCTTCCCGAAAATCGGCGAAGTGACTTATGATGGAGTATGGATGGAACTGCGCACAGGGATCGAACCCTGGTATGTTCTGGGTGAAGAGGCCGGAGGTGGTGGAACGACCCGCTATGTCGATAGCTCGGTGGAAAGACTGCAAATTCTTGTTCGCGGTTTGGAACCCAATCGCCATGCGGTCGTTGTCAATGGGCGACCGGTTCCGCTTACGGCGACGGGCCGCTCGGGCGAATTTGTCGCGGGTTTGCGCTATCGCGCCTGGCAACCACCAAGTTGCCTGCACCCGACCATAGGCGTCCACACTCCCCTGGCTTTCGACATTGTCGACACCTGGAGGGATCGCTCGATAGGCGGTTGCCGCTATCATGTGGATCATCCAGGCGGTTTGAATCCGGTGTCGTTTCCCGTCAACGCCCTTGAGGCGGAATGTCGGCGGGCGGCCAGATTTTTACCCTTTGGCCACACGGCGGGCAAATTGTCCGTCCGAAAGGAATCGCTCCAGATGGAGCATCCCTGCACGCTGGACCTTCGGGTTTTCCCCTATTAGGTGACCCATAACTCTCCCACGGTTCCACCAGAGATGTCCAAGGCCCCACAGGAATACCAAACACCCGAGCGCCCACCTTTGGGTGGCGCATTCAGCCAATCCGGAATGGACGAAGGAAAAATTCGTCCACTTTGGAATGTTGAGCAGATGGGTTCGGGTTCACCTGGCCCGGTTTATGACGAGGCGTTTGGCCCGAATGGCGATCCGAATCCGCCCTGGGCGGGGCTCATAGCCGCATCCGCGAAAATTGGCGTCGAGGAACTGGCCCTTCGGGCGAACCAGGCAGACCAGCAACTTCGGGAAAATGGCGTCAATTTCAATGTCTTCCATGATGGGACCCGTCTCCAAAGGCCATGGCGGCTCGATATCCTGCCGATGGTCATCGATGGAATCGAATGGGCCCGTATTGACCGGGGTTTGGCCCAGCGAGCACGCTTGTTGGACATGATTGTGGCGGATTGCCACGGCCCAAAACGCCTTGTGAGCGAGGGGGTCATTCCCGCCGAGGTTCTTTATTCACATCCCGGATTTTTGCGGCCTTTTTACGATCTGAAAAAGGGGCCTTTCGGCTGGATCACCCTTTATGGCGCCGAATTGGCCCGAAGCCCAAACGGGGTATGGAGAGTCATGGCGGATCGCGCCGATAGTCCATCGGGCGCGGCTTTCGCCCTGGAAAACCGGATTGTCGCCTCCCGGACCCTGCCTCTTTCGTTGAGAAGCGATCCCGTTGAGCGCCTTGCCCCGTTTTTCCTCAGGTTGCAAAACGCGCTGAAGCGTCTTGCCGGCAACCAAACCGACAATCCCAGGCTGGTGATCCTTTCGCCCGGGGCCAATCACCCTTACTACTTTGAAGATGTTTATCTTGCAAGATATCTCGGATACGCCCTTGTCGAAGGGGCGGATCTGGCGGTTCGCGACGACAGGGTATTTCTCAAGACGCTGGCGGGACTGATCCCCATCCATGGGATTCTCACCCGGGGATCCGAGCGTGAAATCGATCCACTCGAGCTTGGCGGGGCCGCGGCGCACGGGGTTCCCGGCATTCTCAATGCCTTGCGCCGGGGAAATGTTGGGATGGCCAACACACCCGGATCAGGCCTGATCGAGTCGCCCATCTTCATGCCTTTTATGGATCGGATGTGCAGATATTTCCTGGGCGAGGACCTTGTCCTTGCCTCGATTCCCACATGGTGGTGCGGGAACCCCTATCACATGCACCACATCCGAAACAACATCGACTCACTGGTGATCAAGCCCGCGTTTGAAGCCTCCGGCGGAGAGGAAATTCTCGCGGGGAGACTTACTAAACAGCAAAAGCTGACCCTTTTGGAACAGATCGCCGCCAAACCACACGCCTTTGTCGCCCAGGAATTGATCGCCCGATCCTCTGTGCCTGTTTTGCGCGATGGCAAGCCCGGAAGAGGGCACGCGGCACTTCGGGCATTTGCGGTGGCGGAGGAACCAGGCAATTTTGCGTCCATGCCCGGCGCGCTGGTTCGTATCGCACCGACTCCCGAACCTATGGAGCTTTCGATCTCGGCCGGGGAAATCAGCAAAGACCTTTGGGTTTTTGCGGATGGACCGGTACGCCCCGTGACGCTTTTGGCGGACGAGGACGAGGCTGTTCCTTTGCGCCGGACCAGCGCGGTGTTTCCAAGCCGGGTCGCCGATGACCTGTTCTGGTTGGGTCAATCGCTGGACCGTGCCGATTTCCTCAGCCGCCTCATCCGGGCCCTCATCGAGCGACTCATGCTCGAATCGACCCCCGAAACCACGGAAATTGTCGCCCTTTCCCGCGCCCTGTTGGCGCAGGGGATTATTCCCCCACCAGGCGCAAACCCCTCCTCGCCAGGCGAATTCCTTTTCAGCGCCTCGAACCTCCCACGGGCCGTCGGAGAAGCCAACGATCCCCGCGGACTTATGGCCACGATTTCCGAGTTGCAAAGACTATCATCGCTTGAGCGGCTCTGGATCTCTCCCGATACCTGGCGCAAAATTCACGAGGCCACCGCCGCATTCCAGTCCGCCGCGTCGGGAAATTGGCGCAGCCTTTATGACATTCAGACCGCCATCAACCGCCTTATCCTCGACCTGGCGGCTGTTAGCGGCCTCATTCATGATGGCATGGTGCGTAGTCCCGCATGGAGGGTGCTGGATATTGGTCGGCGGATCGAGCGCGCAAGGGATATGGCAACCCTTTTGGAATCGATCCTGGCGATGGAAACCCCAAGTATCGGTATCCTGAAAATGCTGCTGGAGATCATCGATTGCCGGATGACCTACCGGAGTCGGTATCTCGAGCGAATCCGCGTTGCGGCGGTCTTTGACCTGCTCATCACCGATGAAACCTGTCCCAGATCGATTGGGGCCCAACTGATCGCTTTGGCGGAGCATGTCGATGTCCTGCCTCATGATGGCGCCGATCCCCTGCGCACCGAGGAAAAAAGGTTGGCGATGGCCGCCCTTCACAGTGTGCGCATGACCACCCAGGCGGTTTTGGAAGACAAATCCCACAAACCGGTTTTGGGGCTGGTGCGCTCCCTCGAGGAAAACCTGAAAGCTTTGTCCGACCAGCTCACCCGCAAATACCTTTTGCATTCGGGCGCCCCCAGACAGATCACCTCCGATGTGGAGATCCCGCGATGAAATACAGGATCGTCCACGAGACCCAATATTCCTGTTCGGAAACCGTTTCCGTTGGTCACAATGAGGCGCGCCTCAAGCCCCGTGCCACGCCAAGGCAAACCCTTTTGAATCATTTCCTTTCCATATCCCCGGAACCGTCGATCAAATCGGAGACATTTGATTATTTTGGCAATCCAATTGTCCGTTTTTCCTTCAACCAGGGATACACCAAACTTTCCGTAAACGCGATTAGCGAGATCGAAATTGTTGAACTTGTCCCCATACCTGGTTCAGGGCCGGCTTCAGGTGCCGGATCAGGCCCCTCCTGGGAGGAAATCAGGCTGTCCCTGGCGAGACGCCATGGGCCGGCAGAATTGACCGCATCGGAATTTGTTTTTGAATCGCCCCGCTGCAGGGTGACTCCCGAATTCGCGGATTATGCCCGCCAATCGTTCACCACAGGTCGGCCCATTATCGAGGCGGCAACAGAACTGATGGGAAGGTTTCACCGCGATTTCCGGTTCGATCAAACGGCGACCACCGTCACCACGCCGGTAGAACAGGTTTTTCGGCAACGACGGGGAGTCTGCCAGGATTTCGCGCACCTATTCCTGTCCCTTCTACGCTCCCTGGGGCTTTCCGCTCGATATATCAGCGGTTATTTGCGGACGCTACCCCCGCCCGGCAAGCCAAGGCTTGTGGGAGCGGATGCCTCACACGCCTGGCTATCACTGTGGTGTGGGAGCGCGCTGGGATGGATCGATTTTGATCCGACGACAAATCTCCTTCCCGGGCGTGGATTGGACCACATTACGATCGCCTGGGGCCGTGATTATGGAGATATTGCTCCCCTTAAAGGTGTTTTTATCGGCGGGGGACAATGCGCGATGTCCGTCGGAGTGGATGTCGCCGAAATAAATGAAAAGCAGGGACAAAACCAAGCCCAATCCTAGACCAACATCGGCTTGGGGTTAACGGTTCCTGTCGGCGGGCAATCCTGATTCAGGCACAATTTCAGGTAAAGGACATCCATAAGCCTTCCCCTTTGCGGGAGGAGGTGTTTTGCCATCAACAATCGCGTCAAGGGCCATCCTCAAGTCATGGGATTGGGGTGCCAGGCGCTTTTTCCCTTCGCTGGTCCAAAGATCGTTGATGCGGCCGCGCCAAAGAACTTTGCCCGATGTGTCAAAAATTGCCGCTTCGGGCATAATTTCGATTTTCACCTGGCGTGCCAGGACCAATTTTGGGTCAAGAATCCCGGGCAATCCCGGGGCGTATTCCTTTTGATGGCCCCTGGCCCGCTTTAGGTCGACATCGGGATCAGGATAGACCCCGGCGAAAACCACGCCCCGGGGAATATACGCTTTTTGTATGCGGGTAATTTCCGGGCAAAGGGCGTTACTAACAGGGCAATCCGGACCCAAAAATATTAAACAGATCGCTTTGGGAGGGAGTTTTGCGGCGTCGACAATCGCCCGATTATCCAAATCCACAAAGGAGCCAATACCGGCAACCCGAACAGGCGGGAAATGCTCGTCCGGGATAAAGGCGAAAAACAGAATCAGCCCCCGAATCATCATCGCGATCATCATCGCGCTTTGGCTTCGGTTCTGGTAGTCGGTCGAACTTCACGGACCATCTCGTCGGCGACCTGTTTCACCCGACCAAATACCCTCATCATGTTGCCGCCAAGAATCTTTTTGATGTCCTCAGGTTTGTAGCCCCGATTGAGCAATTCCTGGGTCAAAAAGGGATAGGTCGACACATCTTCCAATTGTTTGGGACAGGTGGGAATCCCATCATAATCCGATCCCAAACCAACATGATCCACGCCCGCGATCTTAACGATATGGTCGATGTGGTCCACGACATCATGGATGGTTCCCGCCGGAATCGGGTTTTCCTTGCGGTATGCGTTCATCGCCTCGTTGAAATTTCGGTCCTCGGGAAATTTCTCGCGAAGCTTGCGGGCCCGCTCAAACATGTCCCGGGTGATCCGGACCGCGTCGGGGACCACAAATCCCGAGTAAAAATTCACCATGACGACTCCGCCATTTTCCCGGACCATTTTGAGCACATCATCGGGAACATTGCGTGGGTGATCCGCAATGGTGAAGGAGGAGCTGTGGGAGGCAATAACGGGGGCTTTGCTCACACGGATGGCATGTTTCATGACGGCGGGACTGACATGGCTGATATCGACCATCATGCCAAGACGGTTCATTTCCCGAACCACTTCCTCGCCAAACGGGGTAAGGCCATTGTGTTTTGGTTTGTCGGTTGCCGAGTCGGCCCAATCCAGCGTCTCGCCATGGGTAAGGGTCATGTAGACCGCGCCAAGCTTCCTGTACGATCGCAGAACGGCAAGGGAATTGTCAATCGAATAGCCACCCTCCAACCCGATGAGAGAGGCAATTTTTCCCGCTTTACGCGCGGCCTCGATTTCAGCGACCGATTGGCAAAGTGCGAAGGTCTCGGGATAGGATTCCACCAGGTGATAGATGGCATCAATCTGGGTGAGTGTCTCTCGAATGGAGGTCCCTTTTTTGCGGGTGTCTCCCGGAACCCAGGCAGACCAGAATTGCACCCCAACATTCCCCTTTTTCAGACGGGGAATGTCCGTATGTAGCGAGGGCTGATCCTTGCGCAAGTCGATCGAGCGGAAGTTGGGACCATTCTTTTCCCTCAAAGCCCATGGAAGATCGTTATGCGCATCAATTACCAAAGAGCTTTCGTGAAGCGCTCTGGCAGCCTCGGTAAGAACAACAGGTGGCCTGACTTTGGAACCTCCGGGAACGGCTGGAGAAAGATTCTGTCCCCATACCAAACCCAGCAACACCACGCCCAAGCCACTCGTGTGGAACATGTAAGGAATCTCCCATTTCCAAAAAAAGGGCCACAATTTGTGGCCCCGGGTTTTCAACCCTAGTGACTGATGTGGAGGTTTGTGCTGTCCTTCTTGGGAGGGTTGAAGAGCACCGCCAACATCACCGCCGCGACCACCGAAGCCGCACAGGGGACAAGGAACAGACTTCGGAAATCCACGAGTTTGTCCTTGTTGATAAATACCTCCTGAATGAGGTAAGGACAAACGGTGTTGGCCACAAGGGCGCCAATACCAAGGATCATAACATTAAAAAGCCCCTGGGCGCTGGAGCGTGCATCCTTGGGGAAGAACTCGTCAACAAAGATGTACACGGTCGCAAAGAAGAACGCGTAGCAGATTCCGTGGACAATCTGGACAACAATGATCAGAGCCTGGTTTTGCGGCATGAAGGCATAAACCGCAAACCGGAGAGCATGCCCCAAAACGCCCACAACCATGGTCCATTTCCAGCCAAGGGTTTTCAGGGTGATACCGAGGAAAATCATGGTCAGGATTTCCGCGACCTGGCCGATCGACATGACAGGCATGATCCAGTTTCCGGCGATGCCGACGCCTCCCATTTCGGGAGCGGCGCCCAGGAAAGTGCCCGTCCAGTTGAAGTAACAGTTGTGAACGAACGCATCGATAAAAGTGACGATCCAGAGAACAAGCACAAAGGGGTGCTTGAGCAGTTTGACAGCCTCAAGCCACGCGAGACTTTCCCCGGCGCCCCCATCGGATTTCTTGGGAGGGGTGTGGGGCAAATAGGTAAGGCTAAACGCGGCGAGGGCCAACGAGGCAATACCAGACACAATAAAAGTCCACTTGGTCGCTTCCTTGAGCGGGTCGCCCGACAGGCCACTTTTGAGAACAGTCCCCAACCAATCGACCAACCCTTCGGGATTGGCGGCTTTGACCGCGGCCCAATCCACAAGAATGAAAGTGAAAGGCCATGCGGCAAGGATCCAGCCGATCGTCCCACCCATGCGAACAATACCGAATTCGTTCTGGGCATCCTTCATATTGGCGAACGCGACCGAATTGGTGATCGAGATTGTGGGCACATAAAGGAGACAGTGAACCAGCATCAAAACAAAGAAGGGTAGGAAATCCTGGGTGAAGGCGCAACCAAGGATTGCCAATCCACCCACAAGGTGACTGAAAGCAAGGAATTTTTCCGCAGCAAAGTTTCGGTCGGCAAATTGGTTGGAGAAAAACATTCCCACGATGGCCGCGATAGGGAACGCGTTGAGAATAAGCGATTGCTCCCATGCGGAGAATTTGAGGCTTGGCAAATATCCAAAGATCAATGGGAGCCAAGCCCCCCAGATAAAGAACTCAAGCACCATCATGATAAATAAACGGAATTTCATCGGCACGGGGAACACTCCTCAAGTCCGGGGGGGGAGGGGCGGATACGAGTAAAGAATCTAACGGATACTCTACAAGAGGTGGATGGATTCTACCAAGGTTGGAAATCAACTGTGGACCACCTGTTTGGAAAAGGATGGAATGTAATTCCCGGGATTCCATCATGGCATGCCAAAATTGGATATCCCCCGGACGCATTTACGCCATACACCATCAATTTGAAATAAATGAGAGAATTCACCAAAAGTTCTTCGAGGACCTGTTGCCTGATTTTCTCCCAGAGATTAAGTTGATATCAGTCCAGTCTCTGCATTTCCGCCCAAATTCGGCTTCCCGATTGGATGTCTTGTATTGGACTAGATAGCGCTCAGCGCATGAAAAATCACCTGATGCGATATCGTTCCCCTGCCCAGGGATAATGAAGTGTATATTCATTTCACAAGTGTTTGGTTTCCATGCACTTGCTACGAGAGCTCCCCCTAAGAGAAGTAAGAAGCGAGGATTGAGTCATGGGCTTTTGGAACCTTTTTGCAAACTCCTGGAATCGTGGCACCCGCAAACCTATTATTCGCAATACGGCCAAAAGCAAAAGGCGTTCCCTGGGTCTTGAAAGCCTCGAGGATCGGACCAACCCCACAAGCTTCCTGAGCTTCGTCGATCCCAATCCCTCTGCAGGAAACGGCTTTGGAACCACAATCCTTTCCCTGGGCAGCGGAAAGGTAGCCGTCACCGCTCCTTTGGATGATGCTGGTGGCACGGATGCAGGTGCGGTCTATCTTTATAACGGCTCCACAGGCGCACTGATCAGCACCATTAGTGGCTCCCATGCCAATGACCAATTGGGATCGGGTGGACTTTTCGCTGTTGGCACAAGCAGCACCGGCAACTTCCTTATTGCAAGTCCACTTTGGGACAACGGAAGCGTTGCCAATGCAGGCGCCCTTACTTTTGTTAGTGGCAGCCCCGCAAGTTCTATCACCGTCGATAGCACAAACAGCCTCGTTGGCAGCACCGCCAATGATGCCGTCGGTACCGGAGCTAATGTAAAGGTCCTGACAAACAACAACTATGTTGTCGCGACGCCTCTATGGAATGGAACCGCGTCTGATGTTGGTGCGGTGACTTGGGGCAGCGGATCCACCGGTGTTGTGGGTGCGATTTCCAGCACCAACAGCTATGTGGGCGCCACCGCCAGCGACCAGATTGGTAGCGGCGGCGTGATTGCCCTGAGCAATGGCAACTACGCCTTTGCCAGTCCCAATTTTGATACATCGGTTGTTAATGCTGGTGCGGCGACCTGGGGAAGTGGATCCGCAGGTTCCATCGGTACTGTTGCCACTTCAAACAGCTGGGTTGGTGCACAAGCCAGTGACCGGGTTGGTTCGGGCGGGCTTACTGCATTGACCGGAAACGGCAACTTTGTGATCAGCAGCCCCGAGTGGGATAGCTCTGATGGGAATGTTGGTGCCGTTACCGGAGTAAATGGATCCTCAGCATCTTCTGGTGTTATCGGAACCGGGAATAGTTTTTTTGGAACCACAGCTGGGGATCTGGTTGGATCGGGTGGCGTCTATGCTCTGACCAATGGAAATTATGTCATTTCCAGCCCCTCTGCGGCAAACTCCAATACAGGCTTTACGGTATACACAGCCGGGGCTGTAACCTGGTCAAGCGGGGTCTCAGGCAGCTTCCTCACAGGTGCATTGGACATTAGTAACAGTATTCAAGGTTCAACAGATGCCGACCAAATTGGTTCAGGCGGCGTAACCATCCTCAATAACGGCGCATTTGTCGTCAAAAGTCCAGCTTGGTCAAGCGGAAAAGGTGCCGCAACCTGGTCGGGTGGTACTAGCAGCACAAGGGTGGTTGGAACCGTATCCAGCTCCAACAGCCTTGTAGGTAGCACCGCAGGCGATGCGGTTGGAACATCGGTTGTTGCCTTGGCCACTGCAAATGGGAACTATGTGGTGGTAACCACAAGTTGGGATAACACAACAACCTCAACCGCCAATGTCGGTGCCGTAACATGGGGCAGCCGGACAGCCGGCGTTTCGGGCACCATTAGCGCATCCAACAGTGTTGTTGGATCCACCGCCAGCGACCAGGTCGGAAGCGGCGGCGTTACCGCCTTGAGCAATGGCAACTATGTCGTTTCCAGCCCCCTTTGGAACAATGGAGCGACGGCAGATGTCGGCGCGGTCACCTGGGCTACCGGTTCAGCCCTAACCGGCGCGACCGTCGCCACAAGCAACAGTTGGGTCGGTTCCACTGCCAGCGACCAAGTGGGAAGTGGTGGCGTTACCGCCCTCACCGGTAGTGACAACTTTGTGATCGCAAGCCCCCTTTGGGACAATAGCGCGACCACAAATGTTGGCGCGACGACGCGACTTACTGGCGCTGCGACCTCCAATGGCACAATTTCCACCTCGAATAGTCTTTATGGCGATTCATCAAACGATCAAGTGGGCAGCGGCGGCATCACCTCCCTTGCCAACGGCAATTACCTGGTTTCCAGCCCGCTTTGGGATAATGGCGCGACCACAAATGCCGGAGCAGTCACCTCCCTTCGCGGCACGGTTGCGTCCGCCGGAACAGTAAGTGCCAATTACAGTATCAAGGGAACCACGGCAAATCTCGCCAGTCTTGGAAGTCCCTCGATCGACACGGCCAATAACAACTTCTACACTCGGTTTACTGCCAATGTGTCCGGTCAGGCAGGCGGAACCATTCTCGCTGGGTCTATCAATCCAACGCCACCGGCAATCACCAGCGCATCCTCAACAACCATCACTTATGGCGATGTGCTTTCGTTCACGGTCACCGCGACAGGCGATCCAGGTGTCGGCTCCACCGTCCCAGGCGCGATTGTATTCACATCCACCACACTCCCCTCCGGTGTTTCGCTCAACTCTTCCACAGGGGTTTTGAGCGGAACCAGCGGTTCCACGCCTGCTGGAACCTACAACTTTACGATCACCGCCGCAAACAAAGTGGGATCGGATGCGACACAATCCTTCACGCTAACCATCAACGCCAAAACCATCACGGTTGATGGCGTCATCGCGTCGAACAAGATCTATGATGCGAATACCACCGCTTCCTATGTCACCGCAGGCTACTTGTTCACAGGGGTAGTTGGCTCCGATGTGGTCACACTTGACACCACCGGCGCAAGCGCAACCTTCGCCTCGGCCAATGTAGCTAACAACATCACCGTCAGTTATGCAGGCTTTGCCCTAAGCGGCGCAGCCGCGGGGAACTACATCCTCACCCAGCCCTCCTCCACAACTGCCAACATCACCCAGGCAACCCTCACCGTCACAGGTCTTACCGGAAACAACAAAGTCTACGATGCAACAACAGCAGCAACCGCCTCCGGTACCGCTACCCTCTCTGGTGTAATCGACGGTACTTCCGTCACTCTTGGTGGTACACCCGTCTATGCCTTTGCCTCTGCAAATGTTGGAACGGGCATCTCCATCTCCACCACCGGATTCACTATCAATAACGCCAACTACGCCCTAACCCAACCAACACTTTCCGCCAACATTACTCTGGCAACTCTCACCGTCACAGGTCTTACCGGAAACAACAAAGTCTACGACGCAACCACCGCCGCAACCGCCTCCGGTACTGCGACCCTCTCTGGTGTGATTTCCGGCGACACGGTCACTTTGGGTGGCACCCCCGTCTACACCTTCGCCTCGCCTAATGTCGGAACGGGCATCTCCATCTCCACAACCGGATACACCATCAATAACGCCAACTACTCACTCACCCAACCCACGCTCTCCGCAAACATCACCCAGGCAACATTAACCGTCACAGGTCTTACCGGAAACAACAAAGACTACGACACAACCACCGCCGCCACCGCGACCGGTACCGCTACCCTCTCTGGTGTAATCGACGGTACTTCCGTCACTCTTGCTGGTACACCCGTCTACACCTTTGCCTCGGCAAATGTCGGATCCGGTATCTCCATCTCCACAACCGGTTACACCATCAATAACGCCAACTACTCACTCACCCAACCCACGCTTTCCGCAAACATCACTGCGGCTACCCTAACCATCACCGCGGACAGCTTCACCAAATCCACAGGAACGGCCAATCCCACTCTCACAGCCAGCTACTCCGGTTTTGTGGGCGGTCAATCTTCCTCGGTGGTAAGCGGTCTCACCTTGTCCACTACTACGACAACGACAAGCGGTCTGGGCTCGTATCCGATCACTCCATCGGGTGCATCCGCCGCCAACTACAGCATCAGCTATGTCAACGGCACACTGACCGTTACCAGTTCCACCACTTTTGCCGATCCCAACCCAAGCTCAGGGAACGGATTTGGAACCACCCTGGTGACATTGTCAGGCGGCAATGTTGTCATCACCGCACCCAATGACGATGCGGGCGGAACCAATGCTGGAGCCGTTTACCTCTACAACGGCACCACAGGCGCACTCATCAGCTCCCTTGTCGGGGCAAGCGCAGGCGACCAGATCGGCTCGGATGGCGTCACCGCATTGGCAAACGGCAACTTTGTTGTCCAAAGCTCCAATTTCAATGGCGGCAAGGGTGCTATCACCTTTGTCAACGGGTCCACAGGCCTCACCGCCTCAGTCTCCTCCTCCAACAGCCTGGTTGGTGGGTCCACCACAGACCTCGTCGGCCTTGCCACCTACCCCATCCTTGCCCTCAAGAATGGAAGTTATGTTGTCCGCAATCCCCTTTGGGACGGGGGCAAGGGCGCAGTCACTTGGGGTAGCGGGACAGCCGGGGTTTCCGGAATCGTTTCGAGTTCCAACAGCCTGGTCGGCTCCAACATCACCGATGCCGTAGGCAACAAAGCAATCACCGAACTGACCAATGGCAACTTTGTCGTGCGCAGTCCCCTTTGGAACTCCGCGGCGGGCGCTGTCACTTGGGGAAGCAACACCACCGGAATTACCGGTGCTGTCGGTTCCTCAAATAGCCTCATCGGATCCAACCCAAATGACCAGGTCGGAAACGAAATCATCACCACCCTGACCAATGGCAACTTTCTTGTCGCCACCCCCACATGGAACAATGGCGGAAGCATTGGCAATGCGGGCGCCGTAACCTGGATCAGTGGCACCACGGGCAAAACCAAACTGGGCTCTTTTGGCGCGATTTCAGATACGAACAGTATTGTGGGAACCACCAATGGAGACGCAGTGGGCCTTAGTGGTGTCACCGCACTGACCGGCAATAACAAATTTGTAGTGGTCAGCCCGAACTGGTCGGGCAACGCTGGTGCCGTAACCTGGGGCGATGGCGCGGATGGATCGGTTGTTGGTGCGATATCCTCCTCCAACAGTCTAATCGGCTCAGCCGGTTCCCAAGTCGGCAGCGGGGGAGTCACGGCACTTGCCAACGGAAATTATGTGATCGCCAGCGTCAACTGGGATTCGAACGGCGGTGCGGTTACCTTGGCCAACGGTAACGGAAGCACAAAGGGTATAGTGGGTATAGGGAATAGCTTCATTGGATCCTCAAGTGGAAGCTATCTGGGTTCGAGCGGTATTTCCGAGCTTTCCAATGGAAATTATGTCATAAAGAGCCCCCGTTGGACTTATAGATCCTTGACAGAGGTCGGTGCCGTGACCTTCTCCACTGGCACCTCCCAATCAAATGGCTTGGTTGGAAGTTCCAACAGTATCGTCGGCAGCACGGCCAATGACAAAGTGGGAACAAGCGTCACCACCCTGAAAAACGGCAACTATGTCGTGGTAACCTCCACATGGAACAACTCGCGGGGTGCGGTAACCTGGGGTAATGGCTCATCGGGCACCAGCGGAACGGTCAGCAACACCAACAGTTTTGTAGGTTCGACGGCGAATGACCGGGTCGGAGGCGGTGGCATCACCGTCCTTTCCAACAACAACTATGTGGTCTACAGCCCCACCTGGAATAACGGCGGTACCGTTGCCGCCGCAGGCGCCGTCACCTTCGGAAGCGGTTCATCCGCAACCACCGGCGAGGTTTCCAGCACCAACAGCCTTGTTGGCACACGAGCCAACGATAGCGTGGGAAGCGGCGGAGTTACCGCACTTTCCGATGGAGCCTACGCTGTAGTCAGCCCGATTTGGAACAGCGGTTCCGCTTTGAGCGTCGGCGCGGTCACCTTTGGTAGCAGCTCCGGAGTGACCGGGACCATCTCCTCCTCCAACAGCGTTGTCGGTTCAACTGCGAATGATCAGGTTGGAAGTGGCGGGGTCACCGTGTTGTCCAATGGCAACTATGTGATTGCCAGTCCTTTGTGGAATAACACCAAGGGCGCCGCAACCTTGGCCAATGGAGCATCCGCAACCACCGGCGAGGTTTCCAACACCAATAGCCTTGTGGGAACTACCACAGGCGACAGCGTGAGCAGTGGCGGGGTGAAGGCCCTGACCGCAAACGGCAACTATGTGGTTCTCAGTCCACTCTGGAGTAGCAGCAAGGGCGCGGCAACATGGGGGAATGGGTCAGTAACAGGCGGGGTCAAGGGAGAAATCTCCAGCTCAAACAGCCTCGTCGGATCCACTGCTGGTGACAGCGTGGGCAGCGGCGGCGTCACCGCATTCGCAGGTGGTAACTATGTTGTCCGCAGCGCAAGCTGGACGAACAGCGGGCTTGTCAATGCGGGCGCGGCAACATGGGGCAGCGGTTCAACAGGAATCGCCGGAGCTGTTTCCTCCACAAACAGCATTGTCGGGACTTCCGCAAATGCGGGGTTGGGCACCGTCACCCTGGACGCCGGAACGAGCAGCTACATCGTCAGCTTCCTAACAGAAAGCACCGGCGCCCGGGTAAGCTTTGGCTTCCAAAACCCAGCCCCGGCCTTTACAAGCGCGTCCACCGCAACCTTCACAGCGGGCGAGGCGGGATCGTTCCTCTTCACAGCGAGCGGAACCCCCGCGCCAACCTATTCGCTCCAATCGGGTAGCCTTCCAAGTGGAATCACCCTCAACAGCGCGACCGGTGTACTTTCGGGCACCACGACAGCAGGAAGCTACACCTTCACCATTCGCGCGACAAACAGCGCGGGAACTGCCGATCAGGCATTCACACTGACCGTTTCCTAATTCCTGGTCCAGGCCTCAAGATAAACCAAAAGAGTCGCCTTCCTTGCAGATGGCGACTCTTTTTTATTGGAATTCGGCCGGGATTTTGGACTTGGACCCAGATCCAATTATTTCTACAGTTTCCCGCGAAACGCCCCAATTCAAGGACGCAAGTCCCATTGGGGCCAACCGCTTTTTAGTCGATGATTTTGGAGATCGGATATTCAACAATGCCCCTGGCGCCTGCGGCTCGTAGCGGGGGAACAATCTTTCGCACAAGCGACTCATCAAGAATCGTGTTGACATCCACCCAATCCGGATCGGAAAGAGAGGAAATGGTTGGTGTCTGAAGCGCGGGAACCACTTTGAGAACCCGCTCGAGGTCACATCGCCTGACATTCATCATCAGGCCGACTTTCCCTTCGGCTGCAAGCGCTCCTTTGAGCATCAAAAGGAGGTCTTCCATCTTCGCTTTTTTCCACGGGTCGGAAAGCGCGGTTTCCGTGGAAATGAACCGTGTGGTCGATTCGAGCAGTTCGGCCACCACACGCAGGTTGTTGGCCCGAAGGGAGCTTCCGGTTTCGGTCACATCAACAATCGCATCGGCCAGGTGGGGTGGTTTAACCTCGGTTGCGCCCCACGAAAATTCCACATTGGCGGTCACGCCATGCTTGGCAAGCCACCGAGTGGTCAGACCAACCACCTCTGTGGCGATACGCTTCCCCTGAAGGTCTTTCGGTTCGCGAATCGGGGAATTTTCGGGCACTGCCAAAACCCAGCGCACGGGACGCCGACTGACCTTGGAGAAAACCAGTTCCGACATTTCGACGACTTTCGCCTCGTTTTCCACAACCCAATCGTGGCCGGTCAAGCCGCAGTCGAGATTGCCATCCTGCACATAGCGGGGCATTTCCTGTGCGCGGATGAGGGTGCAATGGATTTCGGGGTCGTCAATCGTCGGGTAATAGCTCCGCGAAGCGAATCCGATCCTGTAACCCGCTTTTCGGAAAAGCTCCGCGGTGGCTTCCTGAAGACTGCCTGCGGGAATACCCAGCTTCAAAACCCGTGTTTCACTCATGGTCCAATTATCCTGTCGCGATGGATTCCAATCCGATTCGGTGAATCCAACAGATTCGATCTTCTTTATGCTATTTACTTTTTATAGACCGCTTTGGGGTCAAAAACGCGCTCGCCAATCACCTCGTGCGATGCGCCTTTTTCGGTCATCTTGCGGAAAAAGCACGAGGAGAACCCTTCGTGACACGCAGCGCCACCCTTTTGATCGACCCAAAGGAGAACCGCATCGCGGTCACAATCGATTCGGATGTCATGGACGACCTGTTGGTTGCCGGACTCTTCACCTTTGCGCCAAAGCTTTTTGCGGCTGCGCGAGTAGTAGACCGCCCGACCGGTGGCGAGGGTTTCGTCGTAGGCTTCTTCGTTCATCCACGCCAGCATCAACACTTCCCTGGTGTGGACACATTGGGCGATGGCTGCGATCAGCCCATCCTGTTTGGCAAAGTCGGGCCGTATGGCCCCGGGCTTATCGTTAATTGTTTCGCTCATGGACGATTCCCTGAATAACCCATTTGATGCCGGGGATTGATCCCTTCAATCCGGTCAGATCGTCAAAAGGCTGTGGGTTGGGAGGGGATCAACCAGCTTTTTCCCCTCAAGGAAGGAAAGCTCGAGGATAAAAAGGGCAGCAACCGGAATGGCACCGACTTTTCGGACAATTTCCGCGGCCGCTTTGATTGTGCCACCTGTGGCAAGCACATCGTCAATGAGAAGTGCCCGCTGACCCGGCTGAAGGGCGTCTTCGTGCATTTGAAGTTCGGCGCTACCGTATTCGAGGTCGTATTTTTGGGAAACAACCTTCCAGGGGAGCTTACCGGGTTTGCGCAGGGGAATCAGCGGCTTTCCCAGCGCCAGAGCCATGGGCGCGGCGAAAAGAAACCCACGCGATTCGGCTGCCAGGATCGCATCAAATTCGAATTTTGATGCGGCCTCATTAAGCATCCGAATTGCCTCGGCCAAGGCCTCGGGATGGGCCAATAGCGGGGTAATATCCTTGAAAAGGATGCCCGGTTTGGGAAAATCGGGGACATCCCGAAGGTGCTTCATCAAATCCATGTTGCGTTCTCCTGATAAAGTATTTTCCCGATTTACGCCCCTTTAGACCAGCCCCAGACCGTTTCCCAACGTGCGAAACGCCAAAAAACGACGGTTTTACCCTCAGGAGATTCCCAACCGGAACGGAAAGGCATCGACCTATTTATCAGAATGGTGCCCTATTGGTTGAGATGGTGGCATTACCATGGGTAGAATAACTTTCTGGGATTGTTGGGAAAGGTGCAGAGACCATGTCGGAAGACGCTTTGGGCGGGTTACGAAGAATCCGATGTTCTGCGGAAAGTGGTGGCCAGGCCTTGGCAGGTTTGCGCCAGCTGTTGGGTGCCCAAGGACAGGTAATCTCCCCCAAAAGCCGCGCCCTTACGGAGCGTGTCTTCGGGCAAGCGCTTACCGCCCACCAGGTCGTTGAACGGGTCTGTGATGATGTCCAGGCGAGGGGCCTCCCTGCTATCCTCCACTACACGGAACAATTCGATGGGGTTCGCCTGGACCAGGCGAGCGTTCGCGTCGACCCTGCTGATTTGTCCAAAGCACACGCCAAAGCCGATCCCAAGCTGCTCGAAATCGTTCGACAAATCCGGGCCAATGTGCTGGAGTTTCAAAAGCTTTGCCTTCCCGGAGACCCGATTCTCCATCGCCTTGATGGCAGCACCCTCTCATTAAGGCACACGCCTATCGAACGCGTCGGTGTTCACATTCCCGGTGGGGCGGCCGCGTACCCATCAACCCTTTTGATGACCGTTGTCCCGGCCCAGGCCGCGGGAGTTCGTGAAATCGCGGTGGTCATGCCGCCAACCCCAGGCGGCGCAAACAACCCGACAATGCTTGCGGTTTGTCATGAACTGGGCATCCATGAGGTATATCGCGTAGGGGGCGCCCAATCGATCGCGGGATTGGCCTTTGGTGGTCTGGGCAAACCGGTCGACATGAT
>CAMBMH010000055.1 GCA_945868575.1 Singulisphaera sp. GP187 | reverse complement strand
CATTTGAAGACAGAATAGGTCATTTGCTTACCACTTCTGGTGGAGAAGCCAATGAGTTTCCATGAATTCCTTTATTTAACGATGGCGTTTATCTCAACTGTTTTACATTCTTAATTGGCCTTATTTTATTTCAGCTTTAAACCATCGTGAAATATTGACTAAATAACTTTAATGTTTTTTCATATTTTTTTTGTTCGCCACTTCTTCACTAAACCTTTTACCTTTTTTGACTAATTTTTAATTTCGCTTTGCTTATGGCTAATAAGGCATAGTTGGCCTTGGCCAACAGCCTTCCCGACCAAAACTAAACGCTCGCATTCACACTCAGAAATTATGAAAACAGATGCAAATTTAACCTTTCTCCGGATTGTTCCTTATTCAGAATTGTTCATTATTCAAACCGGAAACCAAATTCCATTGTTCGGGCTTTGTTTCCCGGATAATGGTGTGCTTCAAACCCTTCCCATTCCCAATCCCAAATGAAAAAACCTCCCCAACCGCAATGCGATTGGGAAGGTTTCGGTTACAGTCAAAATTCCGTTCCCTGGGGATTATTTCAAAACCCGTTTCAGTTCTTCATCGATGTTATTCACCTGGGCGTTACGATTGATGACTTTGCCATCCTTGCCCACAAGGAACAGGTGCGGCACAACAACGATACCCAGATCCGTGGCAAGTTTCCCTTCCTGGCCGTTGGCGCTCATGGGAGAGAAGAGGTGGGTTCCGGGGATCTGCCCCTTCTTCATGAAATCCAATGCCGTGGCGGGGTTGCTGTCCATGCTGACGGTGACCAGTTCCAAACCCTTGCCGGCATACGATTCAGTGAGGAGTTTGAGCTTGGCCAGGTCCCCCACATTGCGCTGGTTCCAGGTCGCTCCGAAGTAGACCAGGACCACTTTTCCTTTCAGGGTTTCGATGTCAAAGGTCGAAGCGGGGTCGGCCAACATCGGCCCCTGAAGCGCAAGTGTCTGACCCTCGGAGTCGAGTCGCCTGATGGCGCCTGTGGCTTTGACCGCCAGAGGAGAGGCGGCATTGGGCTTGTCCGCAAACCACTTGACCACCTGGGTGTACCACCCCTTGGCATCCTGATCCTTACCCAAAAATTCACAAACAAGGCCCAGTTGCATCAGCGCTTCCGGGGCATCGTCGGATTTGGCATAAGTCTGCACAAAGCGTGTGAGCTGATTTACCCAGTCCTGCTGAAGTTTGGTGAAGTCTTCACCCGGCTTGTTGATTTTGATCGCATAATCGGTCTGCAACAGGCGGAAAGCAACATAGGCAGTCAGATTGCTTCCAGGCATGAATTGAACAAGCTGGGTCTCCAAGCTACGCAATCGTTTGAGGGCTGGGGAATCGGCCGTGGGAAGCGATTGGGCGGCCGAAGCAAGGCTATCGGCCAGCTGCCTGTACCAAGGCTCCCGTTCGGCCGCTTTGACCGAGGCCCCCAGCTTTTCGAGGATGTCGGCGCGGGCGGTGTGGTGCTTGGCAAACTCTTCCGGAGTCGCCTGGGGGCCAGGTGCGGCCTGGTCGAGCGCCGCCAATTCATCCAATAGCTTTTTGAGGGCGGGATCCTTTTCCAGATCGATACGGTTACCACCCGGACGCATCGGGTTGCTATCGTCATCCGAGGAGTGTCCCAAGGCGGGGCCTTCGGCAAGCTTCCAGGCTGCCCCAATCTGAAGAAGTTCCCCAGTCTGTATCCATTCGGTTTTCCCACCGATTTCCAGAAGCATGGCCCCGCGGGGATGGCGGACCAGATCTGTCCGTGATCCCAGCTGGTCGGCAGGCAAACACTGGGGTACACCAAGCTCCAAATGAAGCCATGTCGATTTATCATTGACCGCGGTCGCTTTGGTCACGGTCGCCTGGAACCTGGTCATGGCCTGTGCCACTTTTTCACGGATAGGTCGCGATTGGGCCTCCGGAATATCCATACCTTTCAGGTCGATTTCATTGACAAGCAGTGCAGCGAACCGGATTTGGTCCTTTGTAATGATCGCACGGAGAAGTTCCTGGCTTACTTCCTCGGGACTGATCGCCAACCATGACTCAATTCGGGTGTCCTCGTCGCTATCAACACCCCAACGAAGCCCACCACTATTGAGCCAACGAAACTGGTCAGGCTTGCCATTATTATTGGTGTCGATTTCGCGGTACACCTCGATCCCTTCACGGAAGTAGGACCATGTATCGGTCTTGTTGTCGCCATTCGTATCAAAAAACCGGCGCACTACATTTCCCGAGGAATCCCGAAGAATCCACCCACTAGCCTTCCCTTGGCCCTTGATGAGGTCAACACGGCAGGAGGTTTCCTCCTCGGGTTTGGGGGTGGTAACAAGGACCTCCGCCTGACGGGGACGAAACTGAAGAATTTGGGACACTGTCGGGGCAGCTCCAAAAGCCATTTGCCCGACCCCTCCCAGGCCCAAAGCCGAGCCTGCAAAGGCAGCCCAACGAAGGGAACCAAGGAATTGGGAAAAAGGATTTTGCGAAATAACGGTCATGGTCAAGCCTCCGACAAACTCAGACATCCTCTTCATCGGTTCCCGAATGGCGCAGGCTTGAACCTGTCCCAAACAAGGCGGAAAAACCTGAATAGCTGTCACAATCATGATCTTCCACATCATCCCTTTACAGGGAGGTTCCCGGACGCAATCCTTCGGCACATGACATAAAGAACTTGACGAAAAATTTTCAAAAGGTACATTTGACTGGGTGAGGGGAAGGGAAACTTTTCCACCTACAGACTAAGCTTGAGTAGCACTGGTCCCACGGATGGGTTCAGAACTTAAAGCTCGATCCGCCAAGGAGTGGCCCATGATCCATGGAGTCTTTGGGGTAATCATACCCGGCGATATCTATTCATATCACTTTGCCGTGGTCTCAAATCACCCTGTATTTCAATTTACTTCCCAGTGGCCAAGCCGCTGATTATGGTTCGTTTTCCTTTGAAAACGAATTGCGTTGCGCTTTGTACCTTGGTTCCCTTTTTGAGACAAGATCTCTTGAACGATGACCGGATAAACCAGGTTAAGCAAGCTAACGACATCGCTGATGTTGTCGGCGGCTATCTGTCGTTGCGTCCAGCCGGTCCAACCTTCAAGGGACTTTGCCCTTTCCATGATGACAAGCACCCTTCATTCGATGTTGACCCGCGTCGCCAGCGCTATCGCTGTTGGTCCTGTGGGAAAGTTGGAGATGTCATCTCCTTCGTTATGGAAATGGACAAGATCAGCTTCCGGGAGGCACTTGAAATCCTGGCCCGCCGCGCGGGTATCACTTTAGAGGAAGACCCAAGGGCAGAAGCCCGCGCCAACGAGCGCAGCCATCTGATCAAGGCATCGCAATGGGCTCACGAACAATATCGGGGTGCCCTCGAAGATCGCAATCTGGGTGAACAGGCTTTGTTCTATTTGGAAAAGCGTGGTCTCGAAGACGAAACCATCCGGCTATTCGGTGTGGGCTATTCCCCATCGGCTGGTGGGTGGCTCTTCGAACGGGCTCGGCGGGCAGGAGTTCCGCTGGAGCTTCTTGAAAAGCTCGGGATTTTGAGCCGCTCAACGCGTGATGGTTCCTGGTATGACCGGTTTCGCGACCGGGTCATGTTCCCGATTCGCAATGTACGCGGTCAAACAGTCGGCTTTGGTGGCCGGGTACTTCCGGGAACCCCAGGCGAAGAGCGTGGGCCAAAATATTACAACTCGCCCGATTCCCCGATCTTCTTCAAATCGGAAGAACTGTTCGGGTTGGACCTGGCCAAGAACGATGCAACAAGGTCCGGTCAACTCGTGGTGATGGAAGGCTACACTGATGTGATGATGGCCCATCAGTATGGTATTCGCCAGGCTGTCGCCACCATGGGAACCGCGCTCAATGCCCGCCATGTGCGGACCCTAAGGCGCTTTGTGCCGCGCGTCACCCTTCTTTACGATGCGGACGCCGGTGGTCAGGGTGGCGTGCAACGCGCTTTGGAAATCTTTGCTGCCAGCGACATCGATCTTCGTATTGCCACGCTCCCCGAGGGACTTGACCCTTGCGACCTACTTGTTTCCAAGGGGCCATCCCAATTGGAAAAGATCCTCTCGGGTGCCGAAGACGCAATCGACCATGCCTTGCGGGTCGAATTCGCCAACGCGGAAGAGATGACGGTCCAGCAAAAACAGCAGGCAGTCGAGCGGGTCCTGGGGATTTTGGCCCGGGTCCCCGCGCTTGAAGGGGACTCCGGCTCGTTGAAAATGGACCTGATTCTCAACCGCATGCAAAGGCGATTGGGGCTGAGCGAATCGACTCTGAAAAACCGGCTACAGTCGCTTAGGCAAACCCAGGGACCGGCCGAGGGGTCGAGGGATGAATCGAATCTTTCCGACCAGCAACGGATGGCGGAAAGCCCGGCGGGTCGCGCCCGAACAATTGGCCGCCCCGAAGAGCGGGAATTGATTCAGGTGATTCTGACCCAGCCTCGCCTTGTCGGCGAAATTGATGGGCTTTTGGATCCGCAGGAAATCGCGCAGCCGGATTTGCGAAGGATTCTCGAAGTTTGCATTGAGATTCATCGGTCCGGACGCCCTGCGATGGCGGATCTGGTTCGTCAGTCGCTTGACGATCCGGAATTGGCGGGCCTTGTTCTCACACTTCAGGAAATCGGTGAGACGACAGCCCCGCATATGCGTGACGGCTGGCTTAAGGGAATCCTTCAGCGCTTTGCTGAAAGGCGGGCTCGTCCCGCGCAACAAAAACTAAAGCAGCAGCTTTTGTCAACAAGTGACCATGATCAGGCGCTGGAATTCCTGCGCAAACTCTCGGTCTCCAAATCCAGTGTGCCACCTGCGTCGGGTGGCGAATCAGTCTAAGGCTTCTTGGTGGTTGGTGATCCCATTTGGGGGGAATTTGAGATGGAAAAGACTCAGGATGCATTCAAGACCCTTGTCGAATTGGGCAAGGAAAAGGGATACCTGACCTACGGCCAGGTCAACGATCTTCTCCCGGAGGATGAAGTCAATCCCGAAAAGATTGACCAGCTCCTCCTTGTTCTTGAAGAACAGGGAATCGAACTGATCGACGAAGCCGATGTCGAAGAACGCGAACAAGGCACCGCCGAATTGGTCGAAGCCGAACTTCGTGGTGAAATCGAATCAGGATACATGGACGAAGGCGACGGTCGCCGGACGGATGATCCGGTCCGAATGTATCTTACCCAAATGGGCGAAATCCCACTGCTCAAGCGTGAGCAGGAAATCAGCCTGGCCAAACGAATCGAATTCTCCCGCGCGAGATTCCGCCGCAAGCTCCTTGAGTGCGATGGAGTCATGACCCAGGTTGTTGACCTTCTCCGCAAGGTCCACTCTGGCGACCTCCCCTTTGATCGCACGATCAAAGTCAGCCTCACAGAGAATCTTGAAAAAGACAAGATCCTCCAGCGGATGCCACAGAACCTCAAAACCCTGGAAAACCTGCTCGAGGAAAATCGGGCGGATTTCGCGGCGATCATGGATCCGGAAATTTCCGAGGAAGAGCGTGCCGAACGGCGTTTTGGCCTCCGTCAACGCCGCCGCAAGGCCGTAACCCTGGTCGAAGAACTTTCGATCCGGACCCAACGCATTCAGCCCCTGATGGTTCGCCTGCGGGAAATGTGCGAAACGATGCTCGATCTGGAAAAGACAATCGCGACCCTTCGCCGCGCCGTTCGCAAAAATCCTGACCTTGAAGAGGATCTCGCCAACACCATCAAGGAACTCAACGATCTGATGCTGGAGACACTCGAAGAACCTGAACTGCTTCAGAAGCGAGTTCGGGCCGTCTTCCGCCGCTTCAACGAGTACGAGCGCGCCAAGCGTGACCTTTCTGGCGGCAACCTCCGTCTGGTGGTTTCGATTGCCAAAAAGTATCGCAACCGTGGTCTTTCGTTCCTCGACCTGATCCAGGAAGGGAACACCGGCCTCATGCGTGCGGTCGACAAATACGAATACCGCCGTGGTTACAAATTCTCCACCTACGCCACATGGTGGATTCGCCAGGCGATCACTCGCGCCATCGCGGATCAGGCTCGCACCATCCGCATTCCGGTCCACATGATCGAAACCATGTCCCGTCTGCGCAATGTCACCAAGAACCTCCAACAGGAACTTGGCCGCGAACCGACCATGGAGGAGATTGCCGACGCCGCGAACCTCTCGATGGATGAAACCCGCCGCGTGATGAAAATCAGCCGCCAGCCGATCAGCCTGGATCGCCCTGTGGGTGAGTCTGAAGACAGTTACTTCAGCGACTTCATCCAGGACGGCTCGGTGGAATCGCCGGTTTCGGCCGCGACCAACGAAATGCTCAAGGACAAAATCGAAGGAATTCTCAAAACCCTTACCTACCGCGAACGGGAAATCATCCGTCTGCGTTATGGTCTGGGCAACGGGTACTGCTACACCCTCGAAGAAGTGGGCCGTATCTTCAAGGTAACCCGTGAACGGGTTCGCCAGATCGAAGCCAAAGCAGTCCGCAAGCTTCAACATCCTGTCCGCAGCCGTCTTCTTGAGGGATTCCTCGAAGAAGTGCGCCGGTAGGACCAAATGTCGAGTAACTAATCAATTGGGCCGTGGCGAGATCTATCCGCCACGGCCTTTTTCTTGGATAATATCAAAGAGATTTTCCACAAGCCCCAATTGGCAGGATGGTTCACGATGAGTGAAGAGATCGCCCCCGGCATCGTTTTCCGCCGCATTCACCGCGAACTCATGGCTATTCATCAGTGCAACGAAGGGCTGGAACGCCTCCCCAGGCAACTCAAGGCGCAGCAAAACCGACTCGCCTCAGCCGAAAAAGCCAAAAACGACGCATCGGACCTGCTCAAAAAAGCCAAAGTCGAACAGCACCAGTCCGAAGTAAGCCTTAAACAGCTTAACGCTTTAAATGAAAAATACCTTCGCCAACAGGATGAGGCCTCCGATCCCAAGGTTTTCACGGCTTTGGCACACGAACTGGCCTCCACCAAAATTAAAATCGACGAGACCGAAAACCGCATCCTTGAACTGATGACACTCATAGACGAAACCAACGCCAAAATTCCCGAACTGGAAAAAGCGATCGGCAAAACCAAAGCGGAACTGGCTACCTTTGAAACGGAAGCTGCCTCGAAAAAAGCCGACCTCGAAGGCCTTCTTGCCGAACATAAAGGCAAACTCGCAGCAATTGAACCAAAGGTCCCCGCCGAACATTCCCAAGGTTACCTTCGCGGAAAAAAAGCGACCTTCCAGGACAGCCTTGCATCGGTGGTTGAAAAGACCTGCACCGCTTGTCAAAACAACATCACCACCCAGATGCAAAATGAGATCGAAAATCATCGTTTTGTCACCTGCAAGTCGTGCGGGCGAATCCTTTACATCCCCGGAAACGACTAAATTTCGTTTGGACTTGGCCGACCTTTCACCGCTCCTCCTGGATTCATAGGGCCCTTCAGGCGGGCCGATTTGGCCAGTTTTTATCAAGGATAAAACCTCAAGCAATTGTGGCCGGAGTTACTCGGCCAACAAATCCTGAATCTTTTTGCGGAACATTTCCTCGCCTTTGGCCTCTTTCCAATTGAGCTCTCCGTACCACCATTGGCGGACAAATCCCTTTTTGTCGATGACAAACACACTGGGCCACCAGGCGGTGCCAAACGAGTTCCAACAATCCGTTTTTTCATCCAACACAACTGGATAGGTGATGCCGAGATCCTTGATCTTCTTTTTCACTTTGTCCAAATCTTTTTCCTGATCGGTCTCCGGGGTATGGATCCCCATCACCACCAACCCTTTGGAACCAAATGCCTCACTCCAAGACTTGTAATGAGGCAAATTGCGAATGCAGTTGATTCAGCCAAAGGCCCAGAAATGGAGGACGACAACTTTCCCCTCCATATCCGAGCGCTTTAGGGGCTTGCTGTTAACCCACTCCTCTTTCTCGCCAATGGCAGGAGCCAGACACGGACGAAAAACGACCTTGGAAAAATCAAAAGTGGCTCCGGTCAACTGGGTGAGGGCCCGAAATTGCCCCTCGGTCAATATTCTTTTGATTTTGGCCTGGCTTTCCGATGACAGGGGGCTCTCTTTCTTGTTGATCCGCTCCGCATCCACGATTGCCTGAATCTGTTTGCGCTGGGGGCTTTTTATTCCCACTTTGTCTCCAACCTGAGGAATGACCAACGCGGGCCACCCTACCACTTGGATCAGGATCCCATCGGCCCTTCGTTTTTGTGGAACCGTCAAAACCCTGGCCAGAGCGAGGTCGAGGTAATCGAAGCACTCCGCTTTCTTTTTGGATACTTCGGGCTTGGTGTTGTCCCGAGCCTGCCAAAAAGGGAAGTCAACCTTGGAAAGTTCTTTGTCGAGGTCTTTATTCTGGGAATCGCTGAGTTTTAATTCCACTCGAAAGCTTTCATCCCGCAGGATACTGACGAGATTGGGAAATACGGCGATTTTGGCCGCCAATTCCGGGGCAAGCGGTGGCGTCTTTATCTTTTTGTCTGGGTCCTTGTCAGCTCCAAGGCAAAAGCCCAGCGCCAGCAATCCCCAACCGAGTCCCAAAAGAAACCGATTCAACATCGGAGGCCCCATCCGTTTCACCCAGAGAAACAACAATCTCTTTGCTCGTTCATAAAAACATTATATTTCCGGAACAAAGGAGGCAATAAACAAATACCACTTTTTTTTGACCTCCCAGGGTCTCGTAATGGATTCTTTTATCTTCAATAATAGCAACAGCACGAAACGGCCTCCAGCAGTTAATATCCGGGAGGGGACCGTTTGGAATCAGATGCAGATACTCTACACTCATGGGACCGTATTTCCTTTTTTTACAACTTATTAATTTTACATTATTCATAAAAAAGTCACTTGAATTTACAAACTACAAAGCATCAATAAATTAAATTCTAAAAAACGAATAGAAAATCTTAAAAAATATTCGCCAACATCAAAATAATGCTGATTTATTTAGGCAAGTCAACATTCAAAACCATGTTGAGCAACTCCAAAGTGACACTTTCGTGTAATTCTCCTCGATTGAATAAATCCAACAATTTCTTCTCTGCACGGTATTTATCCCAGAACTGATCCCATGTCTTCCTTCGACTCGGAGATGGGATATGTATCTTCGAGTGGACATATTCACACAATCCTTTACAAACTGGGCAATTTACGGAGGCAACTTCTTGACCGCGTCGGAATGACTTGCCGCAGGGAATACAAACCCAGGTTCTTTGACTCATCCCATCCCCATTCGCTAATCCCAAAAGTTAAACACGCCATTTCCAAAAAGGGTAGGTACCCTTTATCTTACCTGTCCGATCACATTCGTGAAAAGGTAACAAGAATTACACTAAATGACAAAAAAACACCCCGTGACTTTTCAGCCACAGGGCGGTTCTTGGATAACCCCAAAAGAGATCAGAGTTTTTTGATAACCTGGTTGGGAAAGCCCATTGCCCTTATTTGCCCAGAGCCACCCATTCACCTCGCCATTGTCTTTCGAGACCCGCAAAGCCATCGATGTTGTAGTGGCGCTTCAAAGCCGATTCCCAATCTCCACCCACGGCATCCTTGACGAAAAGGGTAAACGCCTGGGTGCCCTTTAGACTGCAAAGGAATTCGACGAGGGAAACGCTTTGCGCGTAAAAGATCCCCACCTTGGTGGCATCGGGATAGTCCGAAAGTGTGATCAATTGGCCCGCGCCAAGAAGGGTTCCTTCGGAAGCATAACGGGGAATGTGGTCGGTATGGCGGCGGATCCGCTCGCGGGGTTCGGACAGGATGGCCATCCCCTCATCCAGCCACCGGGGAAGGAAATTCTTGCCAAATTGCCCAGCCAGGACGACATGGGTGACTTCGTGGGGCAATACCGCATCAACCAGATTGGGGTGATCCATTCGCAATTCAATCTTGCGGCTAAAGACCCGTGTGCTTTCGGCCTGAAAGGTGGAATGGCCGGGAGAGGTGCTCGGAACTCCCGTGGCCCGCGAATAGAGATCGCCTGTGGGGTAAAGCCAAATATCGCAGCGATAAGGCCAGTGTTCCCCATCGTTACCCAACCAGCGACGACTTGAGGAAGCCTTGGCCGCATCCGCCTGGCGGGCCACCTGAATCGCTACTTCTTCGCTGTTCTGATGGAATACGCGAAACCAGGTCGATTCGACCGCTTGCCAGTTGCCGGTGCCCTGCACGCGTTTGACCTCGGTGGCCTGGGCCGCGTCGGCCATTTTGTTCCCTTGTGAGAGGGAGGCCAGAACCTGACTTTTGACTTTGCCCGCAACCGTCGAGAGCTTCGGTGAAAGTGTTACGGCCTGGTCCGCCTCGATGATCATGGCTTCGTGGACTTGGCCTTTGTTGAACGATTCCACAAGCGAAGCAAGTTTGCAATAGCCCCAACGCTCCTTGTGGATCAGGTCAAGCGCCTCGCCCTGACGATAGGCCCGGTCATACAGGGAAGAAGCCTGGGAAAATTTCGATGCCTGGAAAGCGGCTTCGGCATCCTTCAGGGAGGCGATTGGCTTGGCAATAGAAGGCTTTTCGAAATTGGCGGGGCCAAATGGATCATCCTCACCATTGGCGCGAACCACCAGATCAGGCTGCCCAGTCCCGGCGGAAAAGCCTGCGGGCTGCACGGGCAATGGTTGGCTTTGGGCAACATTCGTATACAGGTTTGGTTGGAGCGGGGCCGGAATTGGCATGGGCTCCGCAGAGAGAACCTGAACGCGTCCGGCAGGAGTGGTGGGAGGGTTGCTTTGGGCAGCGCTAAAGGTTGGTAAGGGGTTAGCAGAAAACTGGGG
Source organism: Singulisphaera sp. GP187 (assembly GCA_945868575.1). Taxonomy (GTDB): domain Bacteria; phylum Planctomycetota; class Planctomycetia; order Gemmatales; family Gemmataceae; genus SYLG01. The sequence continues at coordinate 10,039 of CAMBMH010000055.1, read as the reverse complement.
GTTTGGCGTTTGCAGTGTGCTCAACCGCCGGATATAGGCATCGGCCTCAACTGCGTTTCCCGATCGGGCCAAATCCTGAATGGCTCCCTGATAGGCATCCTGGAGAGTGCGAAGGTATTCACGATCCCCTTCAATGTTGGCCAGTTCCTTTTCGAGAAGGTTAACGGCTTCGACATTACGCCCCTTGCGGAGTTGGTCCTGGGCATCGGAAAGGGCGCGGTGAACGGCAAGAAGTTTGGTGAGTTTTTGTTGCTGGGCGGGGGAAATGGAAGCGGGGGCAGGAATGGTGGGGGGTTGAGCAATACAGGGTATAAAGCTTGTGAACTGGTCCAAAAGACAGGCCGGAACAAAAAACCAAGCCCGTTTGGGGGCAAACACCATTTGCATAACCAGCCTCCATGCCGGATCGGGGCCTGCCTTCCTGGCTGGCCCTATGTGAAAAACCTCTCCCCCAGAGCTTTTCCGCAACAATCGCATACCCGTCAACGGTGTCTACCGCAATATCCCCTGCGGCAAAATCCATGGACGGCGTAAAGATTAAGCGGCCAACTTTTTTGGAAACAAGCCGAAATGGATCAGGGATTGGGATTTCCAATTCCCCAGGGGAAAAATTGCGAACGACCTGGAAACCATCTGAGAAAGACCCGCCAGCAAGCCGTTAAAGGGAGGGGCAGCCAGACATAGTAATATTCAGGACTACCAATTGGCGTTCCCATGGGCTCTCTTTCCTGCATATGCTTTAGACACTGTGCACCCTGTTAAGGGTCTTTGGAACCTTTAGTTTCAATTTTTGTTGGGGTAAAACATGTCGGATTCGTTTCCCAGACGGACCTTTACAACCCTTTCTGCGGGCTTTGTATTGGGAACTGTTTCCGACCTTTATGGCCAGGACACCCCACCCGCCGCAGCCAAACCCCAAAATGGTCCAGAAAAAACCGATTCCGTAGGTCCCAGAGAGGCCACTTTTGCTCGGGACTATCCGGCTCCGGGTTTCAAGCCCTCCTGGAAAAAAGAGCAGATCAATCGTGAATTGGCCCAGGATTTTGTCATTTACGCGCACAGCGATCTGGCAATGGTAAAAAAATTGGTTGAAAAAGAACCTGGACTCATCAACGCCAGCATTGATTGGGGCGCGGGCGATTGGGAAACAGGTCTGGGGGGCGCCTCCCACATGGGGCGTCGGGACATAGTGGAATTCCTTCTTTCCAAAGGTGCCAGAATTGACCTTTTCTGCGCCACCATGCTTGGCCAAATCGAAGCTGTCCGGTCCTTTTTGACAATTCAACCGAGTCTTATCGAGGCCAAAGGGCCCCATGGTTTCAACCTCCATTTCCATGCCCAGGTAGGCGGGAAAGATTCCGAAAAGGTTCTGGATTACCTCCAATCGATCAAAAAGGTCGAACTAAAGCCGATCCCCTTTCTAAAAAAACCAACCGATTCCAAGAAACCGCCTGCGGATGGCAAAAAAGAATAATCCCCATAACCCACCCTGGTGCGAACCCGGAACATGTTTGCGCGAACTGTTGCGTTCCGTCTGATTTGGACTCTGGCCCTTTTATTGTGGCTTAGGCTGCCCCCCGGCAATTTCCCATCGCACCTAACCGCGGAAGAACCTCCGATCCGGTTTGGTGGGGGCAACCATGAGGTCCGGGCCATTGCGGATGTCGCTTATGGCGAAAAGTTTACAATTCCCCCCTTAAAAAACTCTTTGGATATCTATCTTCCCAAGGACGCCAAAGATTTTCCAATCGTTTTCTTTGTCCATGGGGGCGGATGGACTATTGGGGACAAATGGCCTTATTTCACTCTTGGACATCTTCTAGCAAAAAATGGTATTGGCGCGGTAATGATCAACTACCGTCTTTCCCCGGCGGTCAAACATCCCGCGCATGTCAGGGATGTTGCCAAAGCTCTCGATTGGACCTTTCGCAATGCGGAAAAATTTGGGGCAAGGCCCGACCGGGTGTTCCTGGCGGGACACTCCGCCGGTGCCCATCTGATCTCGCTATTGGCGACTGACGAGTCCTTCCTCAAGGAATATGATCGAAGCCCAAGGGACATTCGTGGAGTTATTGGCATCAGTGGTGTCTATACCTTCGAAGGCGAGTGGCTTGACAAGGACATGCTTCGCGGATGGGATTGGCCAGGGCGGCGCTGGCGCACCGGAATTGCATGGGTGCTTACACAAACCGTTTTGGGCTCTGATGCACACATTTTGGCTGACGCCTCACCCATTCGCCACATAACCGGAAAAGAGCCTCCCTTTTTGCTTGCTTATGGCGCGGAAGACCTGGCGGGATGTGAAAAGATGGCAAAGGAATTCAGCCAAAGACTCAGGGAGAAAAAAGTCGAAGTGAAAACGCTGCGAGTGCCCATGCGCTCCCACGCATCCATCATTGCTTTGGCCATGGTTAACGAAGCCGATCCGGTGACCCAGTCCATTCTGGAATTCATTTCCGCCCACAGCGACCTCGTACTTGAAGCGCGCAAGCCCTAGGTCAGCAATTCCGGGCCCGCACCTCAGAAATTGCCCGGTATGGGGTTCCGTTCATAAAACCTCTACTGGATTGCGTTTTTATCCGCGCACCCCACAACCCAAAAACCGAGGCAACGATGTCCACTCCGGAACAAAAGCTCCAGGAACTTCACCTGACCCTTCCCAAGCCCGCCACACCAGTTGCCAAATACAAAATGGCGGTCAAAACCGGGAACATGCTTTATGTTTCCGGCCACGGTCCAGCGCGCATTTCCGCAACCACTCCCACGAATGGCCGATTGGGTCAAACCCTAACTCTGGAACAAGGCAAGGAAGCCGCACGAGCTGTCGGGCTCAACATCCTTGCCACCGTAAGGGACCAAATCGGCTCCCTCGACAAGGTTTCCCGTTTGGTGAAAACCCTCGGCCTGGTGAATTCCGCAGACGACTTTTTGGATCACCCCAAAGTGATCAACGGATTTTCCGAACTGATGGCGGAAGTCTTTGGAGAAGACGACGGGGTCGGGGCCCGCAGCGCCATTGGCACCAATGTCCTCCCTGGAAACATCCCTGTCGAAATCGAATGTATTTTTGAACTGAAATAACTGAAAGTTTTTCAGGAATCGTCCCCATGAACGCCATGATTCGTGACCGAATTCGTGTTCTTGTGGGGGACATCACCACCCTGGAAGTGGATGCCATTGTCAACGCCGCCAAACCTACGCTTCTTGGCGGCGGGGGCGTAGACGGAGCCATTCACAAGGCCGCCGGGCCGGAGCTCCTTGAGGTTTGTCGCAAACTGAAAGGCTGCCCAACTGGCCAGGCCAAAATGACTCGAGGTTTTCGATTGAAAGCCACCCACATAATCCACACCGTCGGTCCCGTCTATTCCGGAGGCGAATCCGGAGAACCCGAATTGCTTAGAGGTTGTTACCAAAACTCAATGACCCTTGCCCGGGATCACCAAATCAAAACCATAGGATTTCCTTGTATATCGACAGGAATTTATGGGTATCCAAAATTAGATGCATGTAATATTGCCGTAAAAATGGTGATAAATTGGCTTGAAGCGAACGAATTTCCTGAAAATGTTCTGTTTTGCTGTTTTAATCCAGCGGATGCAAAAATCTACGAAGCCGAATTGGCCCGGGGCCATTAATGAGCTTCAAAAGAACTTGAAACCATCAACCGATTGAACCGTTTTTAAAATGGAAATCAAAAAGCCCGCTCGAGTTTCCTCCGGCGGGCTCTTTGATTCTTTCTAATGCCTAAATTCCGATTAGATTCGGGTTTTGGCCTGCCCAATAAAGTCCCCAAGGACTTTTTCCATCGTGCCAAAGTTTGCCGCACCAACAAACGTGGCAAGACTTTGATTGACCTCGTCCGCTTGGTCATCCACCAGATGGATTTGGGTCGTGGGTTGAGACTTCAAACATTTGCTGCAAGCCAGAAATCCTGATTCATCAGGCATTTCCGTATTCAGGATTACTTGAGCCCCAGGCCATGCCTGCATGCGCTTATAGAGCCGGCTACAAGAATCAACAGATATCACATTCCATCCACAGTCCCGCAACTGTTCTGCAATGAGCTTACGGATATCTTCTTTGGGATTAGCCACAATCACCATTCGCGCACTACTTTTACGAACTTCACTCATTCCAAAAAGAACCTCTAATTGTCCCGCCAACAGGACCACCAAAAATACTCCAAGTTGGCTGGCGAACCGGGGTTTGGGCACACCCATGTTTGCGGAGATTACCACCGCAAAACCAACGGTTCAACTTGAATGGCCCGGGAGGGATTGCTCCCATTCCCATTGGCCACACCATCATCTTACGGTATTTCATGGAAAAAATTCCATGGAAATGGTGAGTGAGGTGGGCGGCGAGCCCTCATTACTCTATACGCAACAACAGGTCAATTGTTTCGCTCCTTGATTCGGCTTTGGCCGTTTTTCCCCGGAGTCGTTTTCCGATGTCGGCCTCTCTGGTTGCAAAGTCAAAGCTTGCTGCGCCTTCCGCCCAACTTGTCCAAAAGGCGTTGGAGAGTTCCGAGGGAATCCTCCGTTTGGCCCCAACTTGGGTACCCCGCTCATTCCTGATGCCGGGTCGGCGCATGAAATTGCACCCCGATCACATCTATGCTTATGGCGCGCACCGTGGCGGTATTGATGAGCGCTGGTTCGCCTCGACCACTCCGGCAGCCAATGAAAACCGGGAAATCGATGAAGGCCTGAGTTATGTAGTTCACGAAGGTAAGCGAGCCTTCACCCTTGCTGAAGCGGTTGGCCTCGAAGGCTCAAAGCTTGTTGGGGCCGCCATTTGGGACTCATATAAAAGATGGCCCGTTTATTCCAAGTTCTTTGACAACATGGGCCCTATCCCCCACCACATGCACCAATCCGAAGAGCAAGCCGCTCTGGTTGGCCAGCAAGGGAAGCCCGAATCGTACTATTTCCCACCCCAGCTCAACGGCGTTGGCAACAACTTTCCCTACACTTTCTTCGGCCTCGAACCGGGAACCACCAAGCAAGACATCCGCCGCTGCCTGGAGCGGTGGAATGAAGGAGACAACGGCATCCTCAACTACTCCAAAGCCTACAAGCTCAAGCCCGGAACAGGGTGGCTGGTTCCGCCTTGCGTTCTCCACGCTCCCGGCAGCCTTGTGACTTACGAACCCCAATGGGGCTCGGATGTGTTCGGTATGTACCAGTCGATGGTCGAGGGGCGCTATTTGCCATGGAACATGCTTGTCAAGAACATGCCCGAAGACAAGCAAAAAGACCTGGATTTCATCGTGGGCCAGCTTGACTGGGAAGGCAATGTCAATCCTAACTTTAAGGATGCCCATTATCTTGAACCGATTGCCGATGGCGATACCGCGTCGGTCGGCTATGTCGACCGATGGGTCGTCTATGGCAAGATAAAGGGCAAGGAACTTTTCAGTTCCAAGGAGCTAACCGTTGAACCTGGTCAAAAAGTGACGATCAAGGACAAAGGCGCATATGGCCTCGTGGCGATGCAAGGCGTGGGCACGATCGGACGACATCCGCTCGAAACCCCGGCGATGATTCGCTTTGGCGAACTAACCGCGGATGAGTACTTTGTCACTCACGATGCCGCCAATGCAGGTGTGACCTTCCACAACACCGGCACTGAACCCCTTGTCACCCTTCGTTACTTCGGGCCAGGGATAAACCCAAATGCACCCGCAGTGGGGGATCACAAGAAGTCAAATTAGTTCGTGGTTTGTATTTGATATTCCCCGGTTTGGCTCCCCAATGAAAGGGCTAACCCAGGTTTTTGGTTTTGATTGAATTGATCGTGTATCTGTTTTGTTTACCTCTCTAGTTAAGGAGTTTTCATCATGGGCAAGAAGATCAGCATTGGGTCCTGGGCATATGTTTTTAACCAAAAGGAAGAGATCGATTTCCACAAGATCCTTCACGGCCTCCAGGACCTCAAACTTGACGGTGTCGAGTTGGGCAGCTTTGGCAAACACCCTACCCCCAAGTCCCACCCCACCAAAGCCTCGCGCGAACGCCTCAAAAAAGAAGTCGCTGACCATGGTCTCGGTTTCTCGGGTATCGCTCCCGACCTTTGGTCGTTCAAGTTGATCTCCGTCGAGGATCCCGCTCCTTACCTGGCCGCATTTTTGGGCTATTGCACTTTCGCCCAGGACCTCGGCATCAAACTGATTCGGGTAGATGCGGTCGAAACACCCGACACCTTCGAGAAACACAACATCGACCCCAAGCTCGGCTTTGACCGCGCTGTCAAGGCGTGGGATGTGGCTTGCAAAATGGCGGCCGACCATGGCCTCGAAGTCTCCTGGGAATTTGAACCAGGATTTGCTTTCAACAAGCCTTCGGAAATCGTTTCGATGATCGATGCCGTCCGCTCCCATGGAAACAAGAACTTCGGCGCGATGTATGACACCTGCCACGCCCACATGGTGGCTAAGATTGGCGCCCTGCAACCCGGCGAAAAGGAAATCCTTCCCGGTGGCGGAATCGAACTCCTTCACAAGCTCCACGGCCGCATCAACCATGTGCACCTGATCGACTCGGATGGCTCGCTCAATGCGCACGCCACCAGCACCCACAACCCCTTCGGCACCGGGCACCTCAACTTTGACGAGTACATCCCCGAACTCCTCAAGGCGGGTATACCCTCCGACTGGTGGTGCATCGACCTTTGCTTCTGGCCCGATGCGTGGGATGTCACCGCCGACAGCATGAAGTTCCTTGGAAAGATCAAGGAAAAGTACGCTTCCATTGGAGCATAGTCTTTTGACGCGACGGGGCCGGGGTTTCCCGGCCCTTTTTGCGTATCCAACGAAATGATCCCGGCAAACGAGGTCCTGAACGCCCGGAGATCCTTTTTCCCAAGACCAGTCCAGGACACCAAAGCATCCATTAACCCTGACACAAAACCCATTCCCACTCACACACAATTCGGAGTTTCAAACAATGAAGACACTCAATGTAGGCATGATCGGCTACGGTTTCATGGGAAAGGCCCACAGCAACGGCTTCGCGAAGGCCAATCACTTTTTTGACCTCAAGCACCAACTCAAACTCAAATCCGTTTGCGGCCGCACCCGGGAAAAGGCCGAATCGTTCGCCAAGACCTGGGGATATGACGATGTCGAAACTGACTGGCGCAAGTTGATCGAACGCAAGGATATCGACATCATCGACATCTGCACCCCCAACGACAGCCATGCCGAAATCGCCATGGCCGCCGCCGCCGCGGGCAAGATGATCATGTGCGAAAAGCCACTCGCCCTAAACGGCGATCAGGGCCAGCAAATGGTCGAGGCGATCGAAAAAGCCCGCGTGCCCAACATGGTTTGGTACAACTATCGCCGCATTCCCGCCGTGACCTTTGCCAAGCAATTGATCGACGAAGGCCGACTTGGCCGAATCTTCCACTATCGGGCCAAGTTCCTCCAGGACTGGACCATCAATCCCGAACTCCCCCAAGGCGGCGCGGCACTTTGGCGTCTTGATGTGGGTGCGGCAGGTTCGGGCGTAACGGGCGACCTTCTTGCCCACTGCATCGACACCGCCATTTGGCTCAATGGCGAATTTGACAGCCTGAGCGCACTCACCGAAACCTTTGTCAAGGAGCGCAAGCACAACCTGACAGGGAAGCTCGAAAAGGTCGGCATCGACGACGCTTGCACCTTCATGAACACCTTTGACAACGGTTCACTCGGCAACTTTGAATCCACCCGATATGCCCGTGGACACAAGGCGCTTTACACCTTCGAGATCAACGGCGAAAACGCTTCGATCCAATGGGACCTGCACGACCTGCATCGTCTGCAATGGTTTGATTACAAGGACGAAGGCCCCCTTCGTGGCTGGAAATCGATTCATGTGACCGATAGCGACCACCCCTACATGAACCGCTGGTGGGTTCCCGGCTTGGCCATCGGTTACGAGCACAGCTTCGTCCACCAAGTCGCCGACTTCATCCAGGGGATTGAATCCGGCAAGCCGGCCGCACCGACTTTCCGCGAAGCCCAGAAGACCCAGCGCGTGTGCGATGCGATCATCGCCTCGGGCAAAGACCATACCTGGCACAAGGTCCGCAAGGACTAGTTTCCGGCCAGCAATATCCTTTGAATGATTGGTTCGGGGATTTGGTGAGTCAAACCTGATTCGACTTTCGCGGCGGTTTCCGGATTCCGGAGACCGTCGTTTTTTGCTTCATTGGATCCTATGAAATAGGAAATCCGATTCATAAAGTTAATTGAGGCGAGGAAAACAGTTGAAAATCCTGGCCCCTCACTCAACAAACCCATTGCACATGACTAAATAATACATTTTTTTAAAAAATATGCAAATATAAAAAATTATATCTAGTTCACCCTAAATATAACATAAGAAATATGAGAGGAAAGGCGGGTTGGAGGGAAAAAAGCGAGAAATATGAAAAATGAGGAGGGTTTCGTGAGTCAACGGCCAAGGAAGATTACCACCATGGTTCCTTTAGTCATATATCTTACAAAAAGCTCCTAACCCGTGCCCTCAACAGTGCTCATGAACCATTACCAACAGCTTGAAGCAGAGGCGATCGAAATCCTGCGCGAAGCCGTCGCCGGGGCCCGGAAGCCCGTGATGATGTATTCGATCGGGAAAGACTCCTCCGTGATGCTCCACCTGGCGCGCAAGGCGTTCTACCCTTCACCGCCTCCGTTTCCGCTTCTCCATGTCGATACGACCTACAAATTCCAGGCCATGTACGCCCATCGCGAGCGGATGGTCAAGGAATCGGGAATGGAACTCCTGGTCCATACCAACCCGGAAGGATTAAAGGAGGGGGTCAATCCATTCACCCATGGCTCAAGCTATCACACCGATGTGATGAAGACTCAGGCCCTTCGCCAGGCTCTGGATCACCATGGATTTGATGTGGTCTTTGGTGGCGCCCGACGCGACGAGGAAAAATCCCGCGCCAAGGAGCGGATTTTCTCCTTCCGTTCCGCGGGACACCGCTGGGATCCAAAAGCCCAGCGCCCGGAACTCTGGAACCTTTACAACACTCGCACCCGGCCAGGCGAAACGATCCGCGTGTTCCCCCTCTCCAACTGGACCGAGCTCGACATTTGGCAATATCTCCATGTTGAAAAAATCCCGATCGTGCCGCTCTATTTCGCCGCTAAAAGGCCAGTCGTAAAACGAAACGGCCAATGGATCATGGTCGATGACGACCGCATGCCGCTGGAACCTGGCGAAAAACCGGAGATGCGCACCATCCGCTTCCGGACACTGGGGTGCTATCCACTGACCGCCGCGATTGAAAGTCCGGCCGCGACCATGGAGGAGATCATCGCCGAAACCTTCAACACGGTCAGTTCTGAACGGGAGGGCCGCCTGATCGATAGCGATCAACCCGGTTCGATGGAGAAGAAGAAGCAGGAAGGGTACTTCTGATGGCCGAGTTGCATGCCAGGAACATCGCGGAGTACCTGGAGGAACAAAGAAAAAAAGAGACGCTTCGGTTCATCACCTGCGGCAGCGTCGATGATGGCAAAAGCAGCCTGATCGGCCGACTTTTGTACGAGTCGAAGTGCATCTTCGACGATCAGCTTCGGGCCCTGCAGAGCGATTCCAAACGCTATGGGACCCAGGGGGAAAAGATCGATTTCGCGCTGCTTGTCGATGGACTCGAAGCAGAACGCGAACAGGGCATCACCATTGATGTCGCGTACCGTTTTTTCTCCACCGACCGTCGCCGCTACATCGTCGCCGACACTCCCGGCCACGAGCAATACACCCGCAACATGGCCACAGGCGCCTCCACGGCCCAGTTGGCAATCCTGCTTATCGACTCCCGCAAGGGAATCCTTCCGCAGACCCGCCGCCATCACCGTATCGTGACGATGATGGGTATCCGCCATATCGTGTTGGCGGTCAACAAAATGGACCTGGTCGATTTCGATGAATCGGTCTTTCGTCGCATCGAAGCCGAATACCGCGAGTTCGCCAAGGACTCCCATTTGGCCACACTCCAGGCGATTCCACTTGCCGCCATCTTCGGCGAGAATGTC
>CAMBMH010000054.1 GCA_945868575.1 Singulisphaera sp. GP187 | reverse complement strand
GGTAGCGAGTTTGAGGCACTCAAAAAACATCATTGGCGCAAACCCTGGGACTTTCCACCAGCCTTCTTCACGAAATTCGTCCGGTGGGATTCCGAAGAAATGCACGCGATTCCCGTCGCTTCCAAGGATTCGCACGAAAAGCATTCTGGCCCTCCGGGTGTGGCAGGTGTGGGTGATGACTCCCACGGTTTTTTCAGGGTGGTTTTCCAGCCAAATTTTCAGAAGTCTGGCTTCGTCCCGGGTGCTATCCGCGGCTCCTGGCAGGGCTTCGATATCGCTTTCGGGAACGCCAAGGCTTTCCCAGATTCGGCGGTAGCGAACCGATTCGTTTTCGCCTATTCCTTCGGCCTGTGCGGTTTTGACTTTGGTCTGGGGAACCAAAAGAACCTTTGTCAGACCTTTTTTGTAAATGGCTGCCGCAGCGAATGGTCGCTGTTCCGCGCCGCCACCAAGAGCAAGGACCGCATCCACCTGGATGACGGGTTCCGAGACATCCAGCCACCAGGGGGCCCGGAGAAAAGCAACGATAAAAAAGGCAAGGATTATCAGTCCCGCCAAAAACAGACGGATGCTCCAACGAATTAGGTCTTTTTGAAATGGTTTCATCCGAGGGCCTCCTCATAGGCTTTGGGATCCCAATCCGGACCAGGCTCCTCTCCATCTCCAAAAAGGATGTCAAAAATCAGGTTGGAATACCCGCTAATAATTGCCCCTTGTCCTTCTTTTTTGCGCCACCATTGCTCTGGATCAAAATCCGGTTCATTGACAGGAATCAGCGCGATGCGTTGCAAATGTTCCGGAGTGAGGTGCCTTGCCAGGGTTCTTGCCAGGGTTCTCCCATGAAAACGGCCATGACAAACACAAAGGGATTTTTCAGGATGCGCATCAAGCCATTTCGCAATCAGTGGGACATACTGATAGGTGTAGTGCGCGGAAGGATCCTCCAGGAACTCGAGGCTCAAGACGCCTTTTTTCGTGAGTTTATCGATGTCGGTTTGCCACCATGGACTTTCCAGTCCCAAGCGCATCAATCGTGTTTGTTTTCCTTTCATCAGAACCACCGGCTCGCCCTCGGGCAATATGCGGGTGACATGGTCATAAGCTTCGGACCATTGGGGTGGACCGAAAAGGAGCACGGCGTATTTTCCCTTTGGCAAGGGGTTTTCCTGGACCAATTGTGAGGAAATAAATCGAAGAATGTTGGCGTGAAAAATCAGGAAAATAAATATAAATGCAGATATAAAAATAAGAGAAATCCAAATTGACCGAGGCGATTCCGCTCGATTTGGAGTTTCATTTGCCTCTCGATTTGGAGTTTCATTTGCCTCAAGGAGCGGGGTGTTCGCACCGACGGTTTGTATTGGTTCCTTATCCATTTTGGGTGGCCTTGATATTTTGGTGACCCGTTAGGATTTGGGATTGGGCCACGATTCCCAAGGCAATGTCGAAAAAGGTTGAAGCCACCAAATCCGGTCGCGGTTCAATGCACTGTTGGGTGGAACTTGTCAGTAGGGCGCCACGACAACCGGCATTTTTCGCGGCTCCAATATCCGAATCTCGATCCCCAATCATCCATGAGGAAGCAAGGTGGATATTCAAATCGGTAGCCGCCTTTTTGATCATCCCCGGAGCGGGTTTACGGCAATCGCACTCGACCGCCCATTCCGGGTGGTTGCCTTCCGGGTGATGGGGGCACCAATATACCCCGTCAAGTTTGAGTCCCTCCGATTCAAACATTTGCCGAAGCTTTTCCTCCATCGGTTCCAGCGCCACTTTTGGGAAAATCCCCCGGGCGACCCCCGATTGATTGCTGATGACCACGAGTCTGAACCCGGCCTGGGATAAATGCCTGAGTCCTTTCACCACGCCAGGCGCAAAAACAAATTTTTGTGGATCGCTGTTGTAGGGTATGTCCTCCATAAGCGTGCCATCCTTGTCCAGGAATGCGGCAGTAGAGGCGGGGGGACCTGAAATCGGATCGATTTGCCAGGCTGAGGTTGCCCTGCTCATGGGTTCTGGTCCAATGCTTTTTGGGCTTCCCCGACAAGATGGCCAGCGATAGCCAGGCTCGCGGTTGCTCCCGGGCTCGGCGCATTGAGCACATGGAGCATTCCAGGTTGATGTGCCAGATCAAAGTCCTGGACAAGTGTTCCATCCTGGCGCATCGCTTGGGCCCGAATACCGGAAATTCCAGGGAGCAGGTCTCCGGGAAGGATGCCCGGTACCAGCCTGCCAAGTTCCCTGGCAAACACCGTTCTTGAAAGGGTCAATAAAAGTTCGTGAAACGAAACGGTTGGGAATTTTGCCATAAATCTCCAAAGCCCGGCGAAGGTTAGGGCGTCCCAAAGGTCAGGCAAATTGGGATTAAGAAATCGGTAGCTTTCCCGCCCCAAAGCAAGAAATGCGTTGGGGCCGACCTCGATTCCGCCATGAATCATACGGGTCAGGTGAACCCCCAAAAAAGGCAGCTCGGGATTGGGGACGGGATAAATCAAATTTTTGACACGATCATGCCACCTCGGGTGGAGTCTGAAGTATTGGCCCCGAAAAGGAACAATACGGGTTTCCGGCTGATATCCAGAAAGGCGGGCGATCCGGTCACATTGAAGACCGCCACAGTTGATAACCAGGTCCACCCTTAGCGAATCTGCCTCCCGGCCGGGTCTTGGGTCCGATCCCGGAGCGGACAAACCGACTCGCCATTCCTTTCCCGATTTTTGTAGGGAGCTAACCCGGGTGGCCAGCCAAATCCTGCCCCCCAATTCCTTTATGTCGTCGACTATGGAGCGGGCAACAGATGGGTAATCGACAATTCCTTCCTGCGGGACACGAAGCGCCCCGGCGCAGCGAATTCCCGGTTCAATTTTTTTTGCCTGGTCGGGCGAAAGCTGTTCCAATCCAAGAAGTCCGTTAGATTTTCCTCGTTCCAACAGGGCTTCCATTCTGGGTAGCTCTGAGGAATCGGCAGCCACCACAAGTTTGCCACAGATCTCGTGGGGGATGTTATGTTCCCCACAATACGCTGTCATGGAGCGTATGCCTTCCACCGCCATGCGTGCCTTGAGGGAACCGGGCTGGTAGTAAAGTCCGCAATGCAGAACCCCCGAATTATGGGAGCTTTGATGGGCTCCGGGGCGGGATTCTTTTTCCAAAAGTGTCACCTGGAATCCCCGCTGGGCGAGTTCCCTCGCGGTGGCCAGCCCAACCAATCCGCCGCCAATAACGGCCGCCTTTGACACAATGCACCTGTTGTTTTGCTTCTCTGAATGCTTTCAGAAAGGATACCCTTTTTTGTAAAATTTACTTACCTTTTTGCAAAAAGAGCCAAGATGGGGGGTCTGGGATTTTTGGTCTTTATTGTGTTCAGCTGCCCTGCTATACGAGCGACTCACGCGTGGATTCCCGCTTGCGCCAAGGACGGTGCAAGCGGGAACTCTTCCTCGGGTTAATCCCGAAATTTCACGCCAGGCAAGGGATGGCAAGGATGCCTTTCATGAAGCGTATCTCGCGCAAATGGCTTCTCGCACTGCTCCCATCTTTTTTACACATTGCAGCCGCGCCGGCGCGGCTGGGGGCTGGTTGAAGCCCTGTCGCCGGATGTCCAACCCCGGTACCAGGCGGTTCGCCTGGATTCGTTTCGAATGTGATTCCCCAAAACATGATGAATCCACAGGGAGGGCCAGCCCCTTTCTATGTGGGGCCCCAAGGATTTAGCCAGGGACAAGGATTTAACCAGGCTCCGGGTTACAACCTCGGCCCTGCGGCTGCACCCCAGCGATTGGTCATGGGTGGTGGCGACGCTCCAGCGTTTCAACAGCCCGGCATGCCTACGCAACCAGGCGCCAATTATAACGCACCGCCTGCCATGGTGATGGCAAATATGGCGGCCCATCTTCCCGCATCCCAACCCCAACGGGTGCCGCTTGGAGTGGGACAAAATTTTGGGCAAGCCAATCGCGCAATGTCGCAAGGCCTCCGGCCCCAAAACCAACAGCCGCTTCCCCTGAACCTTGGGCCCACCCCAGTTGCTCAGGCAAATCCTTCTGCCCGGTCTCCAATATATCTTCCCGGACCAGAGTCTTTTGGTTTGGTGAGCACAACCACCCAGGCTTCCGAGGTGGACTGGGTCAGTGTTCGAAGCCGGATCAAGGCCTTGGCGGTTCGATCGTTTAATCACGAAGAACTTCCCACAGGACGCCACCGGTTCACCTGTCAACTCAATTCCAATCAGGGTGGGTTGCTGTTGGTGGAGGGGGCAGGCGCAACCGAATCCGAGGCTATCGAGGAGTGTCTCGCCAAGGCCACCCAGGTTCGCCAGGGGCGATAATCGGTTCAAAATGGTCGTGGAGAGCAATGGGCCCCGGCTCCCAATGGGGAAAACTTAATTTTTGTTGATGTGACCCAACTCCATGATTTTCCAAGACTTGGGAAGATCCGGGAGTTTTTTTTTGGCAGGATCGAAAAGGAAAGGTTGCCGTAGGGGAATAAGGTCGTTAATTTGGGGAGGAGTGGGAGCCGGTGGGACAAAGTGGGGCCCTCTGGTTGAATTCACTGGGATAGGTGCATCTCAAGTGGGGACGGTTTAACCTCTTTGCCATGCTTCTAACCGGTACACACGAGCGAATTCTGGACGAAAAGAAGCGGCTGACGCTTCCCAAACGCGTTCGAGATCAGTTGGGTGAACCGGAATTCCTTTTTGTTACCCCAGGGCCGGATGAATGCCTTTGGATTTTCACCAAAGACGGACTGGAAGCCCTTGCGGCAAGGCTGGACGCCGCTCCAGCAGCCGACGCGGAGGCGCGGGTCTTTCGACGCCTCTATTTTGCTCAAACAGAACAAGTCGATCTCGATCGGGCTGGGCGCATTTTGGTTCCGGACCGTCTTGGCCAATTTGCCCACCTTGGACACGAAGTGGTTCTCCTTGGTGTTCGCGATCATTTGGAACTTTGGGATCATGCGCGCTGGAAGGGATATCTTGCGCAGCACTCGCCGCGTTTTGACGCTGTCGCGGAAGGCGCGATAAGCGGCACCGCGGCTATTTGATTCCTACCGGGTTTTCCCGGCGACCGATCCCCAGGATGGGGTTTTTGGGGCATGGAGGCCCCAACCTCTCATTTTTGGGGCCCGGCATACAGGGGTTTGGTAAGTCTCTTTTTGGATTTTGTAGGGGCAAGGTTCGTGTCCCCACCAATTTGCTTTGTGCCCTTTCCATGGCATGTGAAGGGGGCGAGGCATGCAAGCGGCGTCGTGCGGTTTCGGTTTTGGCAAAAAGGCGTCCATTGCGGTGCCTTTTGTCTCCCCCGCAAGGAAGCGGAAAATCCCATGGATGGGTAGGGAGTGTCCATTTCGTCCGTTTCGGCATCTCCCTCCTGGCTTTCCCGGAAGCCAGGAGGGCTTTTTTTTGTACCCCTTCCTCAAATACCATGAGTAACTGCAAGGATTGCACTCATTGGGAAACGCATGGACACACGGGAAACGGAATCGACCACGCCGGGGAATATCACTCCGGAAACGCCCCAGGCGGACCTTCCGCCTGCCGGACACATTCCGGTGTTACCCGTCGAGGTCATGGCCTATCTGAATCCCCAATCTGGCCAAACCGTGGTGGATGCCACTCTCGGTGCAGGGGGCCACAGCCTTCTAATTGCAAAGGCCGTGGGTCCAACCGGAAAGGTTATCGCCCTTGACCATGATCAATCGATGATCGATCGGGCGATGCCGCGCCTGGCCGGATATCCTGTCGAGGCGATCCACGCAAGATACGACATGTTGCCCGAGATCCTTTCAACCAAAGCGATTCCTGGTGTGGATGGGCTATTGGCGGATCTTGGAATCTGTTCCGAACAACTCGACGCCGCGGATCGGGGTTTCAGTTTTTCCCGCCCTGGTCCCCTGGATATGCGGATGGACCAATCCCGGGGCCAGTCCGCCTCGGATCTGGTCAACCACCTTTCCGAATACGATTTAGCCGATCTGATTTATCGCTATGGTGAAGAGCGATTCAGCAGAAAGATTGCCCGATACATCGTCACACGCCGCGGCGAACGCCGTTTCGAGGACACCGCCGACCTCGCCTCCGTCGTTCGAAGGGCGATTCCCCGAAAGGATCCCTCAGGCATCCATCCGGCCACACGCACATTCCAGGCACTTCGTATCGCAGTAAATGATGAGCTCAATGCCTTGGAAGGCTTTTTGGGACGGCTTCACGATTGCATCAAACCAGGTGGAGTCGCGGTCGTCATAAGCTTTCACTCGCTTGAAGACCGGTTGGTTAAAAATACATTTCGTCAATCGGAATACTGGGAAATCCTCACAAAGAAACCGATCATGGCGAGCGATGAGGAACAAAACATCAATCCTCGCAGCCGAAGCGCCCGCCTTCGCGCTGCCAGGCGCATCGATCCCAATCAGCCCAAGGTATACCAGGGAGGGAAGTACCGATGAAGTTGACCACTGAAACCAAGGCAGGCATAATGGTTGCCTGTTCGTTTTTGGGTTTGACCGGCGTGTTTGTGGGAAAGAAATTCCTCGATCCCGACGGCAATGTCGAGGCCCTTGTCTCCGAAGTCAAAAACGAAGTGGATCCCGCCAAGGATACCTCCAAAGGTGAAGCGAAAGGCGAGCCCAAGGCAGACGCCAAAGGATCGAAATCGGAAAAGGAAAAGCCAGGCGAAATTGTCCAGGCAAAATCCCAGGTTGAACTTACGGGTGGAATTCCAGCACTCCCCGGAACAGCTATCCCTGCGGCGATTCCCGCCCCTGTACCAGCCACTACGGCCGCAAAAGACACACTTCCCGCTGGTTTGCCTCCGCTTCCCGGAACGGAAACATCACCACCAAAGCCCATGACGGGGAGTGTTGCCAAGTCGGATGGAATGCCCGCGTTTCCTCCGGGGTTGGGTGACAAATCCAAATCTGAAACTTTGGGATCTCCGCCTCCCCCTCCGCCTCCTCCCGTAAGTGATGGTTTGCCCGGTGGAATTCCGCCGCTTCCCGGTGAGATGAGCCCCCAGGGCAACCTTGCCAGGCCCGTTACGGTGGATGGTTCAAAGGATAAGCCGGGTGCGGTTACCTCGCTTCCAAAAAATGACAAACCGGACCTGAAAAGCGAAAACAAGGGCCCGGACCTCTCCCAGGGATTCCCCCCGCTTCCCCCTCCAGCAGGGCTTGGCGCCGGATCTGGTTCCAGCTCGGGCATTTTAGGAGCGGCCCCTCCAGCTCCTTCCGGAATGCCCACCCTTGAATCGTCCAAGGACACGCTTAAATCTGGTGCTGCTGCCACCAAGGGTCCTGGCTCATCAGAATTTTCTCCGTCATCGTCTTCCGGTTTTGCCCTACCCGAGCGAAGGAGTGCGCCAAACAATGTGAGCATTCCGCCTCTGGGAAGTCCGGCTGGTGGGGGATCGACATTGCCCACCTCTGGTTTGGGATCCTCGGCGTTGGGTTCACCAGGGTTGGGCGGACGAATTGCCACGGCTGCGGTGATTCCTCCAGTCGCGGTCACAACTTTCTCGCCAAGCACTGGACCCGTCAAGCGGACAGAGTTTATTCCCATCGATGAAACAGTCGCGGCCCCCGCCGGATCTGGTGGAGTTCCTTCGGGTCCTGCCGGTCCTATGGCGACACCACCCCCTCCAGCGCCTACAGGGCTTCCAGATCTTCCTCCGGGGGGTTTGTCGAGTAATTCCGGAGCGATAAAACCGCCTGTTTTTGGGGGTTCTCCCGGTTTTGCCGCAAACACACCTCCCCCTGCCAATCGGCCGGTTCTGAGGATGTCAGGCGAGGAAACCAAAACTTCCGTGCAACCCGCGGGTTTTCAATACACGCCTCTCAACCCCCAGCCTGTGAAAACAAACACACCCAATTCCCCATCGGGTATTGGGTCCTCTGGGGCAAGCGTACCGTCCAAAGTCAGTTCGTGGTCAGAAAAGGTGTATAACTCCGTCACGGGAGATACATGGGAGACAATTTCCCAATCCCAATACCAGCGAAGGGACCTGGGGCGAATGCTACAGTCCTACAACGAAATCCATCCGCGACTGGTTGCGTTGCCAAAAACCGGGGCCCTTCCTGTCAACACAGAGGTGTACCTGCCGCCTGCCGAGGAGCTGATTCGCCAGGGAGCGTCCGTAGTTCCTACTCCCACTCCTGCGGCCTTTCCCAACGTGGCTCCCCCACCCTCGCCACTTCCCTCGGCGAATGTTCCCCCTCCGGGTCCGCTCCCAACTGGTTTGGGTGGCAGGTCCTAAGTCCTATTTGGTCAAGATTCGGGGATTTAAAAAAAAGATCCTTTCCAGGTAGTTTTTCCTGGAGAGGATCTTTTTTTGATTGGCAACTGGAGCAAAAAATTAGCGTATTAGCAAATCGTTACGCCAAGCGGTTTTGCCAGTTCACGAAGTTGCCCCATCAGCTTTTCAAAGGTTGGGAAATCGATGGTCTGCAAACCATCCGACATTGCCTTGTCCGGATCCGGGTGGATTTCCAGAAGTGCGCCATGGGCCCCGCAGGCGAGGCTTGCCAGGGTCATTGGAGGAACATGAGCCCGTTTGCCGGTGCCATGGCTTGGGTCGATCACCACCGGAAGATGTGATAGCGCCTTTAGCGGCGGAACTACCGACAAGTCGAGCGTGTTACGGCTATGGTCGTTAAAGGTTCGAACGCCCCGCTCGCAAAGGATCACCTCGGAATTGCCCCCGGCAAGGATGTATTCCGCCGCCATCAGCCATTCCTCCAGGGTGGATGCCATTCCCCGTTTGAGCAGGATTGGTTTTCGCAATTTGCCTACCCGGCGCAGGAGGGCATAGTTTTGCATGTTGCGGGTGCCGATCTGGACGATATCGGCAGAATCCCCAACCGCTTCCACTTCGTCCGTTTCCATAACCTCGGTGACAATTTTCACCCCTGTTTTGGCTCGACAACGCTCAAGGATTTTCAAACCTTCGCGGCCCAAACCCTGAAAAGCATATGGGCTTGTGCGTGGCTTGAAGGCCCCTGCCCGCATTAGGGTAACGCCGAGGCTTCTCAGAAACTCGGCCGTTTTCATCATGAGCGGTTCGTTCTCGACCGAGCAGGGACCCGCTGTGACAGAAAAATATCCTGCCCCGGTTTTAGAATCGCCTACCGTGACGATTGTGTCCACCTCGTGAAATTCGCGACCCGCTAATTTGTATGGTTTGGTCACCCGGATAAGTTCCATAACCCCAGGCAGCCCACCGATTTGATCAGGCTGAATCGATTGAAGATTGCCTGTAACCCCGATGGCAGTCCGGGTCGATCCTGGCAGGGGGTGAGCTTTGAGGCCGATTGACTCGATAGTCCGAAGAACAGATTCGAGTTGTTCGGGCGTCGCACTTTTGTGCATGACCACTAGCATGGCAGAAACATCCTTCCCTCGGGATAACAAGCTTTCATCAACTGGATGTTGTACGAATTTGACCCAATCAGGTCCCCCGCCGGGAAGGTGCATTCTCCGGGAACAGGGATCTCCATTTTTCGGGTGTTAGGTGCAAGCCGATTCCAAACCAATACTTACAGATTATCGGCCGCATTTGGGGCTGGCGCTTGCTGCTTTGCTTTGGAGCCTTAGCGGGGCATTTACCAAACTGCTCACCAGGCAGGATTCCATAGGTGCGCATTTGGGTTTTGCGGCCATTCCCATTGATCCGCTTCACATCGCTTTTGGCAGGACCGTTTCTGGAGCGCTGTTTTTGGCCTTATTTTTGAGGCCTCAGGTTTTGACCTGGCGTTGGGCGATGATTCCTACAGCGATCAGTTTTACCCTCATGAACGCAAGTTATGTGGCGGCCATGGTCATGGGGTCTGCGGCCCATGCCGTTTTGCTTCAGTACACATCGCCTTTTTGGCTACTACTTGGCGCGTTTTTGCTTTTTGGAGACAAACCCAAAGTTTCCGAAATTGCGGCACTTTTGGTGGGTCTGATTGGGGTGGTTTTGATTGTTTTTGATCCGACGGATCAGTCCGAACCCAGTCGTTGGGAAGCCAATGTCCTGGCATTGGCAAGTGGTTTTTTGTTTGCCGGGGTGGTGTTGGGCTTACGACTGATGCGCGGGGTTTCGCCTTTGCTTTTGACTTGTGTCAACATGGGTTTTGGAGCGATGGTCCTGATACCGTTTTTGCCGGGCTTGCCCATGCCCAATTTGCTTCAAACTTCAGCCCTGATTGCCTTTGGCATCGTTCAATTGGGGGTTCCTTATATTCTCACGGCTTATAGCCTAAGGAAGCTCAGGCCTGCCGAAGCGGGTCTGATCATGCTTTTGGAACCGATGCTCAACCCGATTTGGGCCTGGTTGGTATGTCCCGCAACCGAATCCATGGATGGGAACACAATTTGGGGCGGTCTACTTATATTGGGGGCGATTGCTTTTCGCTACCTTCCATTTGGAAGCGCAAAAAACCCACCCCCGAAGGCGGACCCAAAATTTTAGCCTAACGAATCGCCGTCTGGGCCGGATCCCATTCCCAATTTGCCCCAAAATACCCCGCAGTGATGAAGCCCCCGATTCCATCTTTTAGTGTCGATGGCTCAACGATCAGATAGTCGGGGAATGAGCTGCCGGAAACCCAAACGGAAAGCCTCTCCAGAAGGCGCATACCCGAAGGCCCGGTTGCCCCAAGGCAAACGATCGAATGACCCGGATCATCCCTTCGTGGTTGGATAAAAATCGTAGCTTTGTCGTTACCCTCCACCGTTTTTCCGCCAGGCCATTCGATCTGGCCGGTTTGAACCTTGATGGGGGATTCGGACAGCAGCTTTTTGAAGGCCAGGTTGTTGTCTGCATTTCCCAAAAGTATCAGGTTTCTCCCCTTGAAAGATTCCGGCGATTTTTCCCATTCCTTATCTGTGTAAAGTTGGATGGCGCCGTTTCCGCGGTAATAAAAAATTTCGGCATCATAGCGGGCCTTGGACCAATTCGACCTGGTCTCTTCAGGAGTGCCCGATGTGCCAACCACATACGCCATTTTCCCTTGGAATCCTTCCTTGATCGGCCCGGCAAGTCCTGGTCGCTTTGGAACCACTTGGGGATCCTGAGGCCCGGCCACCGTCCATTTTCTGTTTTTCCATTCCAAGGTGGCTTTGCCTTTTGCGGCGAATTCCTTCAATTCGATTGTCTGACCATCAAGGTTAAGGTTCCAGGGATCCTTCCCAGGCCAAGCGGGATTGGTCAGAGTCATCTTCCTGACATTTCTGGAGGCCCCTTGCATGGTCCGCTTGTTTGTGTCCGCCTTGATTTGGATCTCCGAAAGCTCCCCCCAAAGTTCCTGTGCCTCAATGGTGACAAATCCCATGCGCGAGGAAATTCCCGTGTGAAAGGTCCTGAAATCGACCTCGGTGATCGTTTTTGGCTCCGCAATAGTCCGCTCGGAAAGAAACCGCATCATGGCGGGCCAATCTACACATTCGGCTCCCCACCAGTGCCCGGCTCCCGGGCGCTCGTAATAGGTAAAGTCGGGGTGAAATTCGCCCAGTTTCGCCCGCATGGCCCGGGCCTGGGTAACGGGAACATTGTCATCCTGATCCCCATGGAGAATGTAGGTTCCTTTGGTCTTCAAATTTTGGACCAGTCCGAGGGTATCGGAGAGGTTTGTGGCGCGGGAGAGCATCCTCGCCATGGGGGTTTTGGCCTCAGGTCGCCTGGCCCCGGCATAGGAAAACATACTGATCCATCCAGCCGAAGGTCCAATCGCGCCAAACCTTTCGGCAAAGGTAACTCCAATGTGCCAGGTACCGTGGCCACCCATGGAGTGTCCGGTCAACCATGTCTTTCGTGGGTCGGTTTTGTATTCCTTTTGCGCCAGGTCCAAAATCTCAAGCGCATCCATCCGTCCCCAATCCTCCCAGTCAAACCCGAAAGGCCTGCGGTTGGTTGGGGCGATGATATGGGCCCATGTTTTAGGTGCATAGCTTGCGGCCTGGCCCATTCCTTCGACGGATGCGCCATGTAAAGTCAAAAGTATTCCTGGCCTTTCCATGGAATCGGGTTGGGACAGAAGGGCGGGGACCAGACCGTAATATTGGGTCGATCCGTCGATTCCGCTGATAAAGGTAACTTTCCGGGTGGCTTTTGGTGATTTTATTTCGAGGGTGAACTCCCCTTTTGCCAAAATCTTTTCCCCCCGGCAAAGGGACCAAATCAGGGGTGTTTTTCCCTCGGCAAGAGACTTGTGGGCGAATTGGAATGGGGATTTGAACAGGGAATGCCCGGAGATCGACGGAACAGGCGATGTCCGGGTTTCATCCCCGACGCTGGTTTTGAAAACCAGACCACTCATAATTTTGTCGGTGCAGTTTCGGATAACCACCGCTCCCACCTGCGTCGTTTCCGTTTGAGCCACCAAATCCGGGAGTGTTGCGTCCCCCTCGCCAACCTCCACAGGTCCCTTGGCTTTCCGCAATTTGGCTTGAATGGTCCCCCGCCCGCCAAAGAAAAGGATTTCGTTGACACCTTTTTTGAGTCCGATTGGCAGGGCCAAATACCCATATCCGTAGGGATCCCCAGGCCTGGGCTCCCCATTGACATAAACCATGCCGTGCCCCTGGGCTTCGAGTACCATGGTCTGAATTGTGTCTGAATCCAACTTCCAAAGAGCGTAACCTCCGGCAAGGGAGGGATGGCGAATGGTTCCGTTGGGGCCGGCGGGGACTTTTTCCCACTTCACGCGCGAGCCTTCCCCGAGGGTGTCTCCTTCGTTTGGAGTTTTCCATACCCCTTTGACCAGAATGGCCTCAACCGGGTCGGTTCTTACAGGGGTTCTTCCCCCCCTGGCTTCGGCTGCGATAACCAAAAAATCCTTGGGTATGGCAAAAACATCGGCCTGGTTGACCCCTGCCGGATTTTGACCAAGGAGCAAAAGCAAAATGGGATACATGGTAAGGATTCCTGGAGGCTGCCTCGATGGAATGGTTTTTATACCAAAGGGGCCAAGTGTCTGACATTTCGATTCCACTTTGCGAGATTGGGCAACCTTTTCCGTCTTCCCGGTTTATCCCAATTCTAGCCAACCTGACACCTGCGACGATTTTGTCAAAAGTATCGGACCGATTCTGCCGATTAAAAATCTTGGAGCGACTTGATTGCTCTTTGGTCTGGGGTATTTCAGGCGACCCCGGACTGGTGACTGAATCCTTGGGAGAGGACCGGTTCACCCAGGGTAGCCTGTTTCTTGATCAACAAGCCTGTTTGGGGGGAACCATGAGGCGATTGACGGGTTCCATGCTGATGGTGGCCGCCCTGAGCGGCTGTGTAACCACGGAAGGCGGCGCTGGCCGGTACAGGAGCCGCATCGACACCGGTGACGGTTCCATGATCGAAGGCGCTAGCAACCGGGCCTATGCTGTTCCAACGGTTCCAGGGGTCATGGGGCCCAACGGGACTCCTGTTGCAATGGCCGCTCCTTACAACTCAACACCCCCGGCGGGTGCTGCTGCTGCAAGGGCAATGCTGGCCTCCAGCCAACCTTTGGATGTGCTCCAGCAAGTCAAATATAACGACGGCAACACTGCTGGTGTGATGCCCATGGGTGCTTTGAAACCCCCAGGCGGAATTTCGCCTTTGGGCGTTCCCGGTGCTCCCGGTATGCCCGGAATGGCTCCTCCTCCATCCGCTTTCCTGTCGGGCCAAAGGGGTGGTCCAATTCGCCGGGTCAATGGCGAACATCCCGGTCACAACCCGATGGCATATCCTCCAGGCGTAGTTGCCGCTGCAGGAGCCCCGGCTGGTGGGCAAGTAATGCCGCAGGGTGCAGGCCGCACCCAGATCGTTTTCAGCGATCCTGCGGGAATGAAAGTTTCCTGGTTTGCTCCAGGCAAAGATGGGGCCCCCGGATTCACCGCCCAAGGCCTTGATACCCCCGGAAAGTACAACTTCCTCCAGGGTGCCATTTACCGCCTCAAGCTGAGCAATATTCCAAACCGTCCGGATATGAATCTTTATCCGACCCTGGAAGTTCTCCCCGGCACCCCGAAAGCAGCCGCGTTCCTGGCGCATAGCACGGTTCCCGTGTCTTTCACCGAGGAAGATTTCCAACAGATCGCCGCAGGCCACTTTGTGGTCAAGGTAATCTACCTCCCGGATGCACAGTACCAGGACCTTGCTGGTCCCGGTGGTCCAGACGAAATTGTGTCTTCCCGGCTTGAGCCAGGCGTTGATCCAATCGCGGAAGCTTCCAAGCGTGGTAGCATCCTTGTGGTGGTAAGGTTGGGCAAGATTGATCTTGAACTTGCCAACTCCCCCTCGATGGACGCCCCTCCTCCGGGCATGCCCATGATGATGATGGCTCCAAACGGTGGAATGCCGGGAGGTCCAGCTTGCGGGCCCGACGGTCGCCCCTTGCCTCCTCTTCCAGGCGGCCCCACCCAGATGTTGCCCCTGCCACCATCCAACCTTCCCCCGGGAGTAATGATGCCTCCCCCGGGACAACCCCGCCCGATGCCGATGGTTCCAGGTGGTCCTGTTCCCGGCCAAAACCTGCCCCCAGCAACGCCGAAACCAACCGGCGAAATCAACGTCGGCTCAGCGGCCAACGCCGAGATTGACAGCCTGGTGAACTCGGCAACCAATTCCCGCCGCAGTGGCCAATAAGGCCCTGTGTTGACCCGGGGACCCGGGGACCGGCCCTAAAGAGGCCGGTCCCCACCCCTGTTCTCTTGAAATGGTTTTCTTAAATCTTTTTTGTCGGATTGACCCGGAGCCTGCCATGTCGCGAACCCAAGGCTTCCCAAAAGTCGGAAACAAAATCTCTGTCTGTCTTTTCACCGGCCTTTCCACAATCTTTGCGCAAAATTTGGTTTCACACTCCGCTTTTGCCCAGGGACCTCCCGTAATGATGCGGGTCCCGGTTGTGGCAGCGCCCCTCATGGCATTTGAGCTGAGTTTGCCCGAGGGTTGTCATGCCTTGTGGCCAGCTCGCAAATCACCCGCCGAAATTCCAACCCTGGAGCGACTCGAGTCCAAGTCACGGATACTTTTGCGCCCCGGATATGCGTATACATTTGCCGTGGTAACCAGTGAGGGAAATCGCCAATGTGTGACCCTCGAAGTCCATGAATCGCTTCGCCTTCCTCCGGTCACCAAGATCGAAGACCATCCCGCTCCTTTGGCTATTCATCCCGAAGACCTGATCGGCACCGCTCGCCCAAGATTGATCACCAAGGGAATTTGTCTATTGTCCAATCCTGCGGACAACCCGGAGGTTAAGGACGCCGTTGCGAATTCCGAGGTGATTCTGCTTCCCGGGGCCAACCTTGGCAAGGAAGCAGCCCTTCGGGGTAGGCTCATCGGAATCATCCGCAGCGGAAATCGTTCGATGAGCGATATCGAAATTGCCCAAACGGCCATTCCGGGAACAGCACTTTTTCCTGGGCAAACCTCGCTTTGCCCCCCTGTGATTCCACCCTACATCCTTCCATCACTCCAACAAGCCGGTCCTGATCCGATTGGCGGGCCCGGAGACCTGATGGAGGAAATTGTCCGGGATGGTGGTGACAGAGGCCAACGGGCGGGCATCGATGGTCAAGGAAAAATTGCCGGTATCGATCCGGAGGATTCCCTTGCCTCGTTCACCGATTCGAAGGGGCGCCGTCGTGTGATTCACTCCAACAGAGTGTGTATCATCGCTCCCCGTTTTCAATCCCTGATCCTTTCTGATCCACTCGACAAATTTGAGGGTTCAAATGGATTGGCTATGGATGTGGGTCGGCTCAATCAGGGCAAAATTGCCATGGCGCAATTGGCTGGCAAAACCGGGACCAGGGAACAGCCAGGCGATGTCAAAGGTCGCTTGAGTCCCTCGGCCAATGTTGCCAAAGAGGGAGTCATCAAGGTTGGAAAAATCACCATCCTTGAAGGCCAGGAAGGCTTGAAATTACCCTTGTCAACAGAAGGCAAGCTGATGCCTGGCCGTGTCGCCCAGGAAGCTGGCCTAAAGCTGACCGCAAAAGGCGAAAAAACCCGAAATGTGCATGGGGCCATAGGCCTTTCGGGAACGGTTTCCTCCTCTTCGGTGAGCGCCCTTTTCGCGGATCAACCCGGTACCGATCCGGTTAGCTCGAGTTTCTCGGTGCGTGAAACCTCTGTTGATTCGATGTGCGCGGAACAGGCCTCCTCGGGGCCAATGGAGTTGCGCAAATGTTGCGACAAGATGTCGGCCCGTCCTGGGGATATCCTGACATTCACACTCCGCTTCACCAACACCAGCGGACATCCGCTCAAGGACATCGGATTGGTGGATGCGCTCAACCAGCGTCTGGAATATGTTGAGGGGACTTCACAATGTTCCCGCGATGCGATTTTCCTGCAGCAAAGCGGCCAGGATGGAACGGTGGAACTCCGCTGGGAAATCCAGGGCGTTCTTCAACCAGGCGACCAGGCCGTAGTTCAGTTTCAGACCAAGGTAAAGTAAAATTCCAAGAAGAAATCCGGGGCGCTTTATGGCCCCGGGTTATCAAACACCATGATTTTATATTTTTACAAAGCTCCCAATTTTTCCTTAATTTTCTTCTTAATTATCTGATTTGACCTAGTCGTTCTTGTCGGGCGTTGCCAAAATTTTCTTTTCTTTTTCGGTTAATGGCCTAACCCGGACAGATTTGATTTCGCCTATAGTGTCGTAGGTTGAGACGCCAAAAGGTCGTGAAGGCTGGACTTCGAATCGAACGCTCAGGCGCACATCAGATGTGTCAACATCAATGAATTGTTCGTTTTCGATTTGGGCCTGGACCCGCTTTTGCCCGACGCGAACCTTGATCGTGTACCACTTTTTGGACTCAAATTCCTTGTTTTTGCTCAAGCCATTTTCTGACGCGTCCGAACCATTAATGCTGGAAAGACCAACCAAGGTGCCCCCCCAGCCCCCCACAACGAAGGACGCATGCTGATCTCCCACCGGGAAAGTTGTCGTGGCAAAGAAGTCATTTCCATCGAGTTTTCTGGCGACGATTTCGACCTCGTAATCACGCTTGGGAAAATCTCCCTTGGTGTAGGTTGCTCCTGTAAGCTTTTCCCCTTTTTCCATTACTATCAAGCCATCCCGGACAAAAACTTTACCTTCACCGACAAATGGGGTCGATTTCCAGCCATCCAGCGATTTTCCATCAAAAAGACTCTTCCATCCATCCTCAACAACCTCTTTGGAAGCAGCTCCATTTTGGGCGACAAGCCCCTGGGGGAAAAGCGTAAAAATTGACCAAAGACAAAGTGGCCCTAACGCAAATGGAAGGATTTTGGCAAATCGACTCATGAGAAACTCCTGGGAAGGGATAGCTGTCATCCTACACACTCGAAGGGGGAATTTGGTGGGGGATTCGCCAACCTTGCTGGCACAACATTTGGCTATTTGGGAAATAGCCTGGTTAGTGCCGAAAGGGACAGTTCGGCGACATGGGAAGGCTTGATCCCCCAGATTTGGGGATTCAAAAGCTCCACGCTCACAGGGCCCGAATAGCCTGTTTGTCCGACCTTTTTCAGCAGGGATTTAAGTGGAATGTCCCCTTCACCTGGAAGGATCCTCTGCCCATCGGTTGCCAGTTCGCGCGGGATTCCGGATATATCCGAAGCCTGGACGATGCCCAGCGGGATTTCGCCAAGAAGCTCAAGATCCGATTCCTTGCTTGGCCCGTTCCAGAAATGAAACAGGTCAAGACAAAGGCTCAAATTCGGTTGCGCGGCCAGCTTGATCAGCATGGCTGCGGTTTGAAGATTGTTCACAACTCTGGCGCGGCAGGAAAATTCCAAAGCAACTTTGATCCCAAAAGCCTCAGCCCATTGGGATGCGCGAATCAGTCCCTCCGCCACCGGGCCAAGTTCCACCGACTCGTGGTCCGTTTCCGGAACAAGCACCACCTGGGGGATTCCGAGTGCCTGCATCAGGTCCAGCCTGCGGCGATAGTGTTCCTCGTGCGCTTTGCGGGACTCACCCGCAGGGCGCAAAAGTCCACCCTGAATGGATCCGGCAATGGGAATAATTCCAAGATCGGAAAAGAGGCGGGAGGTGGTTTCCACGCTTTCGGTTTTGAGCCAGGATTCCAGCTTGGGAAGCCAGATCTCCACATGGTTCATCCGGCACCCGGAATACTGTTCGAGTTCCTCCCGAAACGGAGAGGCGAGGGTGCTGCATTGGCTGATAGCGGGGATCATTTTGAAAGGGTTTCCACTTGAACCAGATTGTCAAAAAAGGTGGCCCCACCACCCAGGTCGGTGAGCCTGGAGCTGGTGGTGCAATTGACATTTACACCATCGTTTGTGTGCTTGTTCCACCAGACGCCATGCGATACGACGACCCCGGGGCTTATGGTTTCCTCAACAAGCGCGCGTGCCTCAAATGTTCCCCGGTCGTTGAATACCCGAACCGGGGCCTCATGGACTATGCCACGATTTTGGGCATCAACGGGATGAATACGCAATTTTGGCCCACCTGCCGCTTTGACAAGCGCATCAATATTGGCAAAACTCGAATTAAGGAATGAAGGTTCAGGCGGGCAAACCATCTGAAGCGGATAACGACCGTCGCTATTGTGGGGATCTTCATGGGGGGGCGTATAACCAGGAAGCGGATCAAGACCCATTTCGTCCATGCGTGCGGAATAGAACTCGCACTTGCCGGATGGGGTTCCAAACCCGCCTTTTGCGAAAGGTACATAAGGATTCGGAAGGTCGAGTCGCTGCGGACCTTCCGCAAGCAGCTTTTCGATGGTGATGTTGGGCGTGTTGGAAAGGACCTCGCGGATCAGGTCCTTGTCGGAATTGTCCCACAAGTCTTTGGAAAGTCCCCAGCGCCTGGACAGGTCGCGAAATATTTCCGTATTTGGTCGGCTTTCGCCCAAAGGCGCAATGGCGGGTTCGTTGAGCTGAACCATAAAATGGCCATAGCTCGAGTGGACATCCCAGTGTTCAAGTTGGGTTGTGGCTGGAAGGACGATATCGGCATAGTCGGCGGTGTCTGTTTGGAAATGTTCGAGAACGACAGTGAAGAGGTCTTCCCTTTTGAGACCGGAAATCACTTTGTTTTGATCGGGACAAACCGCAGCGGGATTGCTGTTGTAAACAACAAGAGCCTTGACCGCTGGCGAAAGGGGGGCACCTTGCGATGTTTTCCCGGCTAGGGCCTCGGCAAGGCTCGACATGTTGATGGTTCGGGTATTCGGGGGTATCAGGTCGTGACGACAGAATTTGTCGCTTCCCAAAAGGTTGAACGCTTTGCTTGAACTCATGAAGGCGCCGCCGCCTGCGTCTCGCCAGGTTCCCAGGACTGCGGGAATACAGGTGATTGTTCGGACGGCCATGCCGCCCCCTCCGTGACGCTGAAGTCCATAGTTCAGACGGATCAGTGCGGGGCGGGCAGTTGCATGGTCGCGGACCAAACAGCGGATTTTTTCGGCAGGGATGCCTGTTATCGCTTCCGCTCGGTCTGGGGACCACTGGCCCACCCGCTCGCGAAGTTGACCTTCACCCAATGCGTATTGCCGCAAATAGTCCTTGTCTTCGAGTCCCTCGGCAAAAGCAACATGCATCATTGCCAAACCCAAAGCCGCATCCGTTCCCGGGCGGATGGCGAGCCATTCGTCCGAGCGAGCGGCCGTAGGCGTTTTGTAGGGATCAATTGTGATGATTTTGGCCCCGCGCTTTTGCGCCTCGACCATTCGCACCCACATGTGGCTATTGGTTACCGCCGTGTTGGATCCCCAATTGATAATATGGAGGCAGTTTTCGGTGAGAAAGGGATCGGTGACGGCGCGCGTGCCCAAAGTGATATCGCAACCGGCAACCCCGGCGGTGGCGCAAATCGTCCGGTCCAAAAGCGATGCCCCAATCGCGTGGAAAAAACGACGGTCGATGCTCGCTTCCTGGAGTTTGCCCATGGTCCCGGCATAACTATAGGGAAGGATCGCCTGTGGGCCGTCAGAGGATTGGGCGATCGTTTTTAGGCGTGAAACAATTTCGGTAAGCGCTTCCTCCCAGGAGATTCGCTCAAACTGGCCGGAGCCCTTTGGGCCGATTCGGCGTTTCGGAAAAAGCAACCGGTCCTTGTGATACGTTCGCTCGAGATAGCGGCTGACTTTCTGGCAAAGAAAGCCTTTGGTGAATGGTTGGTCTGGATCTCCCCGGAGGTGGACAGCTTTTCCCCCCTCGGTTCTGATCACCATCGAGCAGGTATCTGGACAATCGTGTGGGCAAACTCCCCGAACCGTCCTGGAGCTTTCTTCAAGCGGTACTGAAATGAGAGTTGTCATGGCTAAGATCCTAAACGGGCCCCGTATCCGGCAATGAATTGCGGAAGGTCCTGGGTTTGAGTTCCCACAGTTATTGATAGGTTTCCAAACCTGTCCCGAAAGGCTCAAAACCTTACTTGGCTTTTCCGAACCGCTGAGGATCCACATGCATGAAAAAAATAGCCATGAAGAGATTGGTCCCGGGAGCCTTGGCTTTGCTGTTTTGGATAGGTGATTGTTTGGGACTGGCGGTCGGTGGGGACATTAAACAAGTCAATTCTGATCCATCCTTTGCGCCCCCCAACATGATTTTCCTGGTCGCGGAGGATCTCAGCCCCGATTTGGGATGCTACGGGAACAATCTGGTCCAGACCCCAAATCTGGACAAATTTGCTTCGCAGGGTGCCCGGTTCGAGAGGTTTTTCACTCACGCGCCTGTTTGCGCGCCGAGTCGAAGCGGGCTCATCACGGGGCAATACCCGACCAAAATCGGGTCGCATCACATGCGATCCAAGCTACTTAAGCCGCCACCAACATTTACCGCTCTCCTGAAAAAGGCAGGCTATGAGGTCCATTGGCCGGGAAAAACAGACTTCAATTTTGATGTTCCTGCCGGGGCATTTACTTCCACCAAGCCGTGGCAGATCAAACCCGCGCCCAAACAGCCTTTTTTTGCTTACGCCAATTTCATGGTCACCCACGAAAGCCAAATTCGTGCGCCGGAGGAGGTGGTTAAGCGAAATCTTGCCGGGCTTGGCGAGAAATATCTGGTGAGGCCCGAGCAGGTCACGGTTCCTCCCTATTATCCTGATGTGCCTGAGGTTCGTCGCGATATTGCAA
>CAMBMH010000053.1 GCA_945868575.1 Singulisphaera sp. GP187 | reverse complement strand
CTGCCTTGGATCCATTACCTCGGTGACGACAGCCATTCCGTGGGCATGGCCTACATCCTTAAGGATTTTGAGACCGGGTTCACCCATCCCCTGGAAGGAGTAGGGGCTGGTTCGCGGTTTGAAGGCTCCACCGCGAAGGATGTTGGCTCCGGCCGATCGCACAGCTTTGGCGATTTCCGCAAGGATTTCTTCCGATTCGATGGCGCAAGGGCCCGCGATCAGGGCCAGGTGGCCACCCCCGATTTTTACGGGCGCGGTCCCGGGGGCACCCTGGACTTCCACGATGGTGTCCGATTTCTTCATCTGGCGACTTGCCAGTTTAAAGGGTTTGAGAATCGGCAGGACTTGTTCCACGCCCGGGATTGCTGCCAAAGGCTGTGCCTGAAGACGAGTTTCGTCTCCAATTACACCGATGATAGATCGCTGCTCGCCTTGGGAAAGGTGGGGGGTAAGACCAAGTTCCCGGATTCGCACACAAATATGGTCTATTTGCTCCTGGGTAGAGTCGGGAGCCACAACAATTATCATGTCAAAAGTACCTTGACTAAGCCTTTCCCAATGGGGTTTCCTTGGTTCGCCAGGGAAACCAGTTCTTATCCTATGCCTGAATCCTTGCGACAGGAAACGATCCAAGGATGTGAATTTCCTTGCAGTAGGCTTCCAGGGTTTTCAGGGTCTTGGCGATCTTTGGGTCTTCCTGGTGCCCTTCGAAATCGACAAAGAAGATATATTCCTGTTTGTCGCCTTTGCTGGTGCGAGCGGGGAAGGATTCGATCCAGGTCAGGTTGATCTTTGCGGAGCGGAAAATTTCCAGCGCTTCAACAAGGGACCCAGGGTTATGGGGGACCCGGAAAATCACGCAGGTTTTGTCGTTGCCGGTTTTGGCGCATTTGTGATTGCCAATAACTGCGAAGCGCGTTTCGTTGTCGGGCTGATCCTCGATATCGGAAAACAGCGTTCTCAATCCATAATGCACTGCTGCTTCACGACTTGCAACAGCCGCAGCTCCCGGTTCCTTTTGAGCCAATTCGGCCGCAATAGCGGTTGAGCTGACATCCTTTAGCACGGCCTGGGGAACATTTTTGGCCAGCCAGTTACGGCATTGCGAAAGCGCCTGGGGTTTGGAATAAACCCTGCGGATTTCGTTAGGTTCACACCGGGCCAAAAGGTTGTGGTGGACATTAAGCCGAATTTCCGCGCAAATGATCATCTGCGTCATGCGCAGAAACATATCAAGGGTGTCAGTCACCCTTCCGTCGGTAGAGTTTTCCACGGGAACAACGCCAAAATCGGCATGTCCCCGATTGACCGCCTCGAAAACGGCGGCAATTGACCCTACGGGTACGAATTCAACTGCGGTGCCAAAGCGTTCCACAGCGGCAAGGTGGCTGAAACTGTATTCGGGCCCGAGATAGGAAACCTTGAGAACCTTTTGGAGTGCACGGGAGCCCGACATCAGCTCCCGAAAGATGGCCCGAATCGTAGCCTGGCCAACCGCTCCACCCATATTTTTGTGAAGCTGGAGAACATTGGTCAGAACTTCTTCTTCCCGGGCGGGGTTGAAGATCTCTTCGCCTGCTTCTGCTTTGATGCGGCCTATCTCGGCCGCAAGCTGGGCGCGCTCGTTGATTGACTTGATGATTTGTTGGTCGAGCTTGTCAATTTTTTCACGGGCGGACTTTAAAGTGGAGAGGGATTTGGTGGAGAGGCCTGCGGGTGTGGTGTCCTGGGAAGGTGTCAGGGCTTGGGAGTTTTCGGATTTTCGAGCCATGACAAAGTCATCCTCTTGGGAGCGGTCAGTGACTTGGGGGGAGGAAATCGGACCGATCGGGAAAATCGCTTCGCAAAAAACGAAGCGGAAGTCCCCAGCCAGAACAAAATTTTAGGTTGGAATAGGAAGTGGTGGCGCTTGCGTCAACAACAGAGTGAAGTAGTAGCATAAATTGTCGTTTTTGGCGAGAGGGGCAAGGCAGTAGATAAGGGCCATCGACTGCCAAAGTGGCACAATATAGGTATTAGCAAAGGGGGATGGGGCGGGAAAGGAGCTATAATCTATTGCCAAATACGGATTTGTGACTTCGATTTGTTTTTTAATTTTATCGGCACGCTGTCTGCTTAATGATGTAAGCAGTTCGAATCATCCCAGTTGCCTTGGGGCCCCCAATTTCCACCATTCTTGGTCAGGAGTTGAGTGATGGCTTCCGCGCTCTTCGGACAGGCTAGGCGCAAGGGCTTGGGATCAAGGAGAAAAACATGGCTGAAGAAAAAATCATCGGAATCGACCTCGGAACAACTAACTCCGTGGTGGCCGTGATGGAAGGTGGCGAAGTAAAGGTTATTGCCAATTCCGATGGAAATCGCATTACCCCGTCGGTTGTGGCGTTCACTGACAAGGGTGATCGTCTGGTAGGTGACCAAGCCAAGCGCCAGGCCGTCACCAACCCCCGCCGTACGATCTATTCGATCAAGCGGTTCATGGGCCGTCGACGCAAGGAAGTCTCTGCGGAAGAGACTCTGGTTCCTTACAAAATCGTTGGCGGTCCGGACGACCTCACCAAGGTGGACATTGACGGAAAGGACTACACTCCTCCCGAAATCTCCGCCATGATCCTGCGGAAGCTCAAGGAATCCGCCGAGGCCTATTTGGGACATACCGTTCGCAAGGCGGTCATCACAGTTCCCGCCTATTTCAACGATGCCCAGCGTCAGGCGACAATCGAAGCAGCCCAAATCGCGGGCTTCGACACCGAATGGGAAATCGAGGATCCAGGCACCGGCAAGAAAACCCGCCAGCGCATGCGCATCATCAATGAACCCACTGCCGCTAGCCTTGCTTATGGCATGGACCGCAAAACCAATGAGAAGATCGCGGTGTTCGATCTTGGTGGTGGTACCTTCGATATTTCGATCCTTGATGTGGGTGATGGCGTTTTCAAGGTGGAATCTACCAACGGCGACACCCACCTTGGTGGTGACGATTTTGACCAAGTCATCATCGATTACATCGCGCAGGAATTCCAGAAGGAAAACGGAATCGACCTTCGCAAGGACCAGATGGCCCTACAGCGCCTCAAAGAAGCTGCCGAGCGGGCCAAGAAGGACCTTTCGGGTCAAACCAGCACCGATATCAACCTGCCGTTTATCACCGCTGATGCATCCGGTCCCAAGCACCTGATGCTCAGCCTGACCCGGGCCAAGCTCGAACAGATTTGCGAAAAGCTGATTGAGCGTTGCAAGGGGCCTGTCCTTCGGGCAATGGATGACGCCAAGCTCAAGCCTTCAGAGATTGACCAGGTGGTGCTCGTTGGTGGTATGACCCGCATGCCCAGGGTCCAACAACTCGTCAAGGAAGTCTTCGGCAAGGAAGGCCACCGCGGGGTTAACCCTGATGAAGTGGTTGCTATTGGAGCCGCGATTCAGGGGGCCCAGCTCCTTCTGGGTTCCAAGTCCGAGGTTCTTCTGGTCGATGTGACTCCCCTGTCACTTGGTCTGGAAACCATGGGTGGTCGCCTGACCCGGTTGATCGAGCGTAACACCTCGATCCCCGTTGAGAAGAAGCAGATCTTCTCCACCGCATCAGACAACCAAACCGCAGTAACCATCTCGGTATTCCAAGGTGAATCCGAACTCGCGAAGAGCACCTCCAACCGTCTTTTGGGTGAATTCAACCTTGAAGGAATCGCGGCTGCTCCCCGTGGCGAGCCACAGATCGAAGTGACATTCTCCCTCGATGCCAACGGTATCCTCAAGGTTTCCGCCAAGGACCTGGGAACAGGAAAGGAAGCCAAGGTAGAAATCAAGGGTTCTTCAGGTCTATCCAAGGACGATGTGGACAGGATGAAGAAAGACGCGGAGGCGAATGCAGCCGACGAAAAGAGAAAGATTGAGCTGATCGATGCCCGCAATGAAGCCGATAACACGGCTCACCGCGTGGAAAAGTTGCTCAAGGAACAGGGCGCCAAGTTTGGTGACGCAAGCCAATCGGCCCTTAAGTCGGCAATCGAAAAGGTTCGCGATGCCTCCAAGGGTGAAGATGCCGCCGCTATCAAACGCGCTTCGGGGGAATTGCAGGAGGCCTTCAACGCAGCCCTTCAACACGCCAATGTCTCTGGAGCAGAGGCAGGGCAACCCGAGGGCCCAGGGGCAGCAGGTGGCCCCCAAGGTTCGCAAGGCAAAGGCGGCGACGATGTGATTGACGCCGAATTTGAGGTCAAGAAATAGTCCTCAAATAGTTTGACAATTTTTTGGCACTTGCGCTTTCTTCCGAAGGTGCAAGTGCTTTTTTCGTTTGGTGTCCTATATTCAAAAGTTGTTGTTTCCTCTTCCACATTGGTTTCATTGGATTGTTTCATGAGATACTTCAGGCTCCCGCTCATCGTTACAGGAGTTGCTATTGTGGTGTTTTTGATTCTTGGAATCACCGGGATTATTATGATTGACAGGACAGCCCGAAACGACCAGGAGAAGGTTGCCAGGGGTACGCTTCTTGGTCAGGGATTGGGAACACTACTCAGTCTCGTTGTTGCGCCTTTCTGGATTATTGCGGCGGCAAAAATGGGAAAAGAGAGAAGGGCCGCCTTGGCCGAACAAAAATCCAAAGTCATCAAAAAGCCCAAGAAAAAGAAGGAAATTGAATGAGTGTTATGGGTTTGCCTTTCTGGTTGGTGGATGCATTCGCAAACGGACCATTTACAGGAAATCCGGCCGGTGTGGTGATCCTTGATGATTTACTACCGGATGAAGTTTTGCAAAAGATTGCGATGGAGGTAAACCAGGCGGAGACTGCTTTTCTCTTAGAGGTGGAAAATGGTTGGTCTCTCAGGTGGTTTACACCCACGGTGGAGGTAAATCTTTGCGGTCACGCCACACTTGCGGCTGCCTGGGTCTTGCATCAAAAAACGGGCGGTTGGGAATTTGAGTTTACCACCCGTTCTGGAATATTATCCTGTCGAATTACCGATGGGTCCCTTCGGTTGGATTTTCCCGCATGGCCTGTAGTCCCGCAACGGATTCCAGGAATCGAAATGGCTATTTTCCCCAAAGGGGTTCCTGAAGTTTGTTCCCAAAATGGGGGACCAGGTGCCATTTTGGGCACCTATGTTGCTGGAGACGATTGGATGGTGGAAATGGGAAGCGAGGACCTTGTTCGTGGACTGGATCCTGACATGAAGGCGGTAGCTTCCCTGGGAAGACGGGGATTGGTCGTCACTGCCGTTTCGGAAAAACAGGGGATCGATTTTGTATCCCGATTTTTTGCTCCACAATCAGGGGTTCCCGAAGATCCGGTTACTGGTTCGGCCCATTGCGCTTTGGGTCCCTTTTGGGGCAATAAACTCGTTAAAGCCAAACTAAGGGGATTTCAGGCGTCCCGTCGCGGAGGGGAGGTTGGTGTCATACTTAATAACGACCGGGTTTATCTTGAAGGCCAAGCATTGATCACCATCCAGGGGCAGTTGAGTTTTGATATGGGGAGTTGGCTTTCAACAAAATTTGTGCTATAAATATTTTGTATTTTGGGGATAGTCATTGATGACATTTGCAAATGTTTCCTCTGTGAAAGAAATCCAAATCACTTGCGCCGAGGAAAATCACATCCTGACCAATATCAATTGTTGGTCGGCGGATGGGAGATTTATCCTGTTTGACTCCAGGTCCGATCTTTCAGGAGGATTCTTTGATTGCAACAAAATTCACAGAGTTGAAGTGTCTACAGGAAAAATTGAACTCCTTTACGAATCGAAAAATGGTGCTTATTGTGGAGTTGTGACCGCCCATCCCGCAATTGACGCATGTGCTTTTATTCATGGGCCCGAATACCCTGAGAAAGACGGGTTCGTATATGGTCCCGCCAGGAGGCATGGGCTAATTGTTGAGACCGGAGTCAGTGCTAAAATCATGGATGCACGGGACCTTGTTTTTCCATTTACCATGGGAGCCCTTCGAGGTGGTTCCCATGTTCATGTGTGGCATCCCAAAGGGGATTGGATCAGTTTTACTTACGAGGACCATTTTCTGGAGGAGAATCTACGGGCCAATGGTAAACCCAACCCTCGGGTTGTCGGAGTATCCGTTCCGGGGCCCATAGTTCCCAAGCATTTCCACGCCAGAAACCAGTCGGGAACGCATTTCAGCGTAATTGTAACGCCAATTGCCTCAATGCCCCTCCCGGGCTCCGATGATTTATTACGCGCTTGCGAAGAGGGTTGGATCGGGAATGATGGGTATGTCCGTTCTGATGGATCAAGGCAAAATCGGGCTTTGGCCTTTCAGGGGACGGTTTTGGCCAAAACTGGTCAGCCGATTGTGGAAGTGTTTGTTTGTGACCTGCCTGAGGACCTCAAAAGAAGTGGAGTAGGCCCGCTTTCAGGAACGAAAACAGAATTGCCTTTTCCACCGGATGGAGTGGCGGTGAGACGACTCACACATACCGAAAATCGAAGGTTCCCTGGGATCCAAGGCCCAAGGCATTGGCTTCGCTCCAATCCGGATGGGAGCAATATCGCATATCTTGCCAGGGATGATTCAGGAGTAGTTCAGCTTTGGATTGTTGAAACCGCGACGGGAAAGGCGGTCCAAATTACAAGAAACCAACAGGATATCTCTTCAGCTTTTACTTGGACGCAAGATGGGGCTTACATTGCCCATGGAATGGATGGATCCCTATGTCTGACTTCGGTGTTTGACGGAACCACAAAAAGGCTCACCATTCCTGATCCCCTTCGCCCGATTCGGCCCGAGGCTTGTGTAGTTTCTCCGAATGGTGAATGGATTGCCTATTCCCGTACGATTCAGGGAAAAAATCAGATATTTATTCACCCAAGTGCTTTTCCCTAAATCGATGTAAACTTATACAAAAATACGATGCTGGAAAAGATCACACCCCTGATTCTCACTTTCAATGAGGAACCCAATATTCAAAGGGTTCTGGAAAGGCTATCATGGGCCAGGGAAGTGGTAGTCTTGGATAGCGGATCCACCGATCGAACCAAAGAGATTGCTCTCTCGTTTCCCAATGTTAGGTGGGAAACCCGTGCGTTTGATAGTTTTGCCGGCCAGTGCAATTTTGCACTCGAAAACCTTTTATCGAATGTGGAGTGGGTTCTTTCCCTGGATTCGGATTATGTCCTTGGAACTGATTGTGAAAAAGAGTTGAACCGACTTTGTCCTGAAACTTGGGTAGAAGGTTATCAATTTGGTTTTGTGTATTGTGTCGAGGGAAAACCACTAAGGGGAACGCTTTATCCTCCCCGTGTATGCCTGTTTCGTTCCAAAACCAAAGCCAGATATGCCCAGGATGGTCATGCACATCGGTTAATATTGGATGGAAAAGTTGTTCAACTTTCCTCCAAAATCTTGCATGACGATCGCAAACCCTTGTCACGCTGGTTGGTGTCCCAGTCCAAATACGCGGAACAGGAAGCCGATCTCATTCTTTCCCAGCCTTGGGGAAAGCTCCGCTTATCTAATCGGATTCGGAAATGGATTGTCCTTTCTCCGGTTCTGGCGCCTCTTGTTTACCTGTTCCTGCGGGGGGGTATATTTGATGGTCGTCCCGGATTGGTCTATGCGTTCCAAAGGTTAATGGCCGAGGCGATTATTTCCATAAAATTGCTGGAACGGCAGATTGCTCAAGAAGGTCATTTAAAACTCCCTGCGGAAAAGAATTGAAAACATGACTCAACATATCTTGGGAATCAATGCGTTTCATGGGGACTCAAGCGCCTGTATTATTAGCGATGGGATACTCATTGCCGCCGTGGAAGAAGAACGATTTCGCCGGGTGAAACACTGGGCTGGCTTTCCGTCGGAATCCATCCGCTATTGCCTCGGTGAGGCGGGGATCTCGATTGATCAGGTCGACCATGCCGCCATCAATCAGGACCCCAAAGCGAACTTTTTCAAAAAATTGATTTACCTAATCACTTCGATGCCAAGTCCTGCTTTCGTTTGGGATCGGATCAAAAACAAACGCAAACGACAGGGATTTGGGGAACTTCTTGGGCAAATCGAGCCAGGAAAGTCTTTCCGGGGAGACCTTCACAACATTGAGCATCATTATTGCCACCTTTCTTCAGCTTTCCATGTAAGCCCATTCGATGAGGCCGCGGTTGTTTCGGTGGATGGTTTTGGCGACTTTTCCAGCGCCGCTTGGGGTATAGGGAAGGGTTCCAATATTGATGTTCAGGGAAGGGTGTTTTTTCCTCACTCCCTTGGGATCTTTTATCAGGCCCTAACGCAATACCTTGGATTTCCCCATTACGGGGACGAATACAAAGTGATGGGTCTTGCCCCATATGGACAGCCCAACCAAATGGACAAAATGCGGCAAATTGTGCTGCTTGAACCCGATGGCAGTTTTCGACTCAACCTTCGATACTTTCGACACCACAAGGAAAAAGTGGAATACAGTTGGGATGGTGGTTCACCTGAGGTTGGGACCCTATTTGCCCCTGCACTTGAGGAACTGCTTGGCCCAGCCCGTGCAAAGGACCAACCCCTGGAGCAAAAGCACAAAGATTTGGCGCGTTCGATCCAGGCGATGTACGAAGAGGCCTTCTTTCACATGCTCAACACGCTTCACAAGCGTCATCCCATTGATGCCGTTGCGATCGCGGGAGGCTGTGGAATGAACTCTGTTGCCAATGGAAAGGTGACACTTCGGACTCCTTTCAAAAAGGTCTATGTCCAATCAGCCGCCGGCGATGCGGGAGGTGCCATTGGTGCCGCTTACGCGGTATGGCACAAAAATGGAGGCGCCCGGGGCTTCCACATGGATCATGCCTATTGGGGTCCGCAATATCCCGATAATGATGTCGCCGAACTTGTCCATGCGCGTGCTTCGGATATTGCGGCCGCAGGTTGCAAGGTGGAAAAGGTAGTTGACGAAACGGAGCTTTGCAAAAGGACCGCAGCCTCGATCGCCCATGGTAATGTGGTTGGTTGGTTTCAGGGGCGATTGGAATGGGGCCCAAGGGCCCTTGGCAACCGTTCCATTGTTTGCGATCCGCGTCGTGCGGACATGAAAGACATTTTAAATCTTAAAATTAAGCGCAGGGAATCATTCCGTCCTTTCGCGCCTTCGATTTTGCGGGAGTCCGTCCCCGAATGGTTTGAACTGGATGGAGAAGTCCCATTCATGATGCAGGTTTACCCAATTCGGACCGACAAGAGATCTCAAATTCCTGCAGTTTGTCATGTCGATGGATCGGGTCGACTTCAAACCGTTCACAAGGAAACCAACTCCCGGTACTACCGCCTGATCGAGGCGTTCCGGGACATCTCCGGTGTTCCCATGGTCCTGAATACCTCATTCAACGAAAACGAACCAGTAGTTTGCCGACCCGTTGAAGCACTTGATTGTTTTTTGAGGACCAAAATGGATCTTTTGGTCCTCGGCGACTGGATGGTTACCCGCGAATCCCAGGGGTAATCCTAACGGACTGTTCCTTCGGGAACTCCGAGAACCTGCGTTGCCGCAAGACCGTTTCCAAAGGTTTTGAAATCCTTGAAGGTCCAAAGCACCTTCTTGTCACGGTTGATTTCGATGAGTTGAGGGTTGGATTCGCCTGCATGGCAATTGCCGACAATCAGATTTCCGTTGGGAAGGATTTCCACCATGGTGATCCATGCAAATGTGATCCCGGGTAATTCTTTCTGGTCCACCGACCAAACGGTTTTCCCGTCGATATCAACTTCGTAAACCCTGTTTCCGTTACCAGCACCAATGATGGTATTTCCGTTCTTGAGCCTCCAGGCGCCGTAAACTTCGGTCCCGTGCCCCTCCGGGCCATGGCCGTTGGAACGAGGCCGACCTGCCAGATCGATTTTGTGCGACCAGATCACTTTGCCCTCGAGGTCGTATTCTCGAACCATACCGTCCCCCTCGTGGCAAACAAGGTAGGTGCCTTTGGGAGTGCGACGGACCAGTCGCGTGTCACGGTGTGGATGTGGATTGTCAATGGTTAGCGGAATTTCCCGGGAAATGGATCCATCAGGCCTGACCTCGACGATTCGTTTGTTGCCCGATTCCGCGACCATCGTATCGCCATTGGCCAACCGCTGTGTCGCATGGATTTCAATTGGCCCCTTGTAGCCTTCCCGGTTTTTGGCCGTGTATTTCCATACCGATTTGCCTTCTTTTGTCCGCTCCTCGACCGTGTTTCTTGAAGTGATCAAAAGAATATTACCAGATGGCAAAAGTGTCAGGTCGTGAACATCCGCCGCAAGGGGAAATGACCATTCGACATTTCCGTCCTTGCCAACCAGGCTAACCCGACCCCGGTCAGATCCCAGCACAGAATAATCCGATGGGTCTGCCGACCAGGCGGAACCAGCCATCAGGCCGAATACTGCAATAAGAGATAAAGAAATTCTAAAATTGTGCATAAATAATTCCGTCTGTTGGGGGAACACATATTGGGGGGGTAAACGGAGCAAAAGGCTGTTCCGTTCGAATCGTTCCTGGAATCCTTGAGGACCCGGGTGCCTTTGATTTTAGAATTTTTTTGCGGTCCTACAGCGACCCAGGCGGCAATAGTCTGTGACACGGTTCAAAATCCCGATTCGTTCGCCAACTCTGCCGCCACCCTGAGCGCCCTATCCCGAGCCGGGATAAAACTGAAACCGGATCGAACGCATTTTCCATTTGGGCTCCCAGGCCCTAGATTTACTTTTTGAACTTTCCATCGAGACCAACGATGAAGCGCACCGCGATTTTGTTGATAGATTGTCCTGACCAAAAAGGAATTGTGGCAGGTGTTGCGGATTTTCTCGCCAGGCACAATGCCAACATCCTTCATGCGGACCAACATCAAAATGCGGAACGCGAACTCTTCCTCATGCGGGTTGAGTGGGACCTTGAAGGGTTTGACATAGACCTGGAGGAGTTTCCCAGAAGATTTGCCCCGGTTGCCGACCGGTTTGCAATGCGCTGGAGGCTGGAACGGTCGGACAGGCCTCTTCGGGTTGCTCTTTTTGTTTCCAAGCATCTTCATTGCCTCGTGGATCTTCTCTATCGACATCAATCGGGCGAACTGGCTTGCGAAATCCCCCTCGTCATTGGCAACCATGATGATCCCAAGCGTTGGTGTGATTTTTACGGGATCCCGTTTCATCATGTCCCTGTAGAAGGGGGCAAGAAACAGGCTGCCGAAAGAAAACAGTTGGCGCTATTGGATGAGCATAAGGTCGATCTGGTGGTACTGGCTCGCTATATGCAGGTGATATCGCCTGATTTTGTTGCCCGTTATCCCAGACGGATCATCAATGTTCATCATTCATTTCTTCCCGCCTTTGTTGGCGCCAAGCCCTACCACCGTGCTTTTGAGCGGGGTGTTAAGCTGATCGGCGCGACAAGCCATTATGTAACCGATGAGCTCGATGAAGGGCCGATCATAGAACAGGATGTGGTGCGAATTTCGCATCGCGATTCCCTTGAGGATTTGCTTGAAAAGGGTCGCGACCTTGAAAAACTTGTTTTATCCCGTGGCTTGCGATGGCACTTAAACCACCGGGTCCTGGTCTACGATCGCAAGACGGTTGTTTTTGATTGACCCCTTGGGCATTGAGAAACCCGGGAGGATTCAGATTTGCCCCAATCGGGCCAATGCTTCGGGTTCGATGACTGGAGCGCCTCCGGGACGTTTGACCACCTCGGCGGCAAGTGCTGCGGCGTATTTACCGGCCCGCTCCCAGGGCAGCCCCCGAAGTCGGCTTGCCAAAAGGCCCGCCGTGAAAGCATCCCCGGCTCCGACAGTGTCCGCAACCTCCACACGCAGGGGGGCAACGGAAACGATTCCTTCGGGGGTGTGAAGAGTCGCGCCTTCCCCGCCATCGGTAAAAGCCACCAGTTCCAAATTCCTTCGTTGGCGCAGCGATTCGAGTTCGTCTTCCCGTCGCGCGGGGTTCAACCCCAGAGCCCAAGCGAAACCTGGCCAATCCTCGGCGGAAAGCTTCACCCATTGGGCGATATCAATAGACTCTTCAAGGATGTCTTTTGTAAAATACTGTTGCCGGATATTCACATCCAAAACGCAGATGGCTCCCGCCGCCCCGGCCGCTTTCACCAACCTCTGAATCGTGGCGCGAGAATCAGGATGGCGTTGGGCAAGGGTTCCAAAACATAGCCCAAGCGCACAGCCCGCGATACTTTCCATTTGGGGCGACCAAGCCAAATGATCCCACGCGACATCCTGGTGGATTGTGTAACGGGGCGATCCACCGACAAGGTCCACTCCCACGCTTCCAGTTGGAAAC
The DNA here is from genome assembly GCA_945868575.1 of Singulisphaera sp. GP187. Taxonomy (GTDB): domain Bacteria; phylum Planctomycetota; class Planctomycetia; order Gemmatales; family Gemmataceae; genus SYLG01. The sequence continues at coordinate 9,536 of CAMBMH010000053.1, read as the reverse complement.
AAATCATCCGTCTGGACTAGCGAGGTGTTCAGGCCCCTGTCCCTGAGTAGGCCCAATAGGGTCTGTCCTGGCTCATCATTGCCAATCCGGCTGACCGGAATTCCCTGAAGGCCCGCCTGGTTTGCATGAAACGCAAAATTGAATGGCGCCCCACCCGCAACTCTTCCTGATGGGAAGAGATCCCAAAGGAGTTCCCCAATTCCCAATACCGGTCCGAACATCCTATTCTCCACGAATAATCCAGCCAAGAAGGTCTTTGAGCTTGGGGGCTTGTCCCTGGGCGAGGTACCCGATGCGGAAAATGCGGCTCGCAACCAAAACAACAAAAAGAGTCGTGATCAGCATCAGGAAAACACCCAAAAGGGGCTCCCAAAGGGGCAAATCAGGTTGAAGCGCGATCCGGGCCAGCATCATCATTGGTGTCGCGGTCGGAAAAAGGGAAAGCCAACGAGCCAGACCGCTGCTTGGATCTTCAATGACCCTCATGAGGACAAACAAGGGGATCGTCATAACCAGGGTCACGGGTGTGAGTAGGGTTTGGGCCTGCTTGATATCCGAAACCGCGCTTCCAACCGCCAGGAACACCGAACCAAACATTAAAAGCGCCATCGTTTCAAAAACCACAAACCAGATCACCAAATCCGCACGAAGGAACCTGCCCGCATCAAAGCGCGAAGCAATAAACGCGCCTCCCAAAAGATAGACCAAGGCCAAAAGCACCCCCACCGCAGTCATGCCGAGCAGTTTGCCCATGAGAATCTCAAAGGGACGGGCCGATCCCAGAAGCACCTCGGCAATCCGCTGCATTTTTTCTTCGATCACGGCTTGAAGCAGGGGCGATGCGCCGATCATGATGACCATGAACATCAGCATGACCAAAACCAAAGGCACGATCAGGTTTTCCGCGATTTTTGCTTCTTCTCCATCGACTAATTGGCCCGATGTCGCGTCCATGTGGGGAAGGTCTTTCATGGCAAGTCCACGGGCACCCGCCTTACTTGTTTCGCGTATGAGGGCGGCGAGTTCTTCGGGGGTGTAGGAGGTGCGCCCCTTTACCAAAAGGAGCGGATTGATCTTTGCCGCCCGTTGCAAATAGACAGCGGCCAAAACCTTTCCGCTTGCCATGGTGAGGACATCCCGATCAAAAGCCCGATCGGTGTAGTAGGTCACATCATCCCGTGCCGGGGCATCCTTGGCCGGAGTGGTCAGGGACTCGGGGTGTATGTCAAAGAACCCGGATAGTTCCCGTTTGCGAACGCGGTCGGCGGTTTCGACTCGCTGTTTTAAGATCGACTGCGCATCGGGCGCGGAGGGAGTGATTGCTACAAATTTGATCCTGACTGTCCGGTTCTTTTCGGCTTTTCCCGATAGGGGATCGGTTTGGACAGGAGCGGATTCCGCTGAAAGCAGGTTCAGGGTTTCCGCAATGCGGGCGGCCTGGCCAGGCGTCCTGTCGATGACCCCAAGAGTCCGCTCCTCATCGGGACGGAATTTGTCAAGAGCCAATTGGACACCGATGCTCCCCAGCATCATGACTGGCATCAGGATAATCGAAATCAGAAAGGCTTTGCTTCCAACGGCGGCCCGAAACTCGCGGCGGGCGATGACCATGATCTTTTCCACTTTTTCGCTCCGATTTGAGTTTTAGTGACCGACAGAGGCGCCGGCTGTGGCGCCAACCAGCCTGAGGAATATGTCGCTAAGGGACGATTGTCCTGTCTCAAAACGCCTGATTTTGCCAAGGTTCAAAAGCCCGGGAAGGACTGATTCTGGCGTTTCGCCGGCATAAAGGCGCAATTCCCAAGCTTCTCCTGTCGGAATCGCGCTTGCAATGCCATAAGCGTTCATCGGGCGGACTCCCGGATCCACAAATGAGATCCGGACGCGCTCGCCTCCATGGTCGCGCTGGACTTCGGCCCATGTGCCGGAGAGGAGATTTTTTCCTTTGTGAATCAGGAAAAACGAATCGCACATCTGCTCCGCCAAAGCGAGATCATGGGTCGAAAGGATCACCGTTGTTCCTTCCTCGCGAAGTCGGACCAATGCCTCGCGCATGACCAATGCATTGACAGGATCAAGTCCGCTGAAAGGCTCATCCAAAAGGGCCAATTTGGGCCTTGAGATGACTGCTCCGATGAACTGGACTTTTTGCGCCATTCCTTTGGAAAGTGCTTCGACCTTCTTGTTTTTCCATTCCGAAAGTTGAAGCCTTTCCAACCATTCGTCGATGAGCGGACCGGGTTGCCTGACTCCTTTGAGCCTTGCCAAAAAATTGAGCAGGTCTCCTACTTTCATCGTTTTGTATAGGCCCCGTTCCTCGGGCAGGTAGCCAACTTCATCCCGGGAGCACCCACCGTGGTCTTCACCCATGACCTCAACGCGCCCCTCATCGGGAGCAAAAAGGCGCATGATCAGGCGAAGTGTCGTGGTTTTTCCGGAGCCATTGGGCCCCAGAAAACCATGAATCGCCCCATATTTGACCCGGAGATCGACCTTGTCGACGGCGATATGATTGCCGAAACGCTTGGTCACCTGTTCCAAAACGACAGCGTCCGCGTTGGACATGAATCACCCAAAGGATTTTGATGTGTCAATATTCATTCTAGCATCAAGCGATTCTTATGGCGTGCTTGAATTGCCCAAAGCCGTTATTGGGCTTTTGGCGGCAAATTCCCCGTTGAAAACCTCTAGAATGGCCACGGATAGGTAATCCCCATCGCAAATTTTTTTTGATTCATTCCCAATTCGGGGTAACGCATGAACTCCATCCTTTTACCGTTTCTGATTGGTTTTCTTCCTCCTGTTGAGGCGCCTACTGTGATTCCCATTTGGGTAGGGAAACCTCCCGGTGATGAAAACCTGACGCTTCCCCAGGAAACCGCGGAAACCAAAACGGACAAGCCACCCAGCATCACTCGCATAAGCAATGTGAGCACTCCGACACTTCATGTGTTCAAACCGGATCCGGCAAAAGACACCGGGGCTTCCGTGGTCATTTGTCCGGGTGGCGGCCACAGAATTCTTGCCTGGGATCTGGAGGGTACCGAGGTCGCCGCATGGCTGAACTCTTTGGGAGTTACTGGAATCGTTTTGAAATACCGGGTTCCCGGTCGAGATAAAGAGATGCAGGGTAAAGCTGCCGTCCAGGATGCCCAGCGTGCCGTAAGCCTTGTTCGATCAAAAGCCGAAGAGTGGAAACTCGATCCCAAACGTATCGGGGTCCTTGGTTTTTCAGCGGGAGGCGAGGTTGCTGCCTTGACCACGCTTTTTGACAAGCGGACTTATGAGTCAATCGATGAAGTGGACAAGATTAGTCATAGGCCAAATTTTGGGCTCTTGATTTACCCGGCCTATCTCACCGAAAAAGGCGACACCAAGCTTCGGGAACATGTCAAAGTGCTAAAAGACACGCCGCCTATTTTCCTTGCCCATGCAAATGATGACCCTGTGACACCCCTTTCCAGTGCGCTCCTTTATGTTGAGCTCAAAAGGGCAGGGCGTCCGGCGGAGCTTCATATCGTTTCCAAGGGTGGCCATGGCTATGGCTTGCGCCCCTCAGCAAACAACTCGGCTAGCGAATGGCCCGACCGCGCGGCCTCCTGGATGAAGCACAGCGGGCTGTTAATGAAATAGGTTTATGGTCCGGTTAAAAAACAACATCCCGGATCGCTTTCAAAAGTGATGCGGGATGTTTCGTTATCTGGCTTGGTATCATTCCTAATCCAGTGTGAAGATTTCTCCGCCATTTCGGGTGATCATTGCTTTGATGGTTTTTGGATCGGTGGTATATTTCAAAAACCGAACGGATCCATCTCCCATTGCCGCAATGAAATCATTCGGCGAAAGTCCCCCAAACAGTTTGTCAGCGGCGGGAAGGGGCTTGGTAGGATCGAAAAGGACATCATCGGGTTTGGTCCAGATAACCTGTTTCTTTGCTTCCACAAACATGACTGTGTTTGAAGTCCCATCCGTCACATCCCGGAATCCCAACTTTTTGCCAGGTTCAAAGAGAGTTCCCGGACCAGAGGCAGCCTGGTAAGGGGTCAGGACAAGGCCCTTGGGATCCATGCTCGGGGGTTGGTTAGGGGCAACATAAACAGGCACAATCATCCTGGCCAATTTGAGATTATTTTCGCTGTCCCAAGGTTCATCCAGCTTGAACTGTTGGTAAAGGGCTGCTTGCTCCATGTAGGGGAGCAATTGCACTCGCCAGGAAAGGAGAGGCTTGCCTGTTTTCTTATCGGTAATGTCCGTGGGGAATGCATTTTGGGAATCTGTGTAATTGTGGAACGCCAAAGCCATTTGCTTCAGGTTATTGGCGCTGGACATACGGCCTGCGGCGCCACGAGCCCGTTGGATTGCGGGAATGGTGATGCCCAAACCCATCATCCCAACACCGAGCATTGCGGGTGGAATTGCATCGGGTGCGGAAAGCTCCGCAGCAAGGGTTGGCCCGGTTTGTTTCAAAGGCGGGTTGTTAAGCATATTTTCGGCATAGTTGATGCCGGCCAATCCCATTAGCCCTACCACAGCTTCGGGCATTTCACTGAAGGCGGAAGGACGAGGGGAATCGGGCTTTTCGAGCATTTTCAGCATTTCTTTTTTGGGTTCGACCAACATTGTGGTCGCCTGCTTTGCCAGAGCCCTAATGATGATTTCTGCTGCTTTTGCCTCGGCTTCCGTTCCATATTGGACTTCAAGGCTGAGTTTTGCATTGGATTCTAGGTTTAAAGTTGCCGAGATTTGTTGTGCCTTTGCAAGGGGCGGGTAGGGATGGGGCAAAAAATCGGCCAACTGAGGAGGTAACGCACCCAGGTTAACCCAAAGGGAAAGGTCATGTTTTGTGATTTTCTCAAGGGCCTTGATTGGACCTCCCGATGGAGTGTTTGCCATTTTCTCGACTAGCGCTTTGTCCCCAAAAAGGATGGTCCTGGGTTCCGGAACGGCAAGCGCTATTTTGCCATCAATCCACTGGGGGAATTTGCTTTTTGGGTCCTGCGGGGCGCCCATTTCGAGACGCTGGCCCAAACCTTCGGTCTTGATGTCGACAAGGGTTGTAACAATCACCGCAAAGGGTGGCACATCTCCGTTGACAAGGTCGGGCACCATCGAGACCGCGGTGACACGATCGATCTGGAATGGGGTGATTTGAAACCTGTCGTCCAAAATCTTCATCGCTGTTGGGCCGGCCTTTGCGACAAATTCGCGGACATCTTTCATGGATGGGCTGGCGTAGACGCTTCCCACACGGAGATGAACCACTCCAAAAGCATTAGCCGGGATACGGCCCAATTCTGGGGCTTGTGACCAGAGCGGGTTTAGTGCTCCAAGAACGCAAACGATAATTGCGGAAAAACCCATTCGGCGCATCATGGTCGAATTCCTCCCCGATAGAAGTGTGGCAAAGGCAAATGTCGCGGCGGTACCTGCCCAGACGATGGCTGCCGTATCAATCCATCCGTCCGAGAATGTTCAATACCCCTATACCCGATGAATGATTAGAAGTGTTCTGCTTGAATCGTACAGCGCCAGGGTAAGGCTGTCAATGGGCTTCATTGAGATCGATGGTACGATCTTACCAAATGGAAGAAAAACCGTTTCCGTTTGCATTTTCCAAAGGTTGTCGTTGGATTGCGGTTGGCCGGGCATAAAAAAATGATATTCCGCTGACTTTTCCTCACCCCATGGGTGGCACCCTCTGCCCCCGGCACCTTCTGGAGATTTCCTCCATGTTTTTGCGTATCGCATCGGGCCTGATGCTCGCACTCGGTTTGGGCGCATGCCCAATTACCGTGTGTGCCCAGGAATCCGAGACTGTTTTCAATGGCAAGGACCTCACCGGCTGGTCCGGCGATTCCAAGCTTTGGTCCGTCGAGGATGGTGCCATCACCGGCAAGACCGATGGCAAGATCCCTTATAACAAATTCCTGATTTACGATGGAAAACCCCTCGAAGACTTTGAGCTTAGCCTCAAGTTCAAGATCACCAAGGGTGGCAACTCGGGGATCCAGTTCCGCTCTGCTCACCTCAAGGACAAGGGGGAGTTTGTGGTGGGCGGTTACCAGGCCGATATTGCAACGAACCAATACCAAGGCATCTGTTATGAAGAGCGTGGTCGTGGAATCCTTGCCGAGCGTGGACAAAAGGTCGTCATCGGCACCGATGGCAAGAAAACCGTTGTCGGGTCCACCGGCGACCCGGCCAAGATGTTTGAAGGGGTCGACTTCGACCAATTCCAGGAATACCGCGTCGAAGCCAAGGGAAATGTGATCCGTCAATTCATTGCCGGAAAACAGACTGTCGACATCGTCGATCTTCAGGCGGACAAGCGGGCCATGTCTGGCATCCTGGCCCTTCAGATTCATGTGGGCCCTGCCATGGTTGTCCAGTTCAAGGACTTCAACCTTAAGCGTCTTCCCAAGCAGAAGATTGTCACCCCCGAAGAAGCGCCCCAAGCCAAAACCGGCGCCGACGCTAGCCAGGAAAGGAAAGGGCGCAATGTTGGCGCCACCAAAGCGGGAGCACGCAACCCCGGCGCGCAACCGCAATGGATTTGGAACGGTAAAGGAAAGGAGGGCGAGACGGTGTTCCTCGCCCGTGACTTTCAAGTTGCTTCCGAACTGAAATCGGGCATGTTGGTCGCCACCGGCGACGATTCGGTCAAGGTTTACCTGGATGGCAAAAAAGTCCTTGAAAAAGAGGGCTGGAACGAGCTTGGCCGGGCCGATCTTGATTCTTTTGTCAAGGGACTTGCTCCGGGTAAGCACACACTTGTCCTCGAAGGCACCAACAGTGGCGGCCCGGGTGGAGTCATCCTCAAAGCGGTCTTGAAACAGAACAGTGGTTCCGACCTCACCATCCTTACCGACGCGAAATGGAAGATAGCCAAGGACGCAAATGGAAACGGGGCGGATAAGGGTGCCGTTGTTCTGGGAGCGGCTGGGGCAGCACCCTGGTCTGTTATCAATGCCAATACCTTTGCCCGCGCTTTGGCCGGCAATCCTCCCGCCGTGGCCGCAGCCCTTGGAATCAAGGGGCGCAAGGACTTCAAGGTCGAGCAGCTTTATTCGGTTCCCATGGGTGTCCAGGGCTCCTGGGTCAACATGTGTGTCGATCCCAAAGGGCGACTGATTGTTTCCGACCAGTATGGCGGCCTGTTTCGAGTGACCGTTCCTCCGGTAGGTGCAAAGGGCGAAACCAAAGTCGAAAAGATCCCTGCCGACATAGGCGAGGCACAAGGTCTTCTTTGGGCGTTTGATGCGCTTTATGTTGTTGTGAACCGGGGTGGAAAGTACGAGTCCGGACTCTACAAGGTCACTTCCAAAAACAACGATGATGTGCTTGATACGGTTGTTCAGCTTAAAAAGATCAATGGCGGTGGTGGCGAGCACGGTCCCCATGCGGTTTTGCTCACGCCCGATGGCAAGGATCTGATGGTCGTTTGCGGAAACCAAACCCCTCAAATAGAAACCAGCTCTTCCCGCGTGCCAAAAATCTGGGGTGAGGATCATGTCCTTCCCCGCATGCCGGACGGTCGCGGCTTTATGGCCGGAGTCCTTGGGCCTGGCGGATCAATCTATCGCGTCAGCCCCGATGGCAAAAAATGGGAACTCCACTGTACCGGGTTCCGCAATCAGTACGATGCCGCCTTCCACAAGTCGGGTGATCTTTTCACCTATGACGCTGACATGGAATGGGACATCAACACGCCTTGGTATCGTCCCACCCGTATTTGTATGGCCAACTCTGGCGGCGAATATGGATGGAGAAACGGTGCAGGCAAATGGCCCGCCTATTATCCCGATTCACTTCCCGCCGTGGTTGACATTGGCCCCGGTTCGCCAACGGGTGTCTGTTTTGGTTATGGCGCCAAGTTCCCCGCCAAGTTCCAAAACGCCCTGTTCATTTGCGATTGGTCGTATGGCAAGCTTTACGCAGTCCACCTCAAGCCCGAGGGATCGGGTTTTTCCGGATCTTTTGAAGAGTTTGTGACCGGTTCGCCTTTGGCGCTTACCGATGTCGTGATCAATCCTGTTGATGGGGCGCTTTATTTTGCGGTTGGTGGTCGTCGGACCCAGTCCGCGCTTTATCGGGTCACCTACACCGGAAACGAATCGACTGAGCCCGCCGATGCCGATCTCTCCGAAAAAGAAGCCCGGCTCAAGCGTTCCCAGATCGAGGCCCTCCACGGAAGGCGCGACCCCGCCGCGGCAGACTATGTTTGGGAAACTCTTGCGTCTCCTGATCGATACCTTCGCTATGCAGCCCGGGTGGCTTTGGAGTTCCAGGATGTCAATGGATGGCGTGAAAACGCCCTGAAAGAAACCAATCCCGCCATAGCGATTCAGGCGCTTCTTGCATTGGCTCGTGTAACGGGCGCCGATCCAGCCCACAAGCCGACCCGGCCCGAGGCTCCTGCGGAGTTTCGCGAAAAGTTCTATGGCGCCCTGAACAAGCTCGCTTCGGGCTGGGACAAGTTGTCTCTCTCCCTGAAAACGGACCTGCTTCGTGTTTATGAAGTTGCACTGGTGCGTTTGGGCCCTCCCTCCGAAGAGAGCCGAAAGGCAATCCTGGAGGCCCTTGACAGTCGGTTCCCCAGCGAGTCCGCTGGACTTAATGGCGAATTGGCCCAGGTGCTTGTGTTCCTCAAGTCCACCACTATTGCGGAAAAGGGTACCAAGCTACTCTCCAACTCTCCTTCCCAGGAAGAGCAGATGGATGTCGCGCGTTACCTTCGCGTCCTAAAAGAGGGATGGACTCACGAGGCCCGCAAGGCCCAATTTGATTGGTTGGCAAAGGCCATGACCTACAAAGGCGGCAACAGCTTTGGTGGCTTTGTCGACAACATACGCCGTGATGCTGTCGCGACACTTTCGGCTGAGGAGAAGAGTGTATTGGGCTCCCTGGTCGAGGCAAAAGCGGTTGAATCCAACCTGCCCAAACCTATCAAGCGGGAATTTGTAAAAGAATGGAAAACCGCCGATTTGGAAGGAAAACTCGCAGAGGGCCTTTCCAAGGGGCGCAATTTTGAAAGGGGTCGCACACTTTTCGGTCAAACATCCTGCTTCTCCTGCCATCGCTATGGAAGCGAGGGTGGCGCACAGGGGCCCGACCTTACAGGCGTTGCCGGCCGCTTTGCCGCCAAGGACCTTCTGGAATCGATCATCAACCCTTCCAAGGAGGTCTCCGACCAATACCAGGCGGTCGTCATCACCACAGATGACGCCAGGGTGGTCACAGGCCGCATCGTTAACCTGGCCGGGGACAACATCATGGTAATGACCAATATGCTTGATCCCAACACCATGGCAAACATCAATCGCAACAAGATTGAATCGATCGAGCCTTCCAAGGTTTCGATGATGCCCGCAGGTCTTCTTGATACTCTCAAAGAAGACGAAATTCTCGACCTTTTGGCCTATACACTAAGCCGGGGTAATCCCCAGGCACCAGCGTTCGCAAAATAGGCGATTGTAACCTTGGTATTTATAAATTGGTGCTACTTAACCAAAAGTCCAAAAAACCAAAAGGCAGTG
>CAMBMH010000052.1 GCA_945868575.1 Singulisphaera sp. GP187 | reverse complement strand
TCCGCCAACCGGCGGATTTCACGGGCAACCACAAGGAAACCACGACCAGCTTCACCCGCCTTTTCCGCCTCGATCGCCGCATTGATCGATAGAAGATTCGTCTGGTCCGCAACCTTCGTGATCGTTGTCACCACCACATTGATCGCGCCAGCCTTCTCGCGTATCGTCCCAAGCTTCGCAGAAATCGATCCCGTAGCCTCGGCCAACGACTCCATCGACACTTCCATCGAATTCAGGTTTTCTCGACCCTCGCCCGCAAGACTTGCGGTGTCGCGACCTTGGCGTCCAACTTCCTCGATGGTGCGTGCCAATTCCTTGCTTGTTGCGCTGATTTGCTTCACAGCGGCGGCAATTTCATTGAAGCTCGAATTGAAGGTTTGGACTGTGGCGTTTTGTTCCGAGGCTGCGGAAGCAATTTCCGAAGCAGTGCTGTTTACACGCATGGCGGACATTTTCACCTGTCCGACCAATTCGCCGGAGGAACGAACCACAGCCTGGATCCCCCTTGCAATGAGGAATGAAATGGCACCAAGGACAGCCAACAGGCCAACATTGAAAATGATTTGAACGGTAAACCACCACGAAGTAGACGCGCGTGCCTTCTCCTCGTCGTTTTCGATTCGTGTGTTGGCGACTTTGACCAATTGTTCGACCTGTTTGCGATGTCGGTAAAATGCTGCCAAGGCTTCCGCCGGTAATTTTTTTGAAGCGGATCCGATCAGGTCCCGATCAATACTCCGGAAAAATTCCAGACCAGATTGATAGGACTCATCCACATACTTATCACGCGAATCTTCAGCAGACAAATCCTGTTGCCAGTGTTGGTATCTAGATTCGTATTCCTGACGGGCTTTTTGATACTGTTCAACCAATTCATCCCGTTTGGATCCCGTCTCCTCGGCAATACGGTGGGCGATTAAGAACGACTCCACCACAAAAAGAGGCGGTGGCAAATAATCGGCAACAAGGTCCTTCCCCTGGACGATCTGCCGATAGAGCGTTCCATTGATTTGGATCTGGCTTGTCATGGACAACCACATCAGATTGGTCGCACCCAAACCAACCAGGAACAATATTCCCAGGACAAGAATCCGGGTTCCAAAGCCGAAGCGAAATTTCTTCATGTGTCAAACTGCCCGACCTGAGGGATTTAGTAACAATATTCCCATTAGACCGGGGATCAGGACGAATTGGGAGCCGATTGAGAGAACAATTACTGCAATATCAAACTGCCTGTCCTCTTCAGTCGTTAAAACCGTTATTATCAATAAAAATTAACATCAATCTCTTTTGTCAGAAAAGGATCCATCCGCTCGTCATTCCCTGGATCGATCCCAATACGATTAGGCGGATCAAAAGCCCAGTCTAACCTTTGATTCTGTGTGGGCTTATGCCAATATCCCGTTGATCACATTTCCGTATACATCGGTCAAACGATCGTCCCGGCCCTGATGGAAATAGGTCAGGCGCTCATGGTCAAATCCTAATAGATGAAGAATGGTTGCATGCAGATCGTGGATATGTGCCTTGTTTTCAACAGCTTGAAAACCAAATTCGTCCGTGGCGCCGTATATCGTTCCCCCTTTGACCCCTGCCCCGGCAAACCAGGTGGTGAAGCCATAAGGATTATGATTGCGTCCGGGTTCCCCTGGCCCCTCGCTGAAGGGCATCCGGCCAAATTCGCCTCCCCAAACAACCAGAGTGCTGTCCAAAAGACCCTGCCGCTCAAGATCCGCCAAAAGCGCGGCGATAGGCTGGTCAACCTCGGCCCCATGCAGACCATGGTTCTTTTCGATGCTGGTGTGCGCGTCCCAGGTGTCCTCAAGGTGGCCGCCACCCGAATAAAGCTGTATAAACCGGACACCGCGCTCGACCAGTCGTCGGGCGATCAGGCAATTGCGCCCAAAATCATTTGTCGGTTCCCGTCCCACACCATACATATCAAGGGTCTTTTGCGTCTCTTTTGACAGGTCAACGGCCTCGGGCGCCTCGGCCTGCATCCGATACGCAAGCTCATAGCTCTGGGCACGGGCCGCAAGGTCGGATGCCCCGGGCCGGTCGGCGATATGAAAATCATTGAGCTTCGCCAAAAGGTCCAATTGAGCCCTTTGTATGCCAGGCGCATCCGCTCCCTTGAGATTGAGGATTGGCGTTCCCACAGGACGAAACAGGGTCCCCTGAAATTGGCCGGGCATATATCCCGACCCATAATTGGGTTGTCCGCTGATCGGGCCACCCCTTTTGTCCATCATCACGACATACGCGGGAAGATTTTTGCTTGCCGAACCAAGCCCATACACACACCATGACCCAAGCGATGGCTTTCCAATAAACACGCTCCCGGTGTTCATCGCGACCAAAGCGCTTCCATGGGCATGGCTATCGGTATGACATGACCGGACGATAGCCAATTTATCCGCATGAGAGCGAACATGGGGGAAATAATCCGAAACCGGGATGCCGCTTTTGCCGCCAGGACGGAACGGGCGAAATTCCGGCGTCAGAAAACCGACTTTTCGGCCGCCCGAGTTTATGTATTTTTTGTCCGAGGGGAGCGGCTTGCCCGCGTATTTCCTGAGTTCGGGTTTGGGATCAAAGGTGTCAACCTGGCTGGGCGCCCCATTCATCATCAGATGGATCACCGCCCGGGCCTTCACTGGGAAATGTGGCCCGATAGGACGATTGGCAGGTTCGGCAGCGCCCAGATGTTTGCGGAAAAATCCCGCTTCTTCCAGCATCCCCGCAAGCGCGATCCCCGCAAACCCTCCACCCATCTGCCAAATCGCCTCGCGTCGATCCAGTCCACAGGGAAATCGCTTTTTGATGTTGTTTGTGTTCATGGCTTTAGTCCACATGGGCAAATTCGTTGGTGTTTACCAGAACATGACATAGTGACCTGAGCCCTTCATCGGACCCAAGGCGCTTGATAAAATCGAGCCCGAGTTCGACCTCTCCCGGTTTGGGATCCCGTCCAAGGGCGATGCGCCATGCGGACTGAATTTGCAATTTGGGATCGGGCCCCGCTTTGGCTGCTTTCTGGGCAAGTGAACTACTTTCGGCATGGACAAACTCATCATTGAGAAGCATCAGAGCCTGAGGGGCGACCATGGTGACATCCCGCTGGGCACAAGGTCTTGAAGTATCCGCAAAGTCAAAGGTTCCCAAAAGCGGATTGATCAGCGAGCGACGCACATGGATGTAGATGCTCCTTCGGCGCTGCTTGTCCTTGGGCGAGGGTTGCCAGGCCCCCCCTTTTTTGGAAAGGCCCTCAAGCGCCTCGTTGCTAAGGCTCGGGGTAATTCCCGGGCCAAAACGGGTGCCATCAAGTCCACCGCCAACCAGGAGGAGCGAATCGCGCATCGCCTCGGCATCGATTCTGTGCCGATTCGCTCTCCACAATAGCCTGTTGTCGGCATCAATTAACTCATAATCGTTTTGCAGCGGATGGATAGAGGATTGTTTGTAGGTCCGGGAATTGAGAATCAATCGGTGGATAGTATGAGCCTTCCAGCCATTCGCCACAAATTCTGAGGCCAAATAGTCAAGCAATTCCGGGTGTGAGGGCAAATCCCCCTTGAAACCAAAATTGTCCGGCGTTCTTACGATCCCCCGTCCAAAATGGTGTTGCCAGATCCGGTTGACCGCGACACGCGCGGTAAGCGGATTGGAGGGATCCGCGAGACGCTTCGCCAATTCAAGACGGCGAATTTTACTATCTTTTTGATGGATCGATGGATGATCCAAAGAAGGAATCATCGATACAAATCCGGGATCGACTTCCGGCCCGGGTCGCCTTGGGTCACCTTTTTTCAGGAGATGAAGCGGCTTGGGCTTACCAGGAACATCCGTCCAGGCCAAAACATCATAACCATCCACTTTTGCCTGGGCATTGCCCAAAAGGTCGCCCGGCCAAAAGGCTGCAGCCACCTTGTGGTAATCCTCCTGGGGAATCGGATCAAATTTATGATCGTGACACCGGGCACACTTCACCGACATCGCCATGAACGCGGTCGAGGTGACATGAACCATGTCTTCAAGTCGGTCATAGGTATATTCAAGCTTGTCGTTGGGTTCATCGTCCCAGGTGCCAACGCGCAACATTCCCGTGGCAACAAGGGTCTCCTCGGTCCGGTTGGGAAGTTGGTCTCCGGCAAGCTGCTCGATCAGGAAGCGGTCAAAAGGTTTGTCGGCTTGCACAGAGCGAATCACATAGTCGCGATATTTCCAGGCAAAGGGTTTGTCCGCGTCGCGCTCATATCCGTTGGTGTCCCCATAACGAATCAGGTCAAGCCAATGACGGGCCCACCGTTCCCCATGGCGGGGATCGACCAAAAGCTTATCTACCAACTTTTCATAAGCCGCCGGATTTTTATCGGCAACAAAAGCTTCAACCTCCTCATAAGAGGGGGGAAGTCCCAAAAGATCAAAATAAAGCCTGCGAATGAGTGTGCGACGATCCGCTTCGGGAGCCGGAGTCATGCCCTTTGCAGTTTGTCCCTGCCGTATGAACGCATCCAACGGGTTGGATACCCCATCAATTGGCGGAACCGAGGGCCTTTTGACAGGCTGCAGCGACCACCAATCCAGACCACCCAGCGTGGCGGAGGTCTTTTCATAAAGACCGAGTTTTCTCCCCTTGGGCCACGAGGCCCCCGCCTTGATCCAGGAAAGGAGTAACTCTTTTTCCTTGTCGATCAGGGGCTTCCCTTTGCCCTTGGGTGGCATTTCGCTTTTGTGAATCCGCCCAAAAAGGTCTCCAGATTCAGGAGCGCCCACCGGAACCATTTCCGCAAGCCGGTCTGAAGTTTGCAACGAAAGATCGCCACTTGCCTCATTTTTGTTGTGACAACCAAGACACTTGGCAGCCAATATGGGGACCACTTCCCGTTCGAAATCAGGAGGTGTCAGACCAAACACTAATACAAGGGCATAGGCCGCATGCATGGGGAGGAACTCATTGCGTTGCGGGAAAGAAAGCTCAACTTAATTCTACCAGAGTCGCAACCAAAAAACCCTCTGTTCTTGTGATGCCCTGAGCGAATGGTACGATATTGATTAAGCACCTTGGTTTCCTCAACCCGTTTCCCGGAAAGTTTGCCGGAAAGGTGGAAGGAAAAAAGTTGCCAGGCTTCCAATCCTTTCACTTGATTTTGATCCTGGTCGCCCCCAAGATACGCCGTTTTTCCCCTTTTTTCCCCATACTCTCGATGGGAGTTTGAACCGATGGCAAGATTCCGGTTTGTTTACGCACTAGCCCTGATCGTCCCCGGATTGGCCAGCAACCTCACCGCCCAGGGATCGCCAAGGCCTCCTGAGGTGACATCGCCTGAGATACTTAAAGAGCGGAAGGTCGCGTTTCGTATCCATGCACCCAACGCCAAATCCGTGAAGCTGACCGGAGGCGACCTCCCCAATGTCAACCAGGGGATTGACCTCAAACCAGGCGAAAAAGGAGTTTGGGAGACAATTGTCGGCCCGGTCCTTCCGGGAGCCTATCGATACAACCTGCAGATCGACGGGGTCACCATTCTCGATCCGAAAAATACCTCTACCAGCGAGTCAAACGGCAATCTTTGGAGCCTCGTGCAGGTTCCAGGAAACGATTTATTTGACACCAAAAATGTTCCTCATGGCGCATTGGCACAAGTCCACTACTGTTCTTCGACCCTCAAACGCAATCGTCGTGCCCATGTCTACACCCCTCCCGGCTATGAAGCTGGAACCGAAAAATATCCGGTTTTCTATCTCCTCCACGGAGCCATGGACAGCGACAACTCGTGGTCGACCGTCGGTCGCGCCGGAATCATACTCGACAATCTGATCGCCTCGGGCAAAGCCAAGCCGATGATTGTGGTCATGCCGATGGGCCACACCGGGCCATTTCGTTTCGGCCCACCGACTGGGGAAAACACCTTTGAAAAACAGATGAACGATTTCAATGACGACTTTGCCAAAGACCTGCGCCCCCACATCGAAAAATCGTACCGGCTAAAAGAGGGGAAAACCAACCGCGCAATCGCCGGTCTTTCCATGGGAGGAGCCCAAACACTAAACATCGCCATTCCCAAACTCGAAGACTATGCCTGGCTGGGCGTTTACAGCTCGGGAGTTTTCGGCATCGCAGGCGGATTTGGGGGGGAACCCAACACCTCATGGGTCGACAAGCACAAAGCTTTCCTGGACAACCCCGAAGGCAAAAAGGATCTGAAACTGGTTTGGTTCGCCACTGGCAAGGAAGACTTTTTGCTGGAAACCACTAAGGCCACCGTCGCCATGCTAAAAAAACATGGCTTTGATGTCGTCTACAAGGAAACTGACGGAGGACACACCTGGCCCAAATGGCGCGATTACCTGGTCGAGTTTGCGCCCCAGCTTTTCCGGGAATAAAACCATTACCTTAGAACACACTCCTCAAGGGATAGCGATATGGTAAACCTGCACAAAACCAGGGTTTACCATCATGTCTTGAATAAGCCGGGGTTGGCCAAACGAACCGGCTTTTATGTCTGCCGTGTTTCTGCGCAAAGGCTTGAGGTAGTAACGCTTTTCCAGAAAGTAAATACGGTTTGGCCTGTTGCGGCCACATCCAGTTTCCCATCGGCGATCAGTTGTGATTGCCCGGCATGATTGATGGAGGTTCCGGTAGAGGCGGTGGTGGTTAGCAGAACTCCAGCGATCGTGCTAATGATCTGGTCATTGATACGAATTTGTCCACCACCTTTTACCGAATATGTGTCAAACCATGTTACCCACTGGTCCGGCGAGCGGGGGCGTAAGCCCCCTGTTTCTGGCACTCGATTCAGCCGCCCATTATAAGCCAGTGATTTCGAGAAACAGGGGGCTTACGCCCCCCGCTCGCCAGAATCCTTCATTTGGGGAACGGGGATCCCGGCGTCCCCAGGGGAAGTTCCCAGAGTGGCATCAAAAAGTCAAAGGCGCCACAGCGGCCGGGGGGATTGAACCAGTTATTCCCGTTCCATTGGGGCAGAAGTTGCGAGAACCCCTGGCCATCAGGAACAAGCCGAGCATCCAAAGATTCCAAGGCAAGCGAAGGGCGCCTGAGGATCTGGGAAACGGGGCGAAAAAACTTGCGAAACCATCGAACAAAAAAAACGACTCGGGAAGACATGGGGGCTCCGAGGTCTGGGCATGGGGAGATGCCGGTGATCAGGTTAAAGAGGATGACAGATAGAGGCAAGGGGCTTTGCAAAAAAGTTTCGCGCTTTCCGCAAATTGGTATTTTCAAACCGCATCAATCATTGCGGATAAGCGGTATCATGTTTAGGAAGAATGCTCAAACAAATCTCCCTATGCCTTGGAGATCTGCCCCCTTGCTGCGGTATTTTCGTTTATACTCGGAAAAACCTTTTGCTTATTTTCCAAGCTCCAGTTTGATGGATCCGGAAAGCTTCGGGTCGCCCCTGAGGGCCATCGATTCGCAAAGAGAAGCGAAAGTGGAGCGGGCTTCCTGTTTTTGGCTTTTTCCATTTACCACCAGCTCGATCGGTTTCTGCAAATCAAGTTGGGAGGAGTCGAGCCACAGCGTAACCTTGGGATCATTTTTGGTGACAACAGTGATCTTGTTCCCTTCGATTCTGGCCTCGACAACTTGCCCCTTGGCCGGGTTGTCGACATGGATCCAGAAATGGTCTTTAAGGAACGGATCCGTCAGATCCCAGGTAAGCGAAGTTGGTCGGCAATTACGAACAAAATCGTACATATCCCGGATCTTTTCACGATCAGGAAGACCACCGTGGCCAAATCCCGGCTTGTATTCAAACTTGACCGGATAGAAACCGGGATTGGACTTTTTCAGCTCCTCGATTTCCGCGTTGAATTTCTCGCAGCGATCCTTGCGCCCATAAGCTGTGTCGCGTTCGCCAATCATAAAGGAAAACGGCGTATTGCGAAGACTCCGGGCGGAGATAGTCCCGTCCGATCGCGCAGCCGCCGATGCGTGGATCGAGGCGAAACGATCGGGCATCTTGGGTCCAAGGTAAAACGCCCCATAACCTCCGTGGGAATAACCCATGATGTGGACCCGGTCGGGATCGACATCCCCAAACAGGGTAAATTGCTCGATCAGGTTCACAATCAAAGGACAAACATAGTCGTCATAAAACCCGTTCCAGGTGTTGTTGGGCGCCCGCAACGCGACATAAACATACCCCTCAACGGAGGACTGATCCTTGTAATAGATCTGCATGTGTCGCCATTGACTATCGTTGAGTTCCTGGGGCGCGCCTCCGCCTCCGTGCATGGCAATAAACAAAGGCCATCCATTTTTCGGACGCTTGCCCACCGTCTTCACCGTGTAGGGGGACACATGCTTGTCACTATGCACCTGCTTCTTTTCCATGTCCTCCTTGAGTTCTCTGGCTTTGGGGGTTTTGGAGAATTCCTCCCACAAAAGCGCGCGAACGGCGGAAGGGTTTTGTTTCAGAATCTCATCCAAAGCCGAGGTATCTTTTGCTTTGCCCTCAAATATAGCCGAACCAGCTTCGCGAATACTCTGTTTTTCCGCATCGGAAAGGGGTTTGGACGAATCCACCGTTAGGTCGACCAGGATTTCAGTCTTTTCCAGTACGGAAACCTCCACAGGCAATTGTTCCATTACCCCAACAAGGTATTTGCGCCCTTGCCCCACCTCAAAAGTCAAGATGTCGTTGGTGTCAACGGATTCGTCTTTGGAAGATCCTCGAAAAAGTGGCTTTTGTGTTGTGCTATCGAGGACCCAAACCGGGGCGGCAAGCCGTTTTTGTGTCGCCTGATTGCGCACCCGAATCATGAGCCGGGTGGTTTTCTCTTTTGGTTTGCCAAGAGATGTGTAACGGTCGGTAACATTTTCCCCAGGAATTTCCCCGGCGCCTTTTCTCCAGACAAGAGGAAAAGCGGTTCCCGTCGTTTTGTAGCTGGAAGCGTAGATCGAATGTTCCGGAATGTCCTTTTTCGCCTGGATCGCGTCGCCTATAAACCAGGCCCGGTCGAGTCCCTGCGGATCGTGCTCACAAGCCCCGGTGAAGTGCCATGCGCCATCCCAGATCTCCACCCAGGTATGGTTGCCCCTTTTGTTGACCCAAAGGGGAATGCCCGCGACCCGCGCGGGAATTCCCACGCTCCGGCAAGCATCAACCAACAGGATCGAGAGTCCCGTACAAGAGGCAATGCCTGTCGCCATAGTCTCTTTTGGTCCCTGATCAGCCCTGTTGCGCTTTGTGGAATATTTGACATTGACCTTTTTGAAAAGCTGGGCGTTGATCGCCTGTGCGGCATCTGTCATGGTTTTTGTATCCTTGACCATAGGCGCGCAAAGCTCCATCAGTTCCTTGCGCCATTCGTCCCGCGATTCACTCACCGACGCATAGGGAAGCACATCATTCAGGAACAAGTCTTCCGGGACATTTTTGCCCCACGCAAATTTCGCTCGCGCCTCATAGGAAAGCGCGACATTATCAAGAAGGTATTTGGAATTCAGGACTTTGAGGTCGTTTTCTGGCATATAAGTGATCAGAAACGCCATGCCAGGACGACATTTCGTATCAACCTTTTCCAGAGCTTTTTCCAATTCGGGCCGATTGCCCCCGGCTTTATCCAGGGCTTTGGTCACTTCAGGCGACCACCACACCTCCGCCCCCCGTACCACCGACAACGGAGCACAAAGGAACGCCACCAAAGCCAGTCCACGCAACAACATGTCTCAATCCGTTCGATATAGGTATGTATGAATATGGAAGCGGGGTCAAGGAAACACCCACCCCGCAAACAATAATTTTCCCCGACTTAATCAGGATACTTGGGAAGACGCGGCAAGCTCCAATCCCCCTGGGCATTCTCTTCGCCAGTCAAAGGCGGTGGCGGCGCGCTTGGGTCATTCTCGACGCGGACGGTCGTGACAAGTTCCTTGCCATCGACTACAAGAACGACCTTGTAAGTTCCCGGAAGTACCGCCCGACCTGGAACGAACCCACCGCCTGCGCCACCAGCACCCGGACGCCCAGCACCTGGACGACCCTGGGCCCCGCCAGGTTGAAGCTGCCCGCCTGCGGGAGAGGTGGCAGGAGGGACGGCGGTTGCGGGAGGAGTAACCGAAGGTGTACCCGCCGCGGCGGTTGCGGGAGCGCCCGATGCGGGAGGCGTTGGCACTGCTGTCGGAGGTGTTGTTCCGGTTCCAGGTGCAGATCCCCCTGAACCTCTGGTTCCATCCGGTCTTCTCCCTGATCCAGGACCTGCGGCGCCTTCGGGCCGGCGTCCTTGGGTCACTTGGGTGTTTTGCAACAAATCCCAGGCGACAATGTTGAGGCCCGGCTCCACTCCGCCTCGCACCATGCGGATAATGTTGCCTTCGACATCAAAGACCCGGACTTCGACAGATTCTGCCTTTTTGGGGAGCGAATAAGCGATTTGGGCTCCAGTCGGCGGGTTTGTGGCTACGAACTTGCGGTTGGTTCCCCCGTGGCGAGGTTGGGTCTGCCAACGAATCGCCGTCGAAGGCTTGTACAGTTTCGGCTGATCCTTGAGCGAGTCCGCACCCAGTTGGCGAAGTGCTCCCACTTCAAGTGCCCAAAGACTACGGCCGTGGGTTGCCACAACAATCTCATTAAGAATGGGATGTTGGGCGATTTCGTGTACCGCAACCTTGGGAAGGTTTGTGTTCATCGAAAACCAGTTGGCTCCCCGGTCGAGTGTCGCCACAAAACCAAATTCGGTTCCACAATAGAGAAGGTTTTCATTCTTTATGTCTTCGCGGATGCTGCGTACCCAGCCTGTGATGGCCGGTGACTGGATCCGCTTGAACGTGGCGCCAAAGTCCTCGGTGACAAAGACATAGCTTTCATCATCATTACTGCGATGAGCATCCAGGGCTACATAAGCCCGGCCATCGATATATTTTGATGCCTCCACCATCGAAACCCACTTAGGTTGGCCAAGGCCCAGGTTCGCCGTGACATTGGCCCAGTCGCGGCCACCATTTTTGGTGACCCAGAGAGCCCCATCATCGGTCCCGGCCCAGAAAATGTCCGGATTGCGAGGCGACTCGGACATCGTGCTCATGCTACCTCGCTTGGTCACGGTCAGCTCCGGCGAAATGGCCCGAAGATCATCACCCCGGTTGAACGACCTCATGACAAATTGCGATCCGGCATAAAACACCTTGGAGTTGTGTTTGGAAAGGAAATAAGGCGTGTTCCAGTTGAAACGGAACGAATCCTTTTGTCCCTTTGGCTTCACCGGACGGATGCCCGTGATGCTACCCGTTTTCAGGTTGCGTCGTGCCATTCCACCATTTTGACTGGTGTAATAGGCAATATCCGGATCATTGGGATCAAACCGGCAGGTATACCCATCGCCTCCCCCCAGGGAAATCACATCCTCGTTGATGACCCCGCCTGTCTTCGACAATCCCGGAAGCGCCCACGAACCATTGTCCTGAAGCCCCCCCGCCACCCGGTAAGGAATCTCGGGAGAAATGTCGACATGGTAGAATTGGCCAATGGCAACATGGTTCAGATGGTCCCAGTTGGCGCCGGCGTCATAGGTCTGGTAAACACCACCATCACCACCGGTCACCATGTGTCGACCGTTGGTCTTGGAAATCCAAAGGGCGTGCCCATCAGCATGGACATTGCGTCCAAAGGTGTCGTTGAAAGTTGCTCCGCCATCAGTTGAGGCGTGTTGGCTGACACCCATCACATAGACCTTGGTATCGTCCATCGGATCGACCTTGATGGACGAAAAATACATCGGCCGGGGATTGAGACTGTTGACCCGGATCCAGCTTTCGCCTCCGTCTTCGGAGCGATATATGCCGCCGAATTCGTGACCATCGCCTCCCTGCATGTCCTGGATGTTCTGGTTTTGTCCCCCCAATTGGCCAGTGTTGGGCCGCTTCTTGTCCGGGGCGCCGGGCCTTGTTTCAAGTGTGACCTCGATTTCGAGTTTCTTTTCCCCGCGCGTGATGGACAAGTTTACCTTATCTTCAGGCTTTTTAGGCCGAAGCGACTCGGAAAACTCCGAATAGCTGGCGATCTTCTTCCCATCCACCGCCGTGATCAGGTCGCCCACCTCAAGATCCGCCTTTTCGGCAGGACCACCATCGGTCACCTGGGTGATCTTTGCGGCACCTTCACCGTCCTGGCCAAATATACCAGCATATGCATCAATGGGCGCGGGGCGCGCGCCACCAGCACCGCCACCCTGGCCACCCCGACCACCACCACCCGGACCTCCGGGACCGCCTTGCGGTGCGGCACCGGGTCTGCTGGCGAGGGCGACCTCGATCGCTTTTTCCTCCACTCCACGGCGAATTTTCAAGGTAATCTTGTCCCCGCTTTTCTTCGGGCGTATATCCTCGATCAGATCACCAAATTTGGCGATCTGTTTCTCGCCAACGGAAAGAATTTGGTCCCCCTTCAGGATTCCCGCTTTCGCTGCGGGACTATCCTTGATCACCTGAATGATCTCGACCTTTCCGGCAATATCCCGGCCATTGGCGCCAAGGTAAGTAGTAATGGGGGGAAGACCCTTGCCGATATTTTCGGTATCGATGATCGAATAAAGAATGTTGGGATTCTTCTCATTCCAGGTAAGACCAATGCGCCCCAATTTCCCCGAAGGAATCCCTGCCGTGATTTTCTTCCACGAGGCGCCACCATCGTTAGTCTTGAAGATCGCGCTGTTTGGCCCCCATTTAGGGACCGGATCATAGCCGTCGTAGCCGTCAGGGATTTTCACTTCGCCCGGCCAACTGTCAAATCCATCGCGTTTCCTGTCCCAGGTCGCGATCAGAAGGGTATCCGGCGTGGTGGGGTGCATGACCATGTCGATCACGCCCGTCTTATCATCGATAAAGTGGATCCGGTTCCAGGTTTTTCCACCATCTGTAGTTTTATATACACCCCGATCACCACCGGCGCCATATAGCCGCCCCAGAGCACCCACATAAACAATGTCGGGATTGGTCGGATGAATGATCACTTTGCCAATCTGGAACGAGGACTTGAGCCCCATATGCTTCCAGGTTTTTCCGCCATCGGTCGATTTGTATACGCCATCACCCATACTGACCGAGTTGCGGGGATTGGCTTCTCCCGTACCAATCCAGACCAGGTTCGGATCTGAAGGGGCAACGCACACATCACCAATTGAGATGGTGGTTTCCTTGTCGAAAAGGTGTTCGAAAGTGTTGCCATTGTTGATGGTTTTAAGCAGGCCGCCCGAAGCCGTGGCGACATACCAAAGGGTGGGATCCTTCGGATGAACGGAAATGGCTGTGATCCGGCCACTCATGGTGGCGGGGCCAAGTTCGCGCCATTTAAGAGATTTGGTCCAATCAGCGCTCAAAACTACCGGAGCGGGCCCCTTTGCCCCCTGCTTCGGAGCATCTTTTGGAACATCTTTACCCTGGGTCGCGCCTTCCGGGGGAGCAGTTTGGGTCTGGGCCTGGCCAGCGTTCCCCCGCCGACGCCCCTGTTGGGCGGAAGCGTCGCCAATGGTGGTAAAGCCCCAAAATGTAACACCCAAAAGGGCCCCAATGCCCCATTTGGAAAGCGAAAACGAAGTCATGGAAACAGGCCTCTGGGTGGAAAATCTTCCGGGAAGCGCACCGACCGATGATTATGAAGAGGAAATTTTATTTCAGTGAAAATCGGATGTTTTCGCAAGGGGACGGACCAAGTCAAATCCACCATTCGCATGAAATTTTCATCAATAGAATCGTCCACACCCGAATTCATCTAGGATTTCGGCCCACATTAAAAGAGAAGTCCCAAGGGTTGTCCGGGCAGCTGAAAGCCCAATCCTGCCGCTTGTTCGATTTGAACTCCAAGGGCCGCCAGGGCTGTCGCGCAAATATCACCAGGGGTGCAGGATTGGTCACGGGGATGCCCCCCTGTCGAATCACTCGATCCGAGCACAAATCCCGACTTGATTCCACCTCCGGCAAGAAACGCTCCATAGCAATGTTCCCAATGGTCGCGTCCCGCCTTGTCGTTTATCTTTGGGCTCCGTCCAAATTCGCCGACAGCAATCACCAAAGTCGATTGGAGCAAGCCTGTTCTTTCCAGATCATCAAGCAACGCCGCCATCCCCTGGTCAAAGTTGGGGGCAAGGCGGTCCTGAAGGATCTGGAAATTGCGATAATGAAGATCCCAACCTCCATCGCCTGCGTCCTCTTCCGCCTCGACATGGTCGGACCAGTTGACCTGAACAAACGGAACTCCCGCCTGGACCAACCTCCGCGAAAGGAGACACGACTGGCCAAACCGGGTAAGCCCATATTCCCGCCGAATCGCCTCAGGCTCACGCACAAGATCAAACGCCTTGCGCGAGGAAGCCGATGTCAATAATGCCAGGGCACGGGACCTATGTGAATCGAGGCTGGGGCCAATCCTGTCGGCAGCCCTGGCTACCTGCTCCATGGATTGGAGAATCCCTTCTCGCCCGGCAAGCCTTCCATTGCCCAGGGTTTCATCCACCGCCAGCGCGGGAATGTCAACCGTGTTGCCACCCCGATATTCCAGACGAAACGGATCGTGATTGGGACCCAAATGTGCCGATGATTCCCCGGCGATTACTTTCTTGCCCTGATGAAGTCGCCCACCTACCACCAGATAACCAGGCAATGCGGTCCCTTGGGCCGAACGGGGGCCAATATTCCCTTGGGATGATCGGGAAACCAGGCTACCTAAAGCAGGCCGGGACGACCCGTTGTTGACGGCGCCTCCCAAGCCGACCGCGCCATTGATCGAACCGGTCAGCCCAATGGTTCCGGCCACACCATGATCGTTATGAAAGCTATGAAGGCTACGGACGAGGGAATATTTGTCGTTGCGGGCGGCAAGCCGGGGGAGCAGCTCGGTGTAACGAACACCGGGGATTCTTGTGGCGATCGGATCAAACGGGCCGCGAAACTGGGTCGGAGCTGATGGTTTCGGATCAAAAAGATCCGTATGGGCCGGACCACCCCATAGCCAAATCAGAATTACAGACTTGGCCGTTCCACCAGGAAGCCCAGGAGCGGTGCCCACCATAGGCGAAGCAGCCCAAAGTCGCGAAAGAGAAACCGTATCCAGACCCAAACCCATGGCGGCTCCGGCAACCAACGCCGCGCGTCGATGAATCTTCGGTCCAGTACAGGGTCGATGATGCGGCAAGGAGAGTCTCCGCAGAATAAGGTTCCTACTGTATTCTAACACCCCTGTGGCACATTGGAAAAGAGATACAAATCGGGAGTTGGCTCAAGGATGGAATTTGGCTGGTTTCCAAAGGCGCAGCGGTTTCCAGAAGCCTTTTCAGTTCGGATCTTGTCCCTTGATTTTCCTAGGCTTTCTCCGATTCGATGATTTTCCGGGTGATCTCATGCCTGTAGGTAAACATCTTTTCCAATTTTCCCCGGAGGTACCATCCCCCAAACCATTCTCCCAGGATTCCGAAAGGAGCCCGATATTCGACCTCATCCCGAAGGATCGTACCTCCCGAACCATCATCAAGAAAAAGATGCCGATGATACCAGTAGGCAAACGGCCCCGATTCCTGCCTATCGGCAAAATAGCGAGGGGGATCATATTCGGTGTGTACCGCAACCCAGCGCACAGGAATAAAACCCAATATGCGCCCTCTAAGGACCACCCTGCTCCCGGGCTTTAGCGAATGGGCCGATTCGACGATTTCCATCTTTTCCCAGGGAGGAATCAGTTGCTTGAGCGCTCCGGTACTTTCATGAAAACGAAAGACCGCCTCAGGCGACGCGGCGATGCGGGATTCCTTGACAAACTGCATGAGATGCGGACTCCGCTAAATGGGAAACTCTCCCCCTCAATCCTGATCGGTAAAAATCTACCGGTCACTCTTATCGTAGGCATGTTCGCAACGTCGCGTGGTGAATCGTCCCGAGATACGAATACCTGGCTGTTATATTTCCAATTGGGATTGTGATTTGGACCCGGGCAGAATGTTGACTGGCTTTTCCTTTATTTAATCTGCCAAAATTTTTGGCCCCATGAATCAACGAAAAAATCGAGGCCGCGCGGTTTCATAAACCGGACGGCCTGGGGTTTTATTTTTTGGGGGAGATCCGTTTATTTGGCGGAAGTGAACCTGTTTCCGTTGCGAAGGGCTGGATCGAGGTCAAACCTGTCCAGGTTCATGACCTTGGTCCATACAGCCACAAAGTCAGTCACAAATTTCTTTTGGGAATCTTCGGACGCATAGACTTCGGCGATCGCGCGGAGTTGCGAGTTGGAACCAAACACGAGATCAACCGTGGAACCAGTCCATTTGACCTTTCCGGTTTTGCGATCGCGTCCATCCAAAATGTGTTCACAATTCGGTGTCTTCTTCCATTCGGTTCCCATATCGAGCAAGTTCACAAAGAAGTCGTTGGTTAATGTTCCTGGGCGCTTGGTGAACACACCAAGTTGGGAATGCCCGGCGTTTGCATCCAGGACCCTAAGACCGCCGATCAGGACGCTCATTTCAGGCGCTGTCAGTGTCAGAAGTTGGGCCCGGTCGATCAGCAATTCGGGCGCTGGCCTGTCGATTTCGTTGGCGTGGAAGTTGCGGAAACCATCCGAAGCTGGTTCCAATACGGCGAAGGATTGGGTGTCGGTCATTTCCTGAGTGGCATCGGTGCGGCCAGGCACGAAAGGAACTTTCACATCATGACCTGCCTTCTTGGCTGCATCCTCAACACCTGCACAACCACCCAAAACAATAAGGTCCGCAAGCGACACCTTTTTTCCATCAGCTTGGGATTTGTTGAAATCCTGCTGGATCTTTTCCAGAATCGGAAGGATTTTCGCCAATTCTTCCGGATTGTTCGCCTTCCAGTCCTTCTGGGGAGCGAGACGGATACGCGCACCATTTGCACCACCACGCTTGTCGCTACCACGGTAAGTGGAGGCCGACGCCCAGGCAGTGGAAACAAGCTGGGAGGTGGTTAGACCCGATTCGAGAATTTTCCCTTTCAGAACCGCAATATCCTCTTCCACGATCAGCTTGTGATCGACTGCGGGAACAGGGTCTTGCCATAGTTGTGGCTCCGGAACCAACGGCCCCAGGCAACGGGCAACCGGGCCCATGTCCCGATGGGTCAGTTTGTACCATGCCTTCGCGAAGGCATCGGCGAACTCCTTGGGGTTTTCGTGATAGCGCTTTGAGATCTTCGCATAAGCCGGATCCATCTTCAAGGCGATGTCCGTCGTGAACATCATCGGAGCGTGAGACTTTTTCGGTTTGTGGGCATCCGGTACTGTCTCTTTTGCATCCTTGTCTTTTGGGGTCCACTGCTGGGCTCCCGCTGGGCTTTTGGTGAGTTCCCATTCATAACCAAAAAGGTTATCAAAGTATCCGTTGGACCATTTGGTCGGAGTGGTTGTCCATGCACCTTCCAGACCGCTGGTTATGGTATCGGCTCCATTGCCTTTGCCAAATTTGTTTTTCCAGCCGAGACCTTGCTCGGCGATGTCGGCGCCCTCGGGTTCCGGACCAACATTCCCCTCCGGACTGGCGGCACCATGCGCTTTTCCGAAGGTGTGCCCACCCGCGATGAGGGCCACGGTCTCCTCATCGTTCATCGCCATCCGTGCAAAAGTCTCACGGATATCCTTGGCGGCGGCAAGGGGATCGGGTTTGCCGTTGGGGCCTTCGGGATTCACATAAATGAGGCCCATTTGCACTGCCGCAAGTGGCTTTTCGAGCTTTCTGTCGCCTGTGTAGCGTTTATCCCCCAACCACTTGCTCTCGGGTCCCCAATATATGTCTTCCTGGGGTTCCCATACATCTTCGCGACCACCGGCAAATCCAAAGGTTTTGAAGCCCATGTTCTCGAGGGAGACATTACCCGCCAAAACCATCAGGTCCGCCCACGAAATCTTTTGGCCATATTTCTGCTTGATGGGCCACAAAAGACGACGAGCCTTGTCCAGATTGGCGTTATCCGGCCAACTGTTCAAAGGCGCGAACCGCTGGGTGCCATAAGATGCGCCACCGCGACCGTCCGTCACACGATAGGTTCCCGCGCTGTGCCATGCCATGCGAATGAATAAGGGGCCATAGTTCCCATAATCCGCGGGCCACCAGTCCTGCGATGTGGTCAAGAGGGTATTGAGGTCTTTCTTTAATGCTTCCAAATCAAGCTTTTTGAACTCTTCAGCATAGTTGAAACCGGGATTTAACGGATTAACCTTAGTTGAGTTTTGATGCAGGATCGCGAGGTTCAACTGATTGGGCCACCAATCCTTGTTGGTAAGCGCACCGGCAGCGGTGTGGCGCTTGACGGCGGCAATTCCGCTCATCACCGGGCACTTGCTCATTTCCTCGGCAACTGCTCCGGCGGGTTTGGTACCCGATGACTTTTGCCCTTCTGTTTGCGCATGTGCAATTGGGGCCAAAGCCGAAGAAGCCAGGCACCACATCGACCAGCTTTTCAGAACGCGGGCAAAACGGTATCTTACAGTCATGATCTCTCCTTGGGAAAGGTTAAACAATAGACTCGGGCAATGCGCCACAG
The DNA here is from genome assembly GCA_945868575.1 of Singulisphaera sp. GP187. Taxonomy (GTDB): domain Bacteria; phylum Planctomycetota; class Planctomycetia; order Gemmatales; family Gemmataceae; genus SYLG01. The sequence continues at coordinate 3,302 of CAMBMH010000052.1, read as the reverse complement.
TTCAAACCAGTCAGGGCCAGGACCCACGGGCCGTCGATTCCGGCTCGGAATCCGATTTCCAGTCGCCAAAGGAACGGAAATAATTTCCGCTCAAATCTCGGAAATAATTTCCGCTCAAATCTTCAGGGATGCCCCCAACTTCCGTGGCGCCGTAATTCCTGACACCCAACTAATAGACGATGGGATCAAATGCATCCAATACATTTAACGCATAGCATCCATGCGTGAAACGCATTGCTTGTCCTTCCCCCGGCCAGAATTCCCAGGTTAGGGCGTTCTGGAATTGCTAATTGAACCAGAAACCAAAACCAATGATTCCACCAACGCCTCCAAACGCGCTGTCCAGTTTCCTTGCCAAGCGGGGATCAGCAAACCTGGTGATCGTCCCTTTTTCCAGATAAGGGGTGGCTCCGGTTCCCTGAACCCACTCGATCAGGTCAAATGTTTGCGGTTCGGTGAAAACACGACGCAGGTTCACGCCTCTCTCACCGGGTTTGTCCCGCCAAAAAGGGATCAGCATTTTCCCTTTGAGGACCTGTTCGGCTTCTGTGAGGGTTTCCAGCCAGGTGTCAATCATTTCCCGGGTGATCCTTATACCAAGAACACCGGTTTGTTTGGGATTGGGAAGCCACTCATTATCATCATCCGTTTCATTCAAAATGTGTTTCCATTGTTCTTTCCCCTGGGCGACGCCTGCTTCAAGATGGACGAGGGCCGCCCGCGTTCGGGAAGGTTCCTTGACAGAAAGGCGGATGATTTGATGGAAAAAAGAAATCACATCGGAAATCGCGGGGAGATTTTCCAACAAGTCCAAATCGAGAGCTCGTCGGGATTCGAGGAGGAAGCCGTGCGGGGTTTCTACTTTTTCAAATAGTAAATGAGCGGTGCAGTCAAAGGCCTTCTGCCCATCGACGGCAAGAAGGAGTTCTCCAACCGCTGCCAAAAGATGGCAGTAGCCTCGCAACCAACAAACATCACCCCGGTCAAAGCCAACTATGACCTTCTCGGATTTTTTGGACATTTCCGAGCCGGGACCACCGATTCGACCGAAAAGAAATGCCGCGCTGATTGGTTTTCCCTGGCCAAAGGGATCCATTTTGATGAGGCCAACAGGAAGGGGGAGTTTGACATTGGGGTCGTTAATTTGCGCAAGTGTAGCTTCCACCCTGGCCAGATCATCCACAAAGGTTTGAACCACTTGCCTTGTTGCCGCGTAGGTCAGCGTTTCCGGGTTGGGATTTTGCGGGAGAAAATCCCTGATTTCGGGTGCCGGGCGCAAAAAGGCTTTTTCCGTCCGGAGACCAAATTTGTAAAAGCTGCCGCCAACATGCTCGAAAGTCTGGATGAACTGAATCACACCCATTCCAAACCGCGCCTGGTCATCCTTGGGCTCACCCTTGAGGCGCTCATCCAAAGCCTTTGTGCCCTCGGTCAATATGCCCTCAAGTAAATATTTCTGGGCAAGGGGAGCATCCGCTTTGACAGTTTGTAGCGCGGACAAAAGAAACCATGTGGCACTTACCACCAGACCCAACTTAATTCTCCTGCGCATGATGGATTCACTTTCATGAAAAAAAAGAAGGGAACAAATCGACCACGAATTCGGCTCTGGAGGGCAAAGTCTGGAGGACGGATCCATCCTTGTACCTGATCAATCCCTGGTAATGAGTGGCGGACAGAGAAGGAAATCCAGGAAACAGGAAACCGGACCGTTGAGAATTTGACAGTCACCACGCTCAATAATCCTATACCTCCGAAGGTCCAGCACCAATCATAAAAGGCTGGAATGGAAAAATATCAAATTGCCTTTAATCTGTTTCAAAACATCAGATGTAGAAAGCCAAACGGTTCCCCTGACAAGCCTTGTGATTATGGATCCATTTTCGTATAAATACCATCTGTGTCAGTCCATATTCCCGGCAATTCCTGTATATTTGAAGGTTGAATGTGCATCGATTCATTCTGACAGCACTGATTTCGTTTTTCGTTCCTGTAATGATCTTTGCAGAGGATCGTGTGACTTTTCCGGGACGCGCCTGGGCCAAACCCGGGGAGCTGCGATCCAAAAAATTGATCGACGCGGGGATTTACACCATGGATTCCCAGGTGAACGCGACATGGCTAGCAGACCACCCGGAGTTCACCACGACACACCCGTTTGATGGCATTGCCATTCGTCTTCCTCTCAGCTCGCAATGGTGCAAAAAGGAAGGTTTGCCGGTCGGGACAAAGTTTGATGATGTTCTTTGGAAAGCTCGGCATGTTCCCGCCGAGGCCGTGGCTGTTGGGATCGCGGACATGAAACGGACCAAGTGGGGACCATTGACCGACAATTTTCTTTGGTGGAACCTGCGGGGCGGTAAAGGCCCACTTCGCAGCGTTGATTTGGACTCGGACGAGGACTGGAAGGTGATGGAACAAAACGCCCGCCTCGCCGCTCGCATTTGCAAGGAAGGAAATTTAAAGGGGCTGCTTTTTGATACCGAACAGTACAGCGTCTTTCCCGGAACGAAAACCCCCTACCCATTTGGCAAAGCCAAGCCGGAAATACTTCGCCAACGCGGACAGGCTTTGATGAATGCGTTGCAGAAAGAATGTCCAAACATTGTTATTTTGTTTACCTTTGCTTGGGCTCCAGACCTGGATCAGGCAAGTTTCCTGGCCGGCGTCAAGCACTTTATCAATGGGATGCTTGAAGGGATCGAAGGCGACTCCCGACTGGTTCACGGATATGAGAATACCTTTTATTTCGGGCAAGTCGCGGGAAGCCGGTTCACAAAGGAAGGCTTTCGGGGGGACAGGGCACGGTATGAGGAAATGGTTTCATCCATGCGTAAATGGAGTACATTTAGCAGCGATCCAAATAAATTTGCCAAATATGTCCGGGTTGGCATGGCAGCATGGCTTGAAAGTGATCCATGGAACCTATGGAGCGGGTGGCCCAGCGGCACCAAGGACACCATATGGTCAAACCTGCCGCTGGCTCTTGCCTATAGTGAGGAATATGTTTGGTGCTGGTCCGAGCATACCAACTTTATGCACACGCTCACCGATCCCGTGCCCGGCCAAACTGGTCTGAATCCATTCCTTGCTTCGCTCACAAATCAGACTTTCAACACAGGCAAAGAAGCCGCAACCCAAATTTCCGAAAAGTTTGAAACGGATCCGCTCGCAAGAGGATGGTATTTTGATTTTGATATGCTGGATGTGGCACGCAGAAAACATAAAGACCAGCCGATGCCCATACTACTCACCGAGGGTGTTCCCTACCGCTGGAATCCCGGAAAGAAACAATTGGAAGT
>CAMBMH010000051.1 GCA_945868575.1 Singulisphaera sp. GP187 | reverse complement strand
GATTGAGGCAAAAAAATGGTATCAGGATGCTGTCAATGCTGGTGGAAAAATGGCTGCATTTGGGTCAATGGTGTCCGATGATCCGAGGATTCGTTTCGCCTGGCTAAGTGCTTCCAGAAAACTTGGAGAGCACAATTCCACCAGGGATTTTTGCGAGGAAATGAGCAAGTACACTGTTGGCGCTGTCGACCCGGAAGTCCAAGCCTGGCGCAAAGCTGCGGCAATGGAGCTTTGGCTATCCAATCGTAAAGGCAATTCGCCTATGCCTGCATGGGCTTGTCGCAAAAGCGAGGGGAAACCATGGCTTGATGGGAATTTGGATGAGCCATTCTGGTCCCAAATTCCTGGGCAGCATCCCTTGGCAGGCAAAAATTCGAAATCAACAACTTTATTTAAAGAAGCGGGAACGCAAAAAAGATTCAGCGAGCCGGTTGCCTTATTTGCCCATGATGACAATTTTCTTTATGTTGGAATCCGCGTGAAGTCTCCCAATCCCGAGGCATCCAGCCTACATGACCTTCCAACAACGAGCAACCCGCTTCGAGGCCATGACAGGGACCTTTCCCGTTTGGAGCATTTAAATTTGATTATCGATATTGATCGCGATTACTCGAGTGTTTACCGTTTCCGGATTGATCCGAGGGGATGGATTGATGACTTGTGTTGGGAAGACACGACTTGGGATCCCCGTTGGTTTGTTGCATCCAGGAGGTCTGGTGATTGGTGGGAAGTGGAATTGGCAATTCCGCTTTCCATGGTCTCGTCCGAAAAAATTTCCCACGGCAAGGCTTGGGCCATCGGAATCAGCCACCATTCTCCGTTTCAGGCCCCGCTTCAGGACGGGGACATTTCCTGGAGTGGATCTGGTCGGGTAGCCCCTGCACAACCCAGTCCTAATGATTTTGGAATCCTGATGTTTCAGTCTCCCAACCTGTCAAGGACTCCTCCAGACAATTCAAAAAATAGGAATCCGGAAACTAAAGGGAGTAGCGCAACTAATCCACCCGAAGGATCTCGGCCTGGACCTTCCCAATGAGTTTCTGAACAGGAATCAATGGTGCCAGAGAGTCTTCCTGGTACCAGCTCTGGTCCCCAACCTTGATATGTCCAGGCGAAATTCCACCTTTCCCCAGTGTTCCATCGAGCCCAATCCATTGGCCATCGATATACACCTCGGTCCACATGTGAAAGCCGAGATAAGGGGATCGTCCTGATCCCGATTTGGCTCGCTCGATATAAACCAGCCCGGTTGCCGTTCTTGATGGGAGCGCAGCCGCGCGACAAAGTGCGCAAAGGAGAATTGCCGCGTGTCGACAATCACCATGCTTCGACCTTGCGGCCTCACCCGCTGTGCCCATAGGCGCTGAAGCATCCGGACTCAAAGTCGATTTGACATATCGTTCAAGTCTTTTGGCCGCGGTCCAGCTATCATCGTTGAAGGCACCCGAGGCCTGGGCCATTCCCCTAATTACAGAGTCGTTGTGGTCGATCATTCTGGAAGGGAGCATGTACTCTTTTTGAGGGGGCACGGATATTCTCCGCGCGGGAGCCTTCCCTGCATACGCAGTTAACTCGACAAATCCTCCCTGAAGGCCGCGAACCTCCTGACGATCATCCGAACTAAGCAAGGCTGTTAGGTCCAAATCCTCCGGGGCATGAATGCGATACACCACCCGGTTTGGTGATGGAACTTTAGGCAAGTTTCGATTCAAAGGAACCAGGCCTAAATTCCCAACATCCAGGGATGCCAACGCCGGTTTTTCAGCAGCCGACTGGTCTGTCGGGCGGGAAGTAATTCTCCCAAGGCCGGGCATTTCAAATTCCCGCTCCTGAATCTGTCCCCGGTTTCCCAAAGTTACCATCATTGCTCCCATCGGTAAGGTTTCGCCTTGTGGACCCTTGGGAATGATCTCAAGTTTGCTTTTTTCCGTGGTTGTTCGAGTTTGGATCTGAATGAATGAGTGAACCATTGGTTCATATTGGCACCATGGGCCAGTTTCCCCAGAAGTCCAACGCTCCTCCATGGTTCCAATTCCAATTGGGGATAAGGGGGGAGTTTGACTTTTCCTGGCACCGGTGGACTTGTTAACCAAGGTCCAGTTTTTGGGGCCTCGGTTTGCCTGAAGTTGCAAGGTCATCTTGTTGTTTTGGGATTGCTCCATGGTTGCTCCAAGCAGCATTCCATTGGCGTCCTCCAGGTCTTCGCGAACTTGCTTGAGCTTGATTGGTTGGCCAAAGCGGGTCATTTCCAGAGAGAGGGTCTCACGAATCTTTCGCGCCCCTTTGGGAAGGTCTGTATCTTCCTTTGGGAATGAATGAAATTCGACATGTCGGCTTCCAATCTTCTTTCCCTGAAATTCGAGAGTTTCCCACTGGTCCCTGACAATGTTTCCATCTGGCAGTTCCTGGTAGGGAGCAAAAAAAAGTCCAACCAGACAAATAGGGGTAAATAAAACCATGAAAGAATCACCCAATCTGCAGGTGTAAGGTTCCAATGGTCAACTTCGGCAGTAAACAAACAACGAGAATGGTTGGTTTTGGGGAAAATTGGGGTTTTGGGAAAAATGTGCCCTAAGTCTTGTTAGATTTTTACCAGCTTTCCTATTTTTTGATAATAAAAGGGAGCTCCCAGCTGGTTTATGCACAGATTGTGGCGTATAGTTCCCCTGTGTTCATTGGATTTTCACCCCACCATGGATTGTGTGGGGAGGCGAGGCCGGATGCCTCACGAACCATCGAAAAGGTGGTGTCGTGGTGGATCATACCTTCAACTCAAAGGGCCTTGCTGCCCTTGGTTCCAGGCCCCTTTTTCAGCTCACCGAAGCGGTTAGGCCCGGGCCTTGCAGTCCGGTGCATCCGATCGAGGGTTTTCGCAGGGAATTGTGGAAAGGTCCAAAAGGGGAGCGAGTTCCGCTTTTGGCAATATCCGTTTCCCAAGAAAAAATAATGGACCTGTTTTTGGCCCTTCTTGAGCCACTGGGAAATATTGTTGATGTTATTTTGGAATCGACCCATGGGCCGGATGGAACGCCGACTCCTTCGGGGCGTCAAGGGCGGGACCTGACCCGCAAAATGATTGACCTGCCAATATTTTCAAGCCATTGCCTTGAGTATGAGGACCTTCTCCTGAACGATGGTTGCACCGGAATTTCCGTGATTAGCTCGCGGGCCCGTAGAAAAGGCCTGATTCGCGAGGTTCAACTTGATGAACATAAAACCATAATTATTTATTCTGAAAAACTGATCTCTTTTCAGAAAATTCTTGAATCGTTTCAAATTGGCCGCCAGGATGACATGCGGTTACTTTTGGAAGGTGATCATCTGCACCGATCATCGGTAAGGCATATGGATCAATTTGGAGAGTTTGCATCGGTTCTGGGGGCCGAGGCCAAATCTTGCTGATGCCGATGGCCTTTTGTCAAAATTCACTAAGGCAATGGAAGGTTCTTAAACTCAAAGGTGATTTGGGTTTCCATGGTCTTCCATTGATGAAATAAAAATTCGAATTTTTGCGGTTTGCCAGCGGCAGCCGGATTTATTGGCTGAAAATCAAAACCCATTTGCACATAGCTTGGCCCGCTAGACCCCCAATGGCTGCCGGAAAGATTGAGTTTTCCCCCTTTTTCGTCCCGGACTTCCAATCTTTGGCTTAATGAGTTCATCCAGGTCATGTCGGAAGTGTCCTTGCTAAGATCCTGGATGTTCATTTTGATGGAAAGCCCACCATTTGGCCCGATAGTGATATTTTCCATGAGGATGCTGAAACCGCCGGCTTCGATTTTTTTCCCCTTTTCTTTGAGGATGTCCTTCGAAAGCGAAATGGTTTCCTGTTGAACAAGGATATTTGCCGGAACCACGGCCCTTATCAGGGTTGCCTCGTTACATCGATCATTTTGGCGTTTGAGGTTAATGGATGATTGCATGCTTAGCATGCGATAGCCGTTTCCATAGCGGCTCACGGACCTACCACGAAATCCACCAATGTTTCCGGTTGGGTTGATGGGGATGGGGGGAATCATCGAATTCCCATCCCCATCAAATGCAGCTAAAATCTTGGCCTCACCCAATCCAAGAATGGGCATTTTGGGTTCGCTAAACACCGTGTACTGAAGGGTCAGATTTTCGGTCCGATTGGCCGCCTTGGCATTTGTGAGATCAACAAATTTGTTCTGCTGCAGGCTTTGGGCGGCGATCCGGAACGGCCCTGAGTAGTCGATGTATCGGGGAGTTGAGCCATTTGGATTTAGGCGAACACGGTCATCTCCATATCCTTGTTGCAAATGTAGCCCGGCCTGTTCAGAAACCTGGTCAATAACTTTCCAGAATGGCACCCTTACACAATCAACCGAGATGGTGTGGTTGGGTGGGTTCCATAAGTCGATTTGGTAACCGGTTTGTTTGGATATTTTGTCAAGGACCTCTTTTGCCGGGGCGTTAGATAGTTTCAAAGTAACAGTTTTGGGATCAAGGAGTTGTCTTGTTTCGATTTCCGAGGCAAGTTCTCTGGCGCGCACCCGAAGTTCAGGATCCGGGTCGTTTTGGGCGGCTTTTATTGCGGGCAAAGCCTCGGTTCCCGCATCACGAAGGACTTGAGTCGCCATTTCCCTTTGGCGAAAGTGTGGGTCACCCAGTTTTTTGACCCATTCGGGCCAATTGGACTGGCTTTTGGTTGGTTGTGCGTTGAGCAAGGGGGAAGATAACGAACCCAAAAACCCCAAAAGGAGCCAGGTGAAAGTTGGGCGGCAAAATTTATGGTTACCCAATTTTTTGCCAAATTGTCGCCTAGCCATGGTGCATCCTCGTGGATTCATCTTAAAGCTACGAATGGTTGCTGATCAAGGATTTGATGAAGGAAATGCGTGAATATTTGGAAGGGTTTGCCGGTCAGATGGGTAGTGAAGACCACTTTTGATGAAAAAAATTCCGTTTAGGATGATGATTGGAAGAGTTTTCGGTTCATTCCCGGGCAGATCGTTGACATACCCCGGTGGGCCCGTTTCATAACGGTTGGCAACCCTTAAAATATCAGGTAGTCCTGTTTCCATGCACCGCGAAATTCGCCAATCTGAGGGCTGTCTGGAAAGTGAGAGCCCAAGGGTTCTTGCCTTTGTAACGATCCTTGTTGGGGTCTTGATGTGCTGGGACCTTCTCAGGTACCTCCCAAGCGCGTGGATATCTTGGTCCGGGTTTGATCCTGCTGTAATTCCCAAGGAAATATGGGGCATTCGGCCAGCTTTGTTCGCGGCCGTAATTGGGGGAGCCCGGGCTTTATATGGAGCACTCGATTCCCTTTCCCAGGGGCGTCCCGGTGCGGACATGGCAATTGCGGTCGCAGCTTTGGCTTCAATTCTTTTGCGGGAACACCTTGTCGCGGCAGAAGTTGTGCTTGTTGGGCTTTTGGGGGAGTGTCTGGAATGGTGGACATTTGAGCGTACCAAATCCCAGCTTAGGGGGCTAATGGAGCTATGTCCCAGTCGTTGTTGGCGCATTCTTCCTGATGGGACTTCCGAAAGGGTTGAGACCACCGCAGTTCGGGTTGGGGACAAAATCGGCGTCAAAGCCGGCGCCCGTGTTCCGGTTGATGGTGTCCTTTTGGAGGGTACCGGTCCACTCGATACTTCGGCCCTGACTGGTGAAAGCTTGCCCATGGAAATGGGTCCAGGCGATGAGGTTTTGGCCGGTTATGTAAACCTGCAAGCACGCCTTGTTATTGAGGCAAAACGCATCGCCGAACACACGGTTGCCGGGCGAATCGCAGAATGGACCGCCAGTGCTTTGGGGAAAAAAGCCTCCATTGAACGCCTTGCAGATCAATATGCTCGTTGGTTCCTTCCCATTGTGATGGTACTGGCGGTTGGGACTTTCCTGGTTGGCCTTGCCTGGTTTGGATTTACGGCTAGGGATTTTGACGGACTCCGACTTCCATGGGGGGAAGCCTTTCGGCGGGCCGCCTATCCGGCCCTTGGGGTTTTGGTCGTTACATGTCCATGCGCCCTGATTTTGGCAACCCCGGCAGCAGTGATCGCTGCCATGGGTCGCCTTGCGGGTACAGGGATCCTTATCAAGGGGGGAGCGGCGCTTGAGCGGCTGGCACAAACCGGTGCATTTGCTTTTGATAAGACGGGAACCCTGACCACGGGAAAATTGAATTTTGCCGGAATCCGAATGTGGTCAAATACCGGCGAGATTGGGAGCATTGGTGAAGATGCCCTGTTGAGGTTGGCTTCTTCCGTTGAGGCGGGAAGCGATCACCCCCTGGCTGTCCTGGTTGTTAACGAGGCCAAGCGCCGGGGTATCGAGGAAGCAGCACCAAGTGGAATTCGCGAGTATGCGGGGCTTGGTGTTGGGGTGGATACAACGCAAGGACCCCTTTTGGCAGGTAGTGTCAGGTTCCTGAAGGAGCAGGGGGCTCTTTCCGAGGAAGCCCGAACCTGGGCCCTGGAGCGGTTACAAGCAGAAGCGGCAAGTGGTTTAGGCGTCTCATTGGGTGGTGTGTTTTTGGGTCTGATCCTTGCAAAGGACCAGCCACGGCCAACGGCTTCCACAATGATTTCAGACCTGAGCGCCCTTGGTTTTGCCCCTCTTGCCATGTTAACAGGTGATAATGAATTATCTGCCGGTATTATCGCAAAAAAGGTTGGTATTGAGGAGGTCCACGCGGGGCTTTTGCCACTGGAAAAGGCCAAATGGATAGAAAAAACTAAGGAAACCGGAGCCAAGGTGGCGTTCCTTGGTGATGGTGTCAATGATTCCGTTGCGCTAGCAACCGCAGATGCATCCATAGCCGTTGGAACGGATGGAAGTGATTTGGCTGCTCAGGTTAGCGATATTGTGGTTTTGGGTGAACCCCTTGGCAGGATCCCTTTTTTGGTCCGTCTTTCCCGTGCAACTCTTTCGGTCATTCGGCAAAATATTCTTGTCTATGCATTGGGTCTGAACATCCTTGGCATCGTTTTGACTTCCTGGCTTTGGCCTTGGATTGTGCCGGCGTCATGGGAAAGCCAATCCCCCCTTGCGGGTGTTGTTTACCACCAAATCGCCTCCTTGGCTGTTTTGGTCAACTCCATGCGATTGCTATGGTTTGAGCGATCGATTCAAGGGACTGAGTCCCCTGGGGTTTCCCGGTTTTTTGGAAAGCTGGCTGGCTGGTTTGACTTGGACCATTGGCTACATGAATTTGAGCATCACCTTCCAAGAATTTTTGCGGGGGGGGTAATTGTCGCCTTACTGGCATGGGGCTGTTCTGGCATACGAACAATTTCTTCAGGGGAAGTTGGTTTGGTAAGGCGTTTTGGGGCGCTTCAAAATGAAAAACTTGAACCGGGTTTCCATTTTCGCTGGCCGACACCAATTGAATCGGTGGTAGTTTCGCGGTTCGATCAAACCCGAAGTGTCGAATTGGGATTTCGCCGAAAATCGCAAGTGATCCTCCCCGGGGAAACGGTACAGGGGAGGGCGGGGGAATGGACCAGTTCCCACCTTCAGGAGGGTGTGGCGCGGTACCCTGAGGAATCCCTCGTTGTAACTGGAGATGGAAACCTTGTTGAGGTCTTCCTTACCGTCCGTTACCACATTGGTAATCCTGCGGATGCTGAACTTTTGGGGGGGGGAGATCCGGGCCTTGTGCGCATGCGGAGTGAAACGATTTTGCGAAAAATCCTTGGCGGTAAGACATCGGATGATTTATTGGGAAAATCGCGATCGCAATTATCCCAATGGCTAACCAAGGAAATACGGATTGCCTGGGAATCCGGAAGTACAAGGGGTGGGGAACCGGGACAGGTCGCTCTGGTAATTGATGATGTGGCTGTCCATGACCTTCATCCGCCTCGCGAGGTGGTTCAGGCGTACCATTCGGTGGCAAAGGCGATGGAAAATGGCCAAAAAAGGGTCAGGGATGCTGAGACCCTTGTTTTAAGGCGTTTGGGGGAAGAGAAAAGCAAAGCAGACCGGGTGATCAAAGTGGCGGAAGCCCAAAGGCAAAGTCAATTGGACTTGGCCAGGGCGCGGTTGGAGGCCTTTGTCATGAGGGTTTCTTCCCGTAAAGGATCAGAATACCTCACGGATTTTCGTGCGTTTTGGGATGCAATTGCGCCAGCTCTTGGACAACGGGAAAAGGTTCTGATTGACACGCTGCGTCAACCAACAAGGTCCGGGCTCTGGATGTTGCCGGCGGAATTCGGCAGATTTGCCGGACCTTTGTCCAGCGGGGCGCAATCTGCCTCCGGGGGACAAAATAACAAACTTGAGGGGCGGATCGAGCCATGACCAATAACTTCATTCGGATTAGGGTGCAATGAAAACTATTTTAACCCTTGTTTTAGGGATATTTGCGATTCTTATTGGTTACTCTTCTCTTCATATGGTGGATTTCACCGAGTATGTAATTGTCAGCCGTTTTGGGCGGCATGACCGTATTTATGATGGATCAACACAGGGTGAGGCCGGCCTTCATTTCAAATTTCCCTGGCCGGTTGAAACTCTCCGTTCGGTTCCCCGCGCCATGTTCGCTTTGGAAATGCCGCCGGCAGAACTCCTCACCAGGGACGCGCTAAAAAATACAATTGATCGGACTCTGACAATTGATTCATTTGTGGCGTGGCTTATACCCAATTCGGAATCCGCGGAACGATTTGCAAGGCGTGTTGGTGTATTGGAAGAGGCGCGCCAGATTCTTACCCAAAGGATTTCATCGGAGCTTGGATCGATTGTGGGAGGCTTGGAGCTAAAGGATCTTTTGGACAATGAGGATAATCAAAGGGTTCCTTTGCAAAGGGAAAAAATCAGGAACCGGGTTCTGGAAAAATTGCGACCTTTCGAGGAAGACTTTGGTATCCGAATCGCAGATTTTCAGGTCAGGAGAGTCGGGTATCCCTCCGCCGTTAGGCAAGCGATCTATGACCGGATCATTAGTGAACGGGAAAAAAAAGCCGCCGAATATATGAGCCAGGGCGAGCAGGAAGCCGCCAAAATCAGAAGTGATGGGGAGAAAATTGCTTCCGAGATCCGTTCGGGTGCCGAAGCGGAGGCGATCAAAATTCGTGCCCAGGCGGAGTCGGAAGCCGACCGCTTGCGAAATCAGGCCTTCAAATCCGACCCGGATTTTTATGGTTTCCTGCGCAAGCTGGAGGAGTACGGAAAAATTCTTGGGGATAATAAAACCACACTATTCCTGTCTACAAAAAGGGATTTGTTTGACTTGTTATTGAACCCGCCCAACCCTGGTCGTCCCGGAGCTCCGGGCGCACCCGTTGGGGCAGGTCAAACAACGGGACCTATGGGGCCCCCCCGGGAGCCTTCTCCCTCTCCCATGCCATTGGAGAGGCGGCCATGATTTTCAACCGAATGCTGTGGATCTTGGGATTGGTTCTATTTTCGGCATTGGGACTTTCCTCACTGGTTCAGGTCAACCAGGGGGAAAGAGCTTTGCTTTTGCGATTTGGCGCTCGGGTCGAACCTTTGCTTGAACCCGGACTCCACTTGACACTTCCCTTGGGAATGGACCGGGTTTTTAAAGTCAGGGTGGATAGTGTGCAAAGCGTCTCCCTTGGGGATGCCATCGAGGAGGATTCCGAGGCGAATCCGGCTGGCCGATTGGTGACTGGTGATCAAAACTTGATTCTGACCGGTTTGACCCTTCGCTATCAGCCGGACGGACAAAATTTATGGCAGTATCAGCTCCAGTCCAGGATTCGGGAGGAACTGCTTCGCGGGGAAGTCGAGTCGTTATTGGCCACATGGGCTGCGGTCCGAGGGGTTGACCAACTGCTTTTGGAGGGGAGGATCAGTTTGGCGGGTGAATTGACCCGACGCTTGCGTGAGGGCCCTTTTGAGGCGGAACTGGGAATCAGGATCCTTGAAATCACTGGAGCCCGGGTGGGGCCACCAAAGGAAGTTCAGTCGTCGTTCGATTTGGTTTCAAGGAGTGAGGCAAATCGTCAAACCCTTGTCACCAAAGCCCAACAGGATAATCAAACCGCTCTCCAACAAGCACGCTCTGAAGCATATCGACAAAAATCCTCTGCCCAGGCGGATGCATTTGCATCCAGAGAGATGGCGAAAAAGGATGTGGAACGGTTTGAGCTTCGCCTTGGGGCGTTAAGGGAAAATCCTGATCGAGTTTCTCACTTCAGGCGAATTTGGGAAGAGGAGACATCCCGGATTCTTACCAGGCTAAAGGATCAGGGTCGGATTGGCCTTTTGGATGTGGATCTTTTGGGTGAAGCGCCAGAGTTGCAATTTGCCCCCCTGATACCAACGAAACCTGTCCCATAGCCCGACTTTTGGAAAGGATTTCCAGTATCCATGAATCAGGTATTATTTCGCATTTGGGTTCCAATACAGGGTTTTGCGGGCATACCCATATTTGGGTTTGGCCTGATGTTATTTCTTGCATTTGTTGGCGGCTCCTGGTTGGCCAACAGAAGGGCCAGACAACGGGGCATACCTGTCGAACTTGTTTCTGACTTGACCATTTTTCTATTTGTTGGAGGAATTGCGGGGGCCAGGGTTTTATTCCTTTGGAACCACCTCCCCGGGCTTTCCCTTACTGAATACGCCATTGAATTTTTTAAGATTTGGAAGGGTGGTATTATCCTTTATGGGTCGCTTGGCGGGGGTTTTATCGCGTTTTTGATTTTTTGGTGGTATCGGTGTCGGCCATTAGGAATTAATCCGAAAGTTTTGGCGGATGTCCTAGCCCCTTCACTTGCCCTGGGAATTGCCTTGGGGAGAATAGGTTGCTTATTGAACGGATGTTGTTTTGGAATGGTTGCGACTCCCGAATGCCCCTGTATGGCAATTCACTTTCCTTTTCCTTCGCCCCCGCGAGCAAGTATCTCCGGAGATGGGCTTCAAGCCGCCGCTGGTTTTACATGGAAAAACGATCGATTGACTGCAATTCCCCAGGTTGGAAAAGTGGATTTGGGCTCGCCTGCCGAGCATGTTGGTTTGAAAGCTGGAGACCGAATCCTGGCAATCTTGGGGAAGGAGGTCCCCACTGTTCAGGATGCAGAGTCGATATTTATGCAAGGCTGGCCCGAGGGGCAAAATGAGATGGTTCTTGAGGTTCAGGGAACCGCCCCGAATGAATCTACTCGGGTAATTCGATATGTACCACGGACCATAGGTTTGGTGCCCGCACAAATTTATGAAACGGTAAGTATGCTGCTGTTGTTAGGTTTGCTACTTGCTGCTGAGGATTTCCTTAGGCCAAAACCAGGACAAATCATTTCCTTATTCATGATTGGCTACGCAGCACACCGGGGTTTGAATGAACTTTTGAGAAACGATCCACGCCCTGTTGGTTTGGAATCAAACACAAGTTTGTTCCTTTTAGGTGCAGGTGTGGCGCTTTGGTTGGTTTTCGGATTCACTAAAAATACAACCCCCCAATCCACTGAGGTTGTCCAAAACTAAAAGGATGACTCAAATAAAAAAAGCCACGCCAAGTTTTCAATTAGCGTGGCTTTTTGAGTTCATGGAAAGCGTTTTAGTCAATCGCGCCTGGAGAGTTGCCGGCTCCACCAGCTCCTCCCAGTTTGCCACCACCGGGCATGCCTGGGCCACCCATTCCTGGCATACCTGGACCACCCGTTGGACCAGCTTGTGGTGTGGCTGGGACAGAAAGCCCTGAAAGAAGACTTAGAAGGCTTATAGGCGAATTCGCCGTAGCTTCCTCAATCCCAAATTCCTTTTGCATTCGTCTTACATTGGTAACCAAGGTGTCTGCATTGTCTATTTGGAATTGGTTGTTTACCCACCAGGAACGACCCAAATCGTTGTAGATCTGTTGGGGCGTTGCGTTTGGATTTTTGGCGAAAGCCTTCACAAATATTTCGTCCAAAATTTTGGGTGCGGCTTCGACCCCGGGAGCCAAGCCTTCAAGCATGGCGCAATATTTTTTGTAGCCATCCGGATTTTGGTTAATCAGGTAGTGTGTAAATGACCAAGCCGAGGATTGGGCCAAAGTCATCGCGCTTTTATCCTGGAGGTTTTTTGACGCCTGTATAAAGTAATGGTCTGTAACAATTTTTTGGACGATTTCGCCTGGATTAGTTTCTCCTTTTGCCAGTGCTCCTTTTCGGTGGCGTCGAAACGCGGGAACCATCAAGCTGTTTGGCCCGCCAACACTCCGCCAAGGGGTTCCCATGGGAGTTTCCATATAGTTCGCTAACCCATTTTCCAACCAAGCTGGGGGCAAAATCCCCTCAGGGAACAATCCGGTTGCCTGGGCCAACTGACGGGTAGCGTAATTGGTAATGGCGGCTAATTCGGCCTCATGTTGAAGGCTTTTTCTCAGAATGTTGGCCATCATGACATAGACAGCTTCGCTTTGGGCGGTTGGTGTAACCATGAAATTGGGAACATTCGGGATTGCTTTGGCCTGTATGGCAGCCATCAGATTCCCGAAAAAAGGCTCACCGGTTTTGGGAGGCGGGAGTTTAAGTAAAACCTCTTTCGAATAACCCCTTTCCCAAAAGGGCTTAAGCAGTCGGGTTAATGCAATAAAGTTGGCATCATCCCGGGTTGGGGTAATTACAAGAGTGTT
Organism: Singulisphaera sp. GP187; assembly: GCA_945868575.1. Lineage (GTDB taxonomy): Bacteria > Planctomycetota > Planctomycetia > Gemmatales > Gemmataceae > SYLG01. The sequence continues at coordinate 9,527 of CAMBMH010000051.1, read as the reverse complement.
ACTTCCCCTAATAAGAAATCCGGAGCTTGATTCGGATCCCGGTTGGTAAAGAGATGTCATCTCCTTAAATACTTTTCCGTCATTTTTGGGAAAATAAACGGCCAGCTTTTCCTCGGGAACCTTCAGGTCAATACCCCTCAAGGCAAATGTGTAAAAGAACGCCTGGAAATGGTCCTCCAGCATTTTTTGGCGATCTTTGAGATCATCCACATCGCCGGGCGAAACGATTATGTAATGGGCCTTGGGGTCATCGATGCCTTCCACAACATGCTTGGAGTCCAATCCTAACCGTGAAAGAATATTCTCGGAGGGATTTTTGGCTCCTCGCACATCGATATCTTTTTTAAGGCGTGAATAAATTCCGTATAAACGAACTGCACCCGGATTTGATTTGAAATCATCCCGAGTCGGGAGTTTTATCATGTATTCGTGAAAACTATCCAAAAGCCCATGTTCAAGAGCCCATTTGGCAATATCCATCGTTCCAGACGATGAGCTGACTTGCTTTACAGTATTGATATAAGCATCAAATCGGGCTCGAGTTAAACGAACCGCAGGCTCCTTTGCGCGACCAGTCTTGGTGGAATTCGATAAGGGCACAACGGAAATGTTGAACTGGGGGTTATTTATCAAAACCGTTCCAGCCAAAGAACCGCCCAAGGCGTGAGTTGCCACCACCGGCATCCCATTATCCAATTTGGCCTGAAACATTTGCTGTTTTTTTGAAAAGCCATCCCCTGCTTCGCGCTCTTCCCCGAATGCTATAATCGCGTAAATCAGATTTTGCTCAGGTCCCGTGGAAACACCAAATCCAGAGAAGCCGGCCCCTGCTGCGCCTTCACCCATTCCGGGCATTCCACCCATCATCCCGGCGCCACCGGGCATTCCCCCCATTCCTGACCCTCCACCCGGACGGCCCCCCGCCATGCCCGGGCCCCCCATTCCTGGCCCTCCACCCGGACGGCCCCCACCCATGCCGGGTCCGCCCATGCCTGGGCCACCACCGGATTCGCCACCGCCTGGCATTCCAGGTTGGCCCCCGGAGCTTCCACCGTCAAATTTTGGAGTTTTGGCTAAATCCATAATGAGTAGGTAATAGTCCGCCCGAGAAGCCGTAGGCAAAAAGCCCAAGCATGCCAAAGCGGACCAAATCCAAGCGTTCCGAGTCATGGAGTTAGCCTCCGTTTAATAGGTTGTGTGTGTTTATCTTGAACGCAATTCGGTTTGGGATCAAGGGTTTCTTGCATTATCGCTAGGGCTTGTTTGGGTATTTTGGTGTTTTTTTTGCTTCAGGCGTAATCAGCCCTCTTGCTTTGCCGCAATTATTCGCTTTTAAGGTAATCCTGGGGGGAAAGATTGGGGGCAGTTCCCATTCTTGTCAAAAATGGTGATAGATTCGCATTGGCTTGCAGCGGTTGGGTAGCTAAAATCACACTTTTGGAGGATAATATTATGGGTTGGAACAAGCCGGGTTACATCAGGAAGCAACGGCTCAAGCGGGCCAAGCGGGAATTGATCCGCATCATCATTAAGCTTCAGTCTGAATCTTGTTGCAGTGAACCGGGAGCTTGCCAAGCCGAAAAGGGCGAGGCTTGCAATGGCGGTGTTTGCTCGACGGAACCCCAAACTCACTAGTTTGTGAATGGGATTTTGGCATAGTGCTTGGTTAAATGTGAAGTTCGAATAACCAGGGTGATCCAAGGAAGGAATGCCCTGCCATGAAACGAGACATTTTCGGGCCTCGACTGCAGGGTAGATTTGGGGAAAGCACCCGTGGACCAACGGGTGCCTTTTGCCTTCGTGTTGTTATTGTCAATTACAGGCAATGGTCCTCGACAATGGATTTGGTGCGCCAATTGGGCAAATCCCAATGTTGGCGCTCGGGTAAGGTTGAAATCGTGGTGGTTGATAATGGTTCTCCACCCAATCCGGTTGTCGCGAAGCTGAATAAAATTTCCAACCTCCGCTTAATCCGAAATCGTAACAACCGTGGGTTTGCACGTGCCGTAAATATTGGTGCAGAAGGCTTTAGTGGTGAGTGGCTTCTTTTGCTAAATCCAGATATCACTGTTGGAGAAGGGTTCCTTGATAGGGTGATAGATGTTGGGGAATCATCGCGTAATCTTTATTCGAATCAAGGCGTGATCGGATTTGGGATGTTGGATCCTGAGGGCTCGGTTCAGCCTTCTACCGGACCATTTCCGGATTTGCTAAACACGCTTTTTCGGAGAATTTTGCCAAGAAGATTTCGTAAGTATCACTTGACGCTTCCCAAGGATGGTCATGTTGATTGGGCTTCGGGCTGTTGTTTGCTCATTACCAAGGCCTGTTGGTCCGCTATGGGTAGGTTTGACCCCGACTTTTTCCTTTATTACGAAGATGTTGATTTTTGCCATCGGGCGGTTCAGGGGGGGTGGCGGGTCGGTTTAGACAGATCGGTTACAGCTGTTCACCATCATCCTTTGCATAGACGTAAGGTTCCTGGACATTTGCGCGTTGCAACAAGGATGGCTTTATATACTTATACTCGAAAGCATTGGCCGGCGTGGCAACATGCAGTAATGAGTTTTATCCTGCGGACCGAAGCTACACTTGGTGCATGGTATTCTCGGCTTTGTGGGAATTGGGGCGGTGAAGCTTGGTGGACCACATTGGGAACCCTCCTTCGAGACTCCTCGAGAGGAAAAACCGCCACGGCCATTCAACGCCTTTTCACGCTTTTGGGAACGGGTGAACTTCATCGCAAGGGATGATGCAAAAGTGGTCCCATCAATGAGATAGGGCTTTATTAATTGTTTTCCGTTGTCATTCCTACATGTTTTGGTGGAAAACTTCTTCGGAGGTGTTTCAGATCCCTTGTTGAAAACGGGCCAAAAGGGCTGCAGATAATTATTGTTGCAGATGGGAATCCCGATTTGACCGGCATTTCGGAGGAATGTTCGTCCGCTTATTCCCTGGAAGTTGTTAGGGTTAATCCTTCCCAAGGTTTTTGTCATGCCGTAAATCGCGGGTTGGCAAAAGTTCGGCACGATTGGGTTCAGCTATTAAACGACGATGCGTTTGTAAAACCTGGGTGGTTTCTACCACTTTTGGATGCGGCGAAAGACCGCCGAATTGCTGCGGTTGCCCCCCTGATATTGCATGACAAGCCAGGGGATCTTGTTGATAGTGCAGGGGATACGGTCCACATTTGGGGGCGAATTCGAAAACGATACAGGGGTAAGAAGGCAATCCAGGTTCCTAAACGAATCCATCCCGTGTTGGCCTGTGGTGGGTGTGCTGGTTTTTTTAGGGTTTCGGCTTTATCCCAGATCGGAGGTTGGGACGAGAATTTTATCGCCTATTTTGATGACATTGATGTTTCTTTGAGGCTTAGGGAAGCAGGTTGGGAAATCGTCTGTCAACCGGAAGCGGTGGTGGTCCATTCGGGTGGACAATCGTATGGCCCGCCCAAAGGTCATCTTTTGCAATTGCAGGCACGCAATGAAGAATGGATTTTCCTTAGGTACCCATCCAATGTTTCGATGGCGGAATGGTCACGGTTTTTATGGAATGGGATAAGATTGGTGCTCCAGCTGGCCCGAGGAAGTGCAGGAGATTTTGTCCAAGGAAAACGAGAAGCCCACAAGCAGTTTTCAAGCGAAATGATCAAAAAATCCAAGCTTTTTAACCGTCGGTTATGGCCCTGGGGTATTTGACCCCAGTCATTAGCGGCAATTTGATCTGGACATGGTTGCCCCTTTTGTGCATAGGGAGTTCGATTCCTGCAGGCTGAAGCTTTGCGGGTAAGGTAATTCATAAGTGGTGTGGAACGGGGGTATGCCGTGTCAGGCCGATCAAAACAACTGATCGCGGCGTTATTGCTTGGGACTTTGGCTTTTGCTGGGCAAATTTCGGCTCAGGTCGCGCCGGTTCCAACCATGGCTAATGCTCCCAATTTTGCTGCACCAGTAGTAATTCAGGGGAGCTCGGCAACTCTTGGAGCGCCGGTTCCAGTTCTGGAAAACACTCTTCAGCCGGTTCAAGGTGTTCTTTCAGGCACCCAGTCACCACTAATTGCGCCAGCAGGTGGTACGGCATATCCGCCGTCGGCTTTTGTTCCACCGCCTCCCCCTCCACCCTCAACAGGGCGGGCGCCCCTTCCGGCAACCGTCATTCCATCTTCGACCTCATCAACTACAACTCCAATTCGGTTAACCCAGGCCGATGCCCCGTTGCCGCCGCCTGCTTTTGGTACGCCTCCACCAGTTGGAGCTCCCGGTGGACCGCCAGGATTGCCGCCGCCACCTGCATCTGGATCCCCTAATTCCAACATGGCATGGTGGGAAGATACCAAAGATGCCTTGGCATTGAACAGCTTTTCGAAAAGAAAGCTTTTTCAATCGGATCATGCGTTTGATGTGTTTTCCAGTCCGATTTCGAGCCCTTTTCTTTTTCAGGATCCCAGGTCATTAACACAAATTAAACCCCTCTTTCTGTATAACCACATACCATCAGCAAATCCTGTTTTTAATGGTGGCAATATTTACTGGTTTGGTGTTCAGGGGTCCGTCGCAATTACAGAGAAATTGAGCCTGAAGATTGATAAATTTGGTGGTGTTTGGATGGATTCCAGTTTGGTAGATTCTGGTGGAGGGTCACTAAGTGGTAGCCAAAGCAGTTTTTCTGAAGTTTGGCTTACCCCCCAATGGACTTTTTTGCGTAACGAAAGGACGCACACCGTAATGGCTACCGGTCTTCAGATTCAAATTCCCGCTGGTAGTGAGGTTGGGCAAAACTCCGGAGGAGCGTCCCTTAACCCTTATATCAGTGCCGCCCAAAATATGTTTCGAACAAGTTACGGTAGTATAAACCTCATGGGAACGATTGGTGTTCCCATTAGTGTCAACGGTGACCGAACAACTTATTTTAATACAAATTTACATGTAGATTACGACATTGCCAACATGCACAAATGGTATCCTACCTTGGAAATGAATCTGATGAGTTTCCTTGGAAATGGAAATGTTGTTCCAATCAATACTAATTCAGGTGACCTTTTCAATGTTGGGGCGTCCGAGGTAAAGGGTTTGACAAACCTGACATTGGCACCAGGGCTGCGATACAAATTTACTGAAAATTTCCAAATTGGCGGGGCTTTTGAGTTTCTGTGTACCTCCAGGCGCGCCATGGAAGATTTCAGGTTCATGCTCGATTTCATTGTTCGCTATTGACCAGCTCAACGCTTAAGAAAATTCCCATGAAATCTTTTAAAATTCTCCATGTTTTTCCCGAAGCCGCCCAGGTTCCCCCATCGGAAACTCCATGGGGATTGGAATGGGAGGTGGAACACTCCTTGTCCTCCTGTGTTCCAGTAATGCTTAGTAAAACGGAATTTGATCTGATCGTGGATTCGGGTGCGGCTGATCTTTTAATATCGTTGTCCGAAGGCAAGGAGAGGCAGTCCAACAGGTTTCTCGAGTGCATTTCCAGCAGCGCCAAAATCCTGGTGGATTTATCCGGCATTGTTTTGGAGAATGACAGGATTTTGTTGGATTTGGATATTTGGGATCAACTGGGTAAACAATTGGCTTGGCGATTTTGTGCCTTGGGCCGCCCGATTTGGGTAAGATTTGCTGATAGAGAACTAAATAAATACGAAACCGTCCTTGAGGAGAGCCTCCACCATTGGACGGGGCCTGGCCTGTTTGTGATTCGGGCCGACGACCTGACTTCGGCAGCCCGAATCGTTTTGGAAAGCTGAATTATTTTTTTGGTGCTGTAGTTTTATCGGAACTATTCAAAATTTCTTCCCCTTTTTCGACCATCTTTTTTCCGTCACTTAATACCTTTGCTTTATTGAGTTCGACTTGTAAAGTCCCCTTGTCCGAGGTGACGCTGTACCAGCCCTTGTACCAGCCCAAAACTCCAAAAACCACAACAACCAATCCCACCAGTGCAAACAAATTACGCATGGGAATCTCCCTCCTTTTTCGATGTGCAACATCATTGCCAAAGCCAAAAATGGGCGCCATACCAATTTGGTTTTTTTGTCCGGGGTGGAGGTGGCTTGGGGGGCACTTCTGCCCCTTGATCCCGGAACTGGATTCAAGCTATTGTGGGTGCACTAATGGAGATGATACTTGGCTACCGCGTTTTCCAAACCTTTCTCCCATTTAAGCCAGGAAACAGCTGGGCGATATTCGCGGCTTTTCATCCTGGTTTCTCTTGTCCTTCATTTGGTACATACCTGGTATTGGTCGGATTATGACCTGGCCCAGGACGAAGCCCACTATTGGGATTGGTCCAGGCACCTTGACTGGAGTTATTACTCCAAGGGGCCATTGGTCGCTTGGGTTATCGCAGCCGCAAATTTTACCCTCGGGGGATTGTCGGAGCAACTCACCGGTTCACTCACCGCCGCCATCCGGACTCCGGCGGCAATCTTTGGCACATTTCTTGTCTTTTTTCTTTGCCGCTTGACAGAAGAAGTTCTCGGTTCAAAAAAGCTTGGATTGCTTGTTGTTGTTTCGGCCCTAACCATTCCGCCTATTGCTGCCGTTTCCACCATCATGACAATCGACTCCCCTTATACATGCCTTTGGGCAGCAGCGTTGTTATTGGCTTGGTGGGCCTTGAATAGGCAAAGCAAACGAGCTTGGGTTTTACTCGGAGTCATTGTTGGGTCAGGTATCCTGGCAAAATACACTATGGCAGTCTTTTATCCCAGCTTGGGTCTATTTTTGATTTTTTCCGCTACTCACAGGAAAAACCTGCTTCAGCCATGGGTTTGGATATCCGGCATGGTAGCGATAGTTGTGGCGTCTCCCATTCTATGGTGGAACTGGCAACACGCTGGGGTTACCTTTGCCCATGTAGGCCAACTTGCGGGAGTTACACACGACAATACGAAACACTGGATCGGGCCTTTCAAGTATGTGGGCGAACAAACGGCCCTCTTATTGGGGTATTGGTTTGTTACCTGGGTTTGCTCAATGTCAGCATACCTCCCCGGAAAGTCTCCCAGTTCAGGGATTACTTTCCTGTGGTGGATGTCTGCCCCCATGTTCCTCCTGTTTTTTGGTTTCAGTGTAAGGACAGGCGGGGGAGAAGTGAATTGGCCTGTTACTGCCTACTTGGCTGGGCTACCTTTATGTGCCTATTTTCTTTCACGCCAAATGGAGTCCACATCAAAGTCTTGGCGTGTTTGTACCATGTTGTTTTTGCTAACTTTTCTTGGTTTTGGATCGCTACTTGTGTTGATTGTTCACAAAAGTGATTTTGTTTATCCGATTTTAGTTAAATTTTTGCCAGCGCCCACCAGCCTGGAGCCGGCTCCATTGCGAAGACTTGACCCTGTTTGCCGTTTGCGCGGATGGAGGTTTCTTGCCGGGGAAGTCGACAAGGTGCGGGAAGATTTATCCCAATCGGGTAAGGAACCAATCCTTACCGCAACACACTGGTCAATTCCCGGGGAACTTGGAGTCTATTGCAAAGGTCATCCCCAAGCCTATTCCATTGGATTGGTCGCGGGTGACCGACACAGCCAATACGACCTTTGGAACAACCCCATCGATTACCCTGAAGAATTTATGGGAAGAGATTTTATTGTGGTGGGTGGCCTTCCGCCACGACTGGCAGCTTCTTTTGAATCTGTTTCCGAAACCCGGGAAGTTATATACCGAACCCCATCAGGCTATCCGGTCGCAAATTTTTGGATTCAGGTTTGCCGGGGCTTTAAAGGATTTCCAAAAGTGGAAGAGGCTAAGCGTTCCTGGTGATTAATTAACTCTTTACATTCTGCCAAAATCGGGTGTGTGATTTTTTGTTAATTCTCTACTGTCTGATTTTTTATGAAACAATGAAAAGGGCCAGGATATTGATCCTGGCCCTTTTCATTTTGGATTCGAGATTAGATTAACGACCCATTAGGCGATTGACAATGTAAAGCTCCAAGCCTTCATAGTCCCGGCTTTCCCGGAAAGTTTCGACTTTGGCAGCGTCAACAGATCGGGCAACTTCCACCAAGCGCTTAAACAACTCAAGGCTATTGCTAAGGTGGGCTGTTTGGCGATCTGATTTGGTGGTTCGCATTGCTTTGATATCAAGACCAATGCAGCCGTTGTAATTGGATCGTTCCAGAACCCAAACCTGATTGAATGCTCTTCGAAGATCAACCGACCCGAAGGTTTTGTCCTGGTCATATTTCAGGCCGTTTTGGTCGTTCAAGTGAACGCTCCAAAGTTTATTATGCCAAAGGGCATTGGCCATATCCTCGGAGGGATCGATTCCTGCAAGAATCGAGTGTGCCGATTCGATAAGTACACCTGATCGAGAAGGGTCAATCGTCCGGTAGCAAAGAGCCAGGAAGTGCCCAACAGTAGGAAGGTAGGCACTATCGGTTGGCTCGTTGGGCTTCATTTCGCCAAGAATGCGAATCGTTTTGTCGTGGTCAAGAATCGTGTTGACCGCTTCGAGAATCCGTTGGGAAGCGGTAATAGGGCATTTTGCTTCGCGAATGTAGGTACCTTCGCGTGCCAGCCAAAGGACGATGTCCTTGGTTCCCATAATGTGGGCAATATCTACAGCCTTTTTAGATCGCTCAAGAGCGTATTTTCTTTCCGCAGGATTGTTGTTTGTGTACGCGCCATCTATGGTCCTTGCGTCTTCCCAAAGGCGGGGAGCAATGAATTCACAAAAAAGGCCATGGTCATCAAGGAGTTTCTTGACAGTTTTCGCGCCCTTTTCGGTTTCGGCCCAGGTGACGTCGGCTGGAACCACATCATCATCATGGAATTGGACGCCGTCAAAACCGAGCCTTTTATATTCGGAAATCTTGTTTGCAAAAGGAACCTCAGCCCGCACCGGAGGTCCAAAAGGGTCGGAACCTGTGCTGATATTCCATGGACCGAAGGTGAATTTGTATTGTGCTGACATTCAACTTTCCTTTTGGAGTGGCCGATAAATCCTATTGCGCCACCAAATTGGGGGCCGGGGAGCCAATGGAATTGACTCCCAATTAGGGTTCACGGAGTGAACAGGGTGGACGCAGTTTCTGTGGAATGCGGCCAATGCGACCTGCATTGGCAAATGCCCCTGATGTCTTTTTATGAACAACAGGTGATCGAGTCCCGGCCTTGCCCATCCTGTGGATCCGAGTGCGTTCGATGCAAAGCGGCCCCGGCGCCAAAATCAAGGTTTCGGGGGCCTCGCGAGCCCTTTAAATTCCCGCGGATTGCCGCCCTCAACAATTATTAATTGAGATTTTAGCCAATCGTTTTGCCCAAGGCAGTCGCCAAGTTTTTTGCCTCTTTCATAAGTTGGCGAAAAGCCGTGGTGCTGATCGATTGATAACCGTCACTGAGTGCCTTTTCCGGGTTGGGATGCACCTCAAGGATTAGGGCATCTGCGCCTGCGGCGATCGAAGCGAGAGACATCGATTTTACCAGTGAGGACTTGCCCGTTCCGTGGCTTGGGTCGACTACCACTGGAAGGTGGGTTTTTTCTTGCAAATAAGGAACGCTGGCTAGGGGAAGGGTGAAACGTGT
>CAMBMH010000050.1 GCA_945868575.1 Singulisphaera sp. GP187 | reverse complement strand
GCGGTTTTCGGCGGAAGAATGGTGCCGAATGCACGAGCACCATGCTCTACCCGAAGCCTGGCACGCGATGGCCTATGATACGTTTCTGATCGAACGTCGGAAGCTGATGGCTGCGATCATCCGGAAGGGGTTTGAGTCGCTGAAGTAACAATGAGCCTCAACGAATCCATCGTCGAAGACGCCGCCCTCGAATGGTTCGGGGAGCTGGGCTATGCGGTCGGGCACGGGCCGCACCTCGCGCCCGGTGAACCGGCGGCTGAGCGGGATTCGTTTGGCGGGGTGGAGCGGGTGGAACGCTTACGCAAGTGTATTCGGCGGATGAACCAGGCCACCCAATCCCCCAACCTCGGCCACCTTTGCGACACGCTGCTGTTGAGCGTGGCGGACTTGGGAAATCTCATTCAAACTGGTGACTGACCATGCCGGCGACGATTCCTCAGATTGATGCACTGCTGACTGTCCGCTCCGAAGATGAACACCTGCTACCGGAATTATGTGCCATTCTGGGCCTGATTTCTTATTTAAAAGCAAACCGACAAAATGAGCGCCGGCATGCCCAGTTCAGTCATTTTCAATGGATTTCTTGTTTAAACGCAAAACCGTGAACCCATGACCCTCAACGAATCCGCTGTCGAAGATGCCACCCTCGAATGGTTCGGGGAGTTGGGGTATTCCTGCCTTGGGGCGGAACCCCTCGCACCCAACCAGGGCGAACGGGGAACCTATGGGGAAGTCGTTCTGGCCGGAAGGTTGCGCGAAGCCATCGGGCGCCTCAATCCCAAAATCCCCGATGAGGCCCGTGAGGACGCCCTGCGCAAAGTCCTTAGGGTGGCCACCCCTTCCCTTGTCCAAACGAACCGGGCCTTTCACCAGATGCTTCGTGACGGGGTTCCCGTCGAATATCCCCGGCCCGATGGAAGTATCGCCGGAGACCATGTCCGACTGGTCGATTTTGCAAAAGTTCCCGCCAACGATTGGCTGGCCGTTAATCAGTTCACCATCATCGAGGGGCAGCATCACCGACGGCCCGACATTGTCGTTTTTGTCAACGGCTTGCCTTTGGGACTTATCGAGCTGAAAAACGCCACCGATGAAGATACCACCATCTGGACCGCGCACGCCCAACTGCAAACCTACAAAGCCGAAATTCCCACCCTGCTCCAATACAACGCCGTCCTTGTTGTTTCCGATGGGTTGCAGGCTCGTATCGGGTCGATGACGGCCAACCAGGAATGGTTCAAGATCTGGCGCACCATTGATGGAACCGAAGACGCCCCCAAGAGTTCCCTGGAACTGGAGATTTTGGTACGGGGGGTGTTCGAGCGGCAACGCTTTCTCGACTTGCTTCAGCATTTCATTGTTTTCGAGGACGATTCCGATTCGGGTTCAATTCACAAGATCATTGCGGGATACCACCAGCTACATGCCGTCAATGCCGCCGTGGAGGAGACGGTAAGGGCTTGTGGGTTGTCGCCCAGGGGGCGCCATCAAGGGGGCAAACCGGGGGATCGGCGGGCCGGTGTCGTTTGGCACACGCAGGGTAGTGGCAAATCGTATTCGATGCTCTTTTATGCCGCGCGTATCGTCCGTCATCAGGCGATGCAAAACCCTACGCTGGTGGTTCTCACTGATCGCAACGACTTGGACGATCAACTCTTTGGTCAATTCAAGCGGTGTCACGACATTCTCGGACAAACCCCCGTTCAGGCTCACAGCCGGGAGCACTTGCGGGAACTGCTCAGTGTTGCCAGCGGCGGAGTGATTTTTACAACGATTCACAAGTTCATGCCGGAAAAAGGCGAAGTGATGCCGGGGCTGAGCGCCCGGCCCAATATTGTTGTGATCGCTGACGAAGCGCACCGGAGCCAATACGGTTTCGGGGGTAAGGTGAATGAGAAAACGGGCGAGATGACCTATGGGTTCGCCAGCAATCTGCGCGACGCCTTGCCCAACGCCTCCTTTATCGGTTTCACCGGAACACCCATCGAAAAGACGGATGCCAATACCCGGGCGGTCTTTGGTGATTACATCAGCATCTACGACATCCAGCGCGCCGTTGCCGACAAAGCGACCGTTCCCATCTATTACGAAAGCCGCATTTCCAAGCTGGCGCTGAATGCCGCGGAATTCCCCAAAATCGATGCAGAATTCGAGGAGATCACCGAAGGGGAGGAGCTGACCCGGAAGGAAAAGCTCAAGACCAAATGGGCCGCTCTGGAAGCGTTGGTGGGGGACCCCAAACGGGTGGCCCTTATCGCCGCCGACCTGGTGGCCCACTTTGAAAAACGGGTGGAAGTCCTAAACGGCAAAGCGATGATCGTCTGCATGAGCAGGCGCATTTGCATCGACCTTTACAACGCGCTGATCAAGTTGCGCCCCGAGTGGGCCGGGGCCAAGGATGATGATGCCGAGGCGGAAAAGGGGAAAACCTGCATCGCCAAAGTGGTGATGACCGGCAGCGCGGACGATGGGCCCGATTGGCAGCCTCATATCCGCACCAAGGAAAAAAGGCGAAATCTCGCCATCCGATACAAGGATAGTAAAGACCCGTTCCGGATTGTCATTGTCCGGGATATGTGGCTGACCGGTTTTGATGCGCCGTGCCTGCACACCATGTACGCGGACAAGCCGATGCAGGGGCACGGTCTCATGCAGGCCATCGCCCGAGTCAACCGGGTGTTCAAGGACAAGCCGGGAGGATTGGTTGTCGATTATCTCGGCCTGGCCGATCAGCTCAAGCGGGCCCTGGCAACCTATACCGAAAGTGGGGGACAAGGAGACCCAACATTCGATACGGCCCAGGCGATTGCCGTAATGCGGGAAAAGCACCAAATCGCCTGTGACATGTTCCATGGGTTTGACAGAAGGAAATGGACGACAGGCAAACCTACGGAACGGTTGGCCCTAATCCCCGCAGGACAGGAACACATCCTCCAGCAGGATGATGGAAAAATGCGATTTGTTCAGGTGGTGCTGGAACTCTCCTCGGCATTTGCCCTTTGCGCGGCAAGTGACGAGGCGACCGCCATCCGTGATGATGTGAGTTTCTTCCAGGCGATCCAGGCGGCACTCAACAAACACAATACTTACAACCGCAAGACACCCGAGCAGATGGATGCCGCCATCCGTCAGCTTGTTTCCAAGGCGATTTCAACCGATGGGCAGATCATTGACATCTTCACCGCCTCAGGGCTGAAAAAGCCGGATATCAGCATTCTGGACGACCGGTTTTTGGCGGAAGTGCGCGGCCTAAAGCACAAGAATGTCGCAGCGGAACTGCTCGAAAAATTGCTCAAGGATGAGCTCAAGGTGCGCAGCAAGCGAAACCTCGTCCAGAGCAAGGTATTTTCCGACAAGCTGAAAAAGACCCTCAACGCCTATCACAACAGGGCCATCTCCACGATCGAAGTGATCGAAGAGCTGATCAAGGTCGCCAAGGAGATGGATGCCGCGACCAAACGGGGCGAGGATCTTGGACTGACCGAGGATGAAATCGCGTTTTACGATGCCCTTGCGGCCAACGAAAGCGCCGTGATCGCGATGGGGGATGACAAGCTCAAGGCCATCGCGGGGGAACTGATCACCCAGGTCAGGAAGAGTGTCACCATTGACTGGACCTTGAGGGAAAGCGCCCGGGCCAAGATCAAAGTCATGGTGAAACGGATCCTGAACCGGTACGGGTATCCACCTGATCTTCAGGACGAAGCGGTGAAAACGGTTCTGGCCCAGGCGGAGCTACTTTGCGCGGAATGGGCAGAGGTTTAGGCGGGGTGGTAGGGTTTCCGATCAAGCAATGGTCTTCGGAACCATAGGTGGGGGGTGCGGGGAAATAGAAGGATAATATGGGGTATTGGCTTCGTTTTTATTTGGGTGAGCGGCGGATCTGGGTGAGGTAATGTTTTTTCGTTAACCCCTCCCACTCCCCTTTGCGAAAGGGGAGCCACAATCAGGGGGCCCGGCTGAGGGGATGGTTGACTGATTTGCTTCGCGATCTCTGCGGCTCTGCGTGAGATAAATAAAACAAAACCTCCCAAGCCCAAATTGGTCCAGGAAGGTTTCTAAGGATTTTCAGGATGTACGGATTCTGTAATCCAAACAAAGCCCGAGGCGATTTCTATTCGCTTTTCGGGCCGGTCAGTTTGACGACCTTTTTCAGGATGAGCTGTTCCAGATAGGGATCCCTGCCGATGGGGATCCACTTCGCCGAGGGCGTCGCCGCCTCAACCACTTCGTGTTGGCGCTGGACCGAACTATCACCCCGGAATGCCGCTCCACCAACCGCACCTTTAAGTGGAGTTGGAACATCTTCCAAATCGCGGTAAACTTTTACATCAACAAAGAATCCACCATCCTGGGCAGACTGGATGGTGACCACGCTGCGATGGCGGATACTTTGAAAAGACGATTGAAGCCGATTATGGAAACTGGGACTGCCAGCTTTCCAAATCTGGAAAATACCAGGCGCGATCACCGGATGGGTTTCGATCCGACCATCATAACGGTTGGCGTAACTGATCTCATAAATGTCATCAAGAGCGTCGAGCGTTTGCTCAAAGACAAAGCCATAAGAAGGCGGACCAAGAGGAACATACGCCGGGTTTTCTGTGGGGATGGCATCAGGAGCAATCCGTTTGGGATTGTTCATGATCGGGCCTGTGGCGCACCCCCCTAATAAGAGGGCGGTCAAACCCCAAGCAACCTTGCGCAAATTCCCCATGAATGTCCAAGCTCCGTATGGCACTTGGACCTGCTATGCACTTAAGGCAATCTCGTGTCAAGGGAACCCGGTCGCCTAAACGACATCCGTCGGACGGAAGACCTATTTCCCGGACATCCAGGCCATCGTTTTGGCCAGGCCATCCTCCAGGGAACATAAAGGCGCCCAATCGAGGATTTTCCTTGTTTTTTCGATGCTGGCGCAGGAATGCCTCACATCCCCGGCCCGGGCAGGCGCGAGTTTGGGAGTAATATCCGTTCCCAGGGTATGGTTCAAGGCTGAAATCAGCTGCCAAAGGTCGGTTCCCCGGCCGGTTCCCACATGGAACAACTGCCCCGACACTCCGGGCTTTTGGGCCGCAAGCCCCAGGCAGCGGACCACATCCCCGACAAAGACAAAATCGCGGGTCTGTTTGCCATCCCCGAAAATCGTCGGAACGCGCCCCTCGGTCAAAGCCTTGGCAAACAGCGCAATCACACCGGAATAGGGGCTGTCGGGCCTTTGGCGGGGCCCAAACACATTAAAGAACCGGAGAATCACCGTCTCCAGCGGATAGCTGTGGGCAAACGCCCGGCAATACATCTCGCCTGCCAGTTTGCTGGCCGCATAAGGAGAAAGAGGCTCCAAAGGCGTGGTTTCGGTTTGAATCTCGGTATCGGGCCTTCCGTAGGCGGAACTGGACCCCGCAAACACCAGCCGTCTCACCCCGGCCTTTCGGCAAGCCTCCAAAACCAGCAGCGTTCCCGTGGTTCCGACCTCGTGGGTGGCAAGCGGGTTTTCGACAGACGCCTGGACCGAAGCGATTGCCGCCAGATGAAAAACGGTATCGACCCCGCTTAGGGCATTGGTCAAAGCTGCCGGGTCGGTGATGCTCCCCTGAACAAACCGGACGGGGCGCTCCTTGCGGGCAAGGTTGGCTTCCAGATTGGGCAAAAGTCCGCTGCTGAGATCATCGAGAACGGTGACCTCGGCACCCTGATCGATCAGAAAATCGACCAAATGGGAGCCGATGAAGCCTGCGCCTCCGGTAACCAGAACCTTGCTCCATTTGTTCATGAAAGGACTCCCCAAAAGAGCTCTTGAAAGGATTTATTTGTCCAAAAGGGCCGCCACAAAGGAATCCGGATCAAACGCTTCCAAATCGTCCAGTCCCTCACCCACCCCGATCAGCTTGATGGGCAGGCCAAGATTTTTCCGGATGGAAAATACAAAACCACCCTTTGCGCTACCATCCAATTTCGTCAGGATAATCCCCGTACAAGCGACGGTTTTGGTGAACTGGTTGGCCTGAAGCAGGGCGTTTTGCCCATTGGTTCCATCCAAAACCAAAAGGACTTCGTGGGGCGCCCCCGGAATTTTCCGCTGGACCACGCGATGAATCTTTTCGAGTTCCCGCATCAGGTGGGTTTGGGTGTGAAGTCTTCCGGCGGTATCCAGGATCACAATATCGATGTTTTTGGCAATCGCCTTCTCACAGGTATCATGAGCGACACTGGCGGGATCTCCACCGGTTTGCCCCTTAACGATTTCACAGCCGATTCGCTGGGACCAGGTGGAAAGCTGTTCGACCGCCGCCGCACGGAACGTATCACAGGCCCCAACGACCACCGATTTCCCCTCTTTGCAAAACCGGTTAGCAAGTTTGGCAATGGAGGTTGTTTTTCCCGATCCGTTGACACCGGCGACAAGGATCACAGTGGGACCGGAAGTTGATTTCCCGAGTTCGAGTCCCTCGCCTGTCAACATTTCCAGAAGGAGACCGCGAACAAACCCCGAAAGGTCGTCGCCTATTTCCTTGTCGAGGAATGCGGCTTCGACCTGTTTGACGATCTCCCTTGTGGCCGTGGCGCCCACATCGGCCAGGAGCAGCCTTTTTTCCATCTCGGCGAGGAAGTTTCGGTCAACCCGTCCCTTGCCGGTGAAAAGCCCGGCGATTCCGGAAAAGAGGTCCCTGGTGCGGGCCAACCCGGTTTTTAGTCGTTCATAAAGTGCACGAAACATTACGCTATTCCCAATTACTCAAGAAAGGGCCTCAAGAAAAGTTTCGAGGTCCTTGCCCCCAATGCTTGTGGAGCCAGGCCATCGGGCACCGGGCCCATGGCAATCGCTGCCCCCTGTGACCAGCAATCCGAGATCCGAGGCCATGGCGCGAAGCTTTCGCGTCCAGGAATTCCTGAAATCCGGATATTCCGCTTCAAGCCCGGTCATTCCCATGCTGGCCAATTCGGGCAACAAGGAAGGAACCATATTTTCAGGCGGATGGGCCCAGGAGGTTATCCCTCCCGAATCGCGTACCAGGCGGATCACTTCCGTGGCGCTCAGGTTTTCCTTCGGGATACCGACCACCGCGGGATCCTTGAGGTAGCGGTCAAAGGCGTTGCGCAGGGAAGAAACATGTTTCAGGCTAACAAGTATTTCCGCAATATTTCTTCGGCCAAGGGCCATCCCGGGGTGGCGTTTCAGTGTGTCAACAGCTTCGTGCCGGTGGGCAGTCAATCCGCTCAAACCCTTGGCTTCGAGACGATCGAGGATGGACAGGAATCGCTCAAACCGGGACCTGCGAACCTCTTCGAGGCGCAAATTGATTTCGTGGTTCTGATTATCCAACCCGTAGGCAAGGATGTGGATATCTTTTTGATGAATATTTGCGGTGATTTCTACACCGCAAATCGCCCGAACTCCACGGGCTTGGGCCAAGTCCGACAATTCTCCAAAGTATCCCAACGTATCGTGATCCGTAACCGCCATAACCAAAAGGCCGGCGCGGGCACACAGGTCAACCAGCTCTCGAACGGAATACTTTCCATCCGAGGAAGTGCTGTGCATATGAAGGTCGGCGCGGCCATGGGCTTTAGGACGCGCCAGGGAGGAGAAGAGGGCCGTCATAGGCGCTCCCCTTGTCATTCTCCGCCTTTTGCCATTTGGGCATCTGCAATGGGTGAAACAATTTCTTCGGGATTTGTCGACTCTTCTACAGCCGGGCGGATTTCCGGGTCGGTTGAACTTTTTTCAGGGGAAGACTTGGCAAATTCACCTGACCTCGAAGGGATGCCGCGCCAAAGCCTGTCCAGAACACCGTTGACAAATTTGGCCGAATCCAGCGATCCAAACTTCTTGGCTAGCTCCAAAGCCTCGTCAATAACGACACGCCCCGCAGTGGCGGGCTGAAACAGCAACTCATATGCGGCCATTCTCAAAATGTTCCGGTCAATACCGGCCATTCGGGAAATTCGCCAGTTTTCCGCAGCATGACTGATCCGGTCGTCAATTTCCCGGTGGTGCGCGCGCGAACCCATCACCAGTTGGCGACAAAACGCAAGCTGGGTGTCCTCCAGCAGGCGCCTTTTGACAAACTCCTCGTAAGGGAATGGAGAGCGCCTGGGGCATTCCAACTGAAAAAGGGACTGCAGGGCCACTTCGCGGGCCTTTGATCTTCGGCGAATAATCATGAAGTCGCTGTATTCCTGGGTAACCCGAGGGCTGAATGGTGAGTACTTTAGGAGCCTAAACGGCCAAAAAGATTGATCATTTCCAAAACGGCAAGGGCTGCATCGTATCCTTTGTTCCCTGACTTGAGACCTGCCCGATCCATTGCCTGGTCGGTGGTGTTGCAAGTGAGAATCCCATGGGCAACCGGGTAACCCAGGTCCATCGCAACCCGGTTCAAACCATTGGTGGCGGAGTGGGCGATATGGTCGTAATGATCGGTGTCGCCTTTGATTACAGCACCAAGAGCAATCAAGCCGGCAAAACGACCTGTTTTAAGGGCCTTTTGGGCAGCCTGCGGAATTTCAAAGGCCCCTGGAACCCTAACGATTTCGACATTTGCCTCAGGAATACCATGGCGGCCCAATGCCTCCAAAGCACCCGTAACCAGCTGGTTTACTACCAACTGATTAAAACGGCTTGCAACGATTAGAATTCGCCCAGGCGTTGGGACAAGCGTACCCTCGTGAACCACTGGCATGATCAGACTCCCCCTTGGGCATTATCTTACGACAAATCAGCTTCCAAGGGTCTGGAGGAATTCGGCGTTTGTCTTGGTTTTGCCCAAACTCTTGGTCAAAAGTTCCATCGCCTCAATGGGGCTCATGTCGGACAAAACCTTCCTCAGGATGTAGTTGCGCTTTAGGTCGAGTTCTCCAATAAGCAACTCCTCCTTACGGGTTCCCGACTTGTTGATGTCGATTGCCGGGTAAACCCTCCGATCGACCAAGCGGCGATCGAGATGGAGTTCCATGTTGCCCGTTCCCTTGAATTCTTCGAAAATCACCTCGTCCATACGGGACCCAGTGTCAACTAAGGCCGTACCCAAAATCGTGAGGCTACCCCCTTCGACAATATTGCGCGCGGCGCCAAAGAACCGCTTTGGCTTGTGAAGCGCGGTAGCATCTACCCCACCCGAGAGAATCTTGCCACTATTGGGAACTTCAGCGTTGTAGGCGCGTGCAAGTCGGGTGATCGAATCAAGAAGGATCACCACATCCTGTTTTTCTTCGACAAGGCGCTTGGCCTTTTCGATGACCATTTCACTAACCTGGATGTGCCTGGAGGTGGGCTCATCAAAGGTGGAACTGATCACCTCGGTCCGCGGCCCCTTGACGGATCGCTCCATTTCGGTCACTTCCTCGGGCCGCTCGTCGATAAGGAGAACGAAAACATAGCATTCAGGGTGATTTTTGAGGATGGAACGGGCCATTTGCTGAAGAAGAACCGTTTTACCGGTCCGTGGGGGGGCAACAATCAACCCCCGCTGCCCTTTCCCAACCGGGGAGACCAGGTCCACAATCCGCATGCTCAAGTCGCCCGGCCCGGTTTCCAGCTTAAGACGGGTCTCTGGGTGCTGAGGAGTCAAATCCTCAAACATGATCAGGTTGGCATGATGCTCGGGATCGGTACGGTTGATCGCCTCGACCCGAAGCAGCGCGAAATATCGCTCGTTTTCTTTGGGTGGACGGATTTGGCCGGCAACCATTGTGCCGGGGCGAAGACCAAAGCGGCGGATTTGGGCAGGAGAAATGTAAATATCATCCGGGCATGGTAAATAATTGGCTTCGCTGTTTCGCAAGAAACCAAAACCATCCGGCAGGATTTCCAGAGTGCCATCCCCAAACATCAGACCATTCTGTTTCACCTTCTCCTTGAGGATTTGAAAAACCAGGTCCTGCTTGCGAAGTGAAGTCGGATCCTCGATACCTTCTTCCTTGGCAAGTTGAAGAAGCTCCGACATGGGCTTTTGCTGGAGCTCAAGAATATAGGGGGCGCCCTTTTTGAGATCCTCGTATTTTTTCTGGATTTCGTTGTCCAAACCCATTCCGGTGCCATTGCCGCCTTCGCCCGATTCGCTTTGGTCGTCGGCAAAGTCCCCCTGTTCCGCAGCTACATCGTTTTGGTCCTGGTCGGCTCCTTGGGAATTGGCAACATCCCCCTCACCATCATCCATGTCTTCTGTTTCCGGAACACGAGGTGAAATTTCCCCCCATTCCTCGGAAATCTCGAATTCGCCCTGATCCTGATCCCCTGCTTGCGAAGATTCCTGAGGATCGGTGGTTGGGCTTTTCGCTAGGTTGGAATTTGGAACTGAAGCGCCTGCATCCATTTCTACAAATCCTTCAACAGGGCGCTCATCGCCAATTTGAGGAGCTGAGGAAGCGGAGGACAAGGGATTTGCGGGGTTGGGAAAAGCGTCCAAGGTATTTGATGGCGTCGGGAAACTGCCAACCAGGGCATCCTCGTCCGAATCCGCTAATCTATTTTCCTTTGTGGAAGGTCTGCCACGCTTTTTAGGTATCTTCAGTGCTTCGGGAGCCTGAGGCTCGCCATTGGAACTTTTTCGGGGCCTACCACGCCCACGCTTGACCTCAAGCAAACCAGACTCCTCCTCGTGAAAGTCATTGGGACTGGGGGAATTCGACTCGGTTGACGAGATCATGCCATCCTCCAGTACCGTGTCAAATTCGGTGTCAGAAACATCGGGGCGTTGGCTTTCCACGACAGGTCGAGGCTTGGAAGCCTTGGTTGGCTTTTTCAAAGAATTTCCGGTAGCCGTCATTTCCCTGCTTCCACCGTTGTCAACCGCATTCACAAAAGACATGTAACCATTCCTGATCAATGAATTCCAACGCCTCAACTATTGGCTGGGTGCCAAGAGTTTTTCCAATCCGCCCGGGCAAGACGCCACAAGCGAAACTCAACCCTCAAGGATTGCTTAAATGGGGAGCCCGAGGAGGAGGGCGTCCACTTTAGAACTGAGGCGATCCAGAGAATGGGAATTGGTTAAACAATAATCGGCAAGAAGTGCCTTCAAGGTCAAGGGCATCTGCAAGGATTCACGAAGGTTTAACATCATCGGCGTCCAGCCTCGGGAGGTGATCACCCTCTGGAGTTTGATTTCCAAAGGTGCATCCAAGTGTAAAATTAAGGAGCAACTTCTATGCCACCCGGACTCCCACAATAACGAGGCATCCAGAACCAGCAGTCTTTCCGAAGAATCTTCATCAAACTTTTGAATTTCCCTTAGAAGTCGATGCCTAATCCAAGGATGAATGATCGATTCATACTCAACCAGTTTCTCCCTTTTGGGAAAAAGGTAGGCCCCGATTTTCGTCCGGCTTAAATTTCCGTCTTCTCCAGTAACCGCGTCCCCACCCCACGATTTCACCCTGCGTATGATCTCGGGATCGTTTAGGGCCTCATGGCCCAATTTGTCCGCATCCAGGACCCTTGACCCAGTTTTTTCCGAAAGAAGCCGGGCAAAGGTCGATTTTCCAGAGGCAATGCCCCCGGTTACACCCCAAACCGGCTTTTGGGGACGAATAAAAGGACGCCCAAAATCCGGGGCAGGTTGTCCCCATGGTAGAGTCATGTGCCTTACATCCAGACTTCGGTATCTACCCAATTTGGCCCATACCCGGCATCGATTGCCAAGGGAATTTCCAAATTGAGCCATTTATGAGGCTTGGCCACCATTTCTTCCTGAAGAATCGCTGCCAAAGCCGATCGCTCATCGGGCGGAGCTTCCAAAACCAGTTCATCGTGAATCTGGAGCAGCAACCGCGCCTTAAGCCCACTCAAAGATAACCTCTTTTCGAGACCAATCATTGCAATTTTGATCAAATCCGCGGCGGACCCCTGAACCACCATGTTGATGGCTTCCCGTTCAGGCTGATTGCGCTGCCAATAACTCGATTTGGGGCGAATCCCCTCGACACGCCGCCTTCGCCCCAAAATGGTCTGGACAAACCCAAGTTTTCGGCCTTCATCGAGTACCTTTTCTTGATAAGCCAATACTCCAGGATATTTTCGGAAATATGCTTCAATGAATTTTTCAGCCTCAGTACGAGGAATCCCCAACCTTTCCGCAAGCCCATGGGCACTAATCCCGTAAACAACTCCAAAGTTCACGGTTTTTGCAACCCGCCTCATGGGCGCCGTAACCTCCTCCGTACCAACTCCGTGAAGACTCGCCGCAACGCGTGTGTGAATGTCCTGCCCTTGAAGGTAAGCCTCACGAAGTTCGTGGTCTTCGCTGAGATGAGCCAATAACCTCAACTCAATTTGGGAATAGTCAGCGGTCCAGAGATCCCAACCCTCCTCGGGCAAAAACGCCTTGCGAATCTCCAGCCCCAATTCATCCCTGACAGGAATATTTTGAAGATTGGGATCGCTCGAACTGAGCCGCCCAGTCGCCGCCACAGTCTGGTGAAACGAAGCATGGACCCGGCCTGTTTTTACATGCACCATGGCGGGAAGAGTATCGACATAGGTACTTTTGAGCTTGGTGATCTTGCGCAAATCGAGAATTGCCCGCGTTATCGCCGCCCCTGGATGATCAAGCGCGGCCAACTTTTCGAGAGTCTCCTGGTCTGTACTGGGCTCCTTGGTGATCCCGGTTTTTTTCAGGGCTGGAAGCCCAAGCTTTTTGAAAAGAATCACCCTTAACTGAGGAAGTGATTGGATATCAAACGGCCCTCCAGCCAATTCGTATATTTGCGCCTGGAGCTTTTCAATCGACACGGCCATCCCTTTCCCCAATCGGCCAAGATGCTCCTTATCCACGCGAATTCCGCGCATTTCCATTGCCGCCAAAACGGATAGAAGGGGAACCTCGACTTCGCGATATAGCCTTACCTGGTCAAATGGCTTTAAACCGTTGACCGTAATTCCTTCCTTTTCTGAAGTGCCTTGGCTATCATCGGAATGACCGACAACCTGGTTGGAATCCTCAAGCTGTTTGAAAAGCATTTCGTGGAGTTGCCACGCGGCATCAGCATCCTCACAGGCATAGCGTCCCACTTCGGCAACGGGAACCTGATTCATGGTTCGCTGGGGCTCCTTGCGAGAAGAGGCGCCAATCAAATCAGTAATCGGTATCATTCGGTGGTTAAGATAACGCTTGGAAAGCTCATCCAGACCGTGACTCCTTTCACCCGCATGAAGGAGATAATCAACGATCATCGAGTCGCCTTCAATTCCATGTAAATGGATCCCATGATTGGCAAACACCATCAAATCATATTTAATATTTTGATTGATTTTGCCTGGATTTTCCGCTTCCAATAGCGGCCTGAGCCCTTCCAAAACCAAATGTTTGGACAAAACTGTGGCCCCCTTGGGACCCATTAAAGGCAAATAAAAAGCTTTACCCGAAGTGAAACAAAGGGATAAACCAACAACTTCGGCGTCACGAACATCCAAAGATGTGGTTTCAAGGTCGATGGCGAAATTATTGACCTTTTTCAATTTCTCAAGCAGGGAATAAAACCCATCCTCGGTTTCAACCACCTCATACCCGGAATAGTCCCATCCCGGATCAACCGGTGGCATATCCCCAGGAACGACCTCATCAAACAATCCTGGTTGGCCTTGGTTTGAGAAACTTTTTTTTGATTTAACGGTTTGGGATAGTCCGATTTCCCCAGGCAATTCTTCCGATAAGTCAAACAGGGATGGGGATTCGGTTGCCTTCCTGGATCCCTTGGAATTATTCGATTCCTGATTATTCAGAAAAACAGCAGATCCGTTGTTGGGAAGTTTCTTTTCCACCTGATTGGCAAGTGTTCGAAAACCCCAATCCCGAAAAAGTTCATAAAGAAGCGGATAATTGGGCTCTCGCAATCGCCACCCTTCCCAATCCAGAACAATCGGACAATTCCGTTCCAATTGAACCAGCTTGCGGCTGATTGCAACCTGTTCGAATGAAGCCCTTAATGCTTCCTGTTTTTTGGCACCAGTTACCTTGGAAATATTTTCAAAAACACCCTCAAGTGTTCCAAAATCCTGAAGCAACTTGGCACCGGTTTTGTAACCAATCCCGGGAACGCCGGGAACATTATCCACGCTGTCTCCTACCATTGCCTGGAGATCAACCACCTGATCAGGCCTGACTCCCCAATCCGCCAAAAGTTCAGGAATACCAAAAACAGTCCCCTTTCGAAGATTAAACAACCATGTGTTTGGAGACAAAAGTTGGCGGCAATCTTTGTCAGAGGTACAAATATGACAACCAATACCAGATTTATGGGCATTTGTCGCCACGGTAGCAATAAGGTCGTCCGCCTCGAACCCGGCAACTGACAACAACGGTAACCCCATAGCTTCAATCAATTGTTCAATCAGGGAAAATTGTCCAATCAAATCGGCAGGAGGTTCGGGGCGATGTGCTTTGTAAGCCGGATAAAAATCAGAACGAAAAGTTGGCTCAGCACGATCCATCGCACAAACGAGATAAGTTGGTTTTCGCTCCCTGAGCCCAAGCAAATCCCGTGCAATCCCAAAAACGGCATTCACAGGCAATCCGCGAGGACTGGTCATCATCGGAATCGCATGAAAAACCTGAAAAATCAGGGAATGGGTATCAATCAGCCAAAGGGATTGTTCCGGGGAATCACCTGGTGAACTCAATGCTTCGCTCCAAAGAAATCCGAGGGGGTAATGCTTATACCGGGATGCTATGGGAGGAAGAATGTTTCATCCCAGGATTTTTTGTCAAGAGCTAAGGAATATTCCGTCAAGATTCCCATTTTTCCACATCTGCGGAATTGACGAATCCGACAAATGGATTAGGCTTCAGGTGGAATTGCATAGGCTCCCCCTAGCATATGGACCGCCCAATTTTGGGAGACCGTCATGGCCGAGAAGCGCGAATCGAACACAGGGCTCATAATTACCCTCGTATTCTTTATTTTGGCCACATTGGGCCTTGGGGTATCCACATATTATGGCTTCGCCGAACAGGACAAGCTTCGTGGCGATGCCAAAAAAGCTTTAGATGACAAAGCAAAAATGACATCGGTGGCCCAATTTAACAAGGCACAGGCTGCTTTGTATTGGTCCTACATCAGCAGTATTGATCCAGTTGGCAACCCAGCAGAATTGAAAACAAATATTGATGATCTTTCAGGTACGGGAAATTCGGGCTGGGTAAAAGACACCCAGGGGGATCCCGAATTTCCAAAAACAAAAAAACGAATGGATGACTTGGTGAAAACCGCATCCGCAAAGCTAGTTATCGACGCAGCAAAGGGTGGGCCAAGCTCAAATTTTGTAACCATCCTCAACGAAATGAAGGCAGAAAATAAACGGATGAGCGATGCCCTTGTAAAGGCAAACAGCGACAAGAAAGCCTCGGATGACGCCAAAATGGCGGCTGAGGCAAATGCTGCGGACCAGATTGCAAATGCCAAGAAATCCTATGATGAGCGCTTTTCATTGGTTCGAAAGGAATTTGGAGACTATAAGTCCCGATTGGATGAAAAGTCCCGGCTGGTGGATCCAGATGCGCTTCTCAAGGAGTTGGCTGAAAACAAATCCAAAGAACTTGAAGAGGGTTATAATATTAAGGACAAAGAATTCAAAGAAAAGGATTCTAAAAATCGAAAAATCATCGTAAAACTTGAGAAAGAAAAAGCTGATCTTGAAAAGAAATTTGGTGAACAAATCCTGGAAGGAAAACCAAACGGAAAGGTTGTAGAGATCGCAGGAACAGGAAGCACTGTCTTCATCAACCTTGGCTCAGTTGTTGATGTGCGCCCTGGTGACCTTTTCAGTATCTTCGGAATGCGTCCTGATGGACAACCCAATAACAACCCAAAAGGTCGCCTTGAAGTTGTTTCTGTAATTGGCGACCAGATGGCAAAGGCACGAGTTGTTGACATCAAAGATCGAATTTCAGACCCTATTCTTAAAGGCGATTACCTTTTTAATCCCATTTGGGCTCCAAATTTCAGGGCCAAAGTTGAGAATCGAAAGAGAATTGTTGTTGTTGGAGTGCCCAAAATTTTCAGTAAGAGCAAAGATCCGCTTAAGGATTTCATGCGAGTCATGGAAGAAAAAAATGTTGAGGTCGAAGCCTATATCGATCCTGTATCCATTACAATTAAACCCAATGGTAAAGAAGGCGTATCGGTTCGTACAGACTATCTCATCATCGCAGATGATCCAATGCTTCGTGACAAAACCCGGGAATACGAAATCATGAAAAAGGAACTTGAGGCTGAGTGTGATCGCTATCGCGTGGAAAAAGTTCGACTTGATCGATTCCTTGAGCTGATCGGTGTTGTTGGAAACTAGATTGCATAGACAAGTTAACGGTTCACTTAAGGTCCGGGATTACCCGGGCCTTTTTTGTTCCCCCTAGTAATAACAAAACAACACAAGTAAAGGCTAAGATTCCCGGCCAGCTTCCCTGAAGTTTAAAAATATTGGGCAAGTTGTCACCTTTTTTGGGTATAAGACCAGTCAGAACAAAAGCATTCTTTTTGTATTGACCCCATTCACTTGTAGACAAAAACTCGCTATTAACCTCCAGAACTGGCACTTCAACCCCAAAAGCCGAGGATTTTGGGTGCTTGGATTCCTTTGGTCGCAGAACTCTTCCATAGGAATCAATCCATGCACTGATACCCATGTTCACCGCACGAATCACAGGCCGTCTGGTTTCCACCGCGCGAAAGCGAAGAAGTAATAAATGGTGTTCGTGCTCTTCTGTTCCATGAAACCATCCATCATTGGATTGATTCACGAAGAAATCCACTGGCGGCTTGCCATCACCTCCAGCCAGATCACGAAAATTGTGGGCATCGCCGGATTCGTAACATATAGCTGCACCAAAAGTTAAGGGTGTTGGAGAATACGGTAATGGAAACCGTGTTAATTTTTCTCCCCGCGCGATGGAATAATCGTGATCATATGGCGCAAGAACATTCATAAAAGGAATCCATTCCTTCAATGGTACATATTCACCAAATGGAACCCGATGCATTTTGTCATAATGGTCAACCGGAAATCCTTTCGGATCGAAAAGCACGGCGGAATTGAACTGTTTTGAAGTAAGACCTTTGGGCTCAATAAGGGTGGAGGCACCAAGTAGCTGGCTTGGCCCCTTCGCCCCAGCGGGATCCGCAACCCAATGTTTTTCATCAAGGCCGGTGATATCCACCAATGCAGGGTAACTGGTTTCTGGCCAAATAATCAAAAGTGGTCTATTTCCGGTTCCAAACAGGGCTCTTTGCATTTGATTATAATCCGCCCTAACCTGTTCGGTTGATGCGATATTTCTTAGACCCTGCGGGTGATTCGCCTGCAAAACGGCGACCTGTGTTCCTTCAATAAACTCGGTTTTTTGAAGCCGGTTGGTACCATAAATCCAGGCACAAGCCAAAGCCAGAATTACCAAGGCAGTTTTGAATCCAATACCAATTGTGGACCATTTCACGCCACTATTCCGGGACAGACAGGCAAGATAAAAGTCAGCAATCAAGCCATTAACCAAAGCGACCACCAAGCTGACTAAAAAAGCACCACCCAGTTCCGCCAACTGAAGAAGTGGTAATGTATCGTGTTGTGTGTGACCCAAAAAATACCAGGGAAAACCCTCAAGTGCATGAGCGCGCATCCACTCAGTCGGAATCAAAACCAGAGGATAACCAAGTGTCATTCCAAGACCCCGGTGACGATCATAGATTGCGCCCAAAACCCATCCTAAAATAAGATAAAATAATGCTGACCATGTTCCCAGCATAACCCATGTAGCAACCATCCGGATATCCGCGACACGCATCCAATTGAGGGCGATCCCAAAAAACACCATTCCCAAGATACCGGAGGATATCAGCCTCTGCTTCCCGGTTTGCCAAGTCATGGATACCAGCCACGGAACAAAAGCAATAAACCCAAGCCAAGGTAGATTTACCGGGAAAAAGGACATCCAAAGCAACAACGCAGTGAAAACAGCGGGCCACGCAAGCCCAAATATTGATATCGTTGGCAGCCTCATGTACCTGGCCTCAGGTGGTCTGAAGGAGCAAAGCTGTGACAGCAGACAATTCGGGGACCAACACCCGGACTTCTTCATCCTTTTGGATTTCTACCCTACCCGGAGCCAATTCCAACCACCCATAAGCCCTGGTCAAAACACCTAGCTCAAACGATCCCTTGGCTCCCAAATCATAGGCGATATAACCGAAATTCGTGGGGCATACACTCACCGGGCGTAGTGTCGGACGGTTATTGTCGACTATCAATGACTCCTCCATTCGGGCAACCTGAAAATGTGGTCCAGGATTGCGATATCCTCGCAAAGCGAGAAGGGCGGGATGAATCAGAAGATCAAAATTAGCCAGCGAACTTGTTGGATTACCAGGAAGGCCAAATACCAACCCTCCACCTGGTGTAATTCCAAAGAGAAATGGACGGCCCGGCTTTAGCTTGATTCCATGGACAATAATTTTCACTCCAAGCTCTTCCAGGGTTGCCCGAACCAGGTCTTTTTCGCCTACAGAGACGCCTCCCGAAAGGATCAAAACAGGGTGGGTTATACCCTCAGCAATAAGGTTCCTAAGAGCTTGGGCACAATCGGGGGCAATGCCTAAATATTTGGGCAAACAGCCAGCCCTGTGTATCCCCGAGAGGAGCATCGATGCATTGGAATTGCGAATTTGCCCACCCATGGGCTTCATATTGGGTTCAACCAATTCGCTTCCCGTGGAAATCACAGAAACTGTGGGTGCAGGTATCAACCTTAGGGCGGTTTTCCCCACTGCGGCCAAAGCGCCCGCCACCGATGGACAAAGTACGGTTCCCCGCTTAAGGACAGTATCCCCTGCCTTGTAATCGGCGCCCTTGGTGGCAATAAAATCCCCAATGCCGGGAAGCTCTTTAACCTTTAGAAGCCCGTTAATTTTTTCCGTACGCTCAATTGGGATAACCCGGTCTGCTCCGGTTGGAATCGGCGCGCCCGTAGCCACCGGAACAGCATATCCTGGTTCGAGGGCCTTGCCCGGAATTCCACCAGCGTAAACCCCATCACCCAAAGGCCAACCATCCGATTGTGCGGAAGTATCCCCAGAAAGAGCAAATCCATCCATCAAGGCTTTATCAAACGGGGGAGCATCAATGTCCGCCAAAACATCATCCCCCAGGATGGCGCCCAGGGAACTCGAGGAAATCGGCCCAATCTGCAAAGGAAGGGGCTTGGCCTGATCCAGAATACTCCGGTGGGCCTCTTGCCAAGTAATCATTTGAAACTTCCTGGGCCTTTACCTGGGGTCAATCACCGGGCCTTGAACAATGAAGAAAGAAATCAGGATGGATCATAGGCCAGGTTCGGCGCAAGCCATCGCTCGGCATCAGTAAGGGGGATCCCCTTCCTATGGGCATAGTTTTCGATCTGATCTCTTTGGAGCAGATCGACGGCAAAGTACCTTGCCTTGGGATGGCTGAAATAGAGTCCACTAACTGAGGCGGCGGGAGTCATGGCAAAGCTTTCCGTCAACCTCATTCCTGCGTTTTGTTCAACATCAAGCAAATTCCATAGCGTTGCTTTTTCCGTGTGATCCGGACACGAAGGGTAGCCTGCGGCAGGACGGATTCCAACATATTTCTCGTGAATCAGTTCCTCTTGGGAAAGATTTTCCGAGTAACCGTATCCCCATTCACGACGAACCCGTTGGTGGAGGTATTCGGCAAAAGCCTCAGCCAATCGGTCGGCGATGGCTTTGAGAAGGATCGCGGAATAATCGTCGTGCTCCAACTCCATTTTTCGGGCAAGTTCTTCCGCCTCGGCACCGCTGGTAACCGCGAATGCCCCTATGTGGTCGACCAATCTGGTAGACTTGGGTGCTACAAAATCCGCCAAGGACAGGAATTCGGTTTGGCCTTCACGCATCCACTGTTGGCGAAGCATGCGGAAAGTTGTGAGCGGGGTTCCCGGGGAATCCGGAGACTCCAATTCGATGTCATCCCCGACGGCATTCGCCTGGAAAAATCCATACACCCCACGAGGCGTAAGCAGTTTTCCCTCAATGACTTTATTCAACATTTTCTGTGCGTCATCAAAAAGCCTTTTAGCTTCTGGACCGACATCAGGAATATTGAAAATCTCGGGATATTTTCCCGAAAGTTCCCAAGACATAAAAAAGGGGGACCAGTCAATGTAAGGAACCAGTGTTTTCACATCAACATCATCCACAATACGCACACCCAAAAATTCGGGTTTTGGTGGGGTGTACCCAGCCCATTCGATTTGGGCACCATGGGCCCTGGCATGGGTAAGGGACGCCATCTTCCGATCCTTGCGTCGCGAAAAATTTTCCCGATCACGGGCCTGGGTAATCCGGTTTTCCCTGTCGAGTTTTTCGCGAGATTCCGGCTTGAGGAGTTGTTCCACAACGCCAACCGACCGTGACGCATCGGTAACATGCAATACGGGGTGTTTGTACATGGGCGCGATTTTCACGGCAGTATGCCGACTGCTGGTGGTTGCGCCGCCAATCAACAGCGGAATATCAAACCCCAAACGATCCATTTCTTTCGCGACATGAACCATCTCCTCGAGGGAGGGAGTGATCAAACCGGAAAGCCCGATCATGTCCACATTTTGTTTGGTGGCCTCCTCAAGGATTTTTTCACATGGGACCATCACGCCGATATCAATCACCTCAAAGTCATTACAAGCAAGGACGACACCAACAATGTTCTTGCCAATGTCATGTACATCACCCTTAACGGTGGCCATGAGTACCTTGCCCCTAGCCTGCCTTCCACCGGAAGCGAGTCGTTCGGCCTCCATGAAGGGAGTAAGGTAATTGACTGCCTTTTTCATCACCCGGGCGCTGCGAACGACCTGGGGCAAGAACATTTTTCCCGCACCAAAAAGATCGCCTACGGTTTGCATTGCTCCCATGAGGGGGCCTTCAATGACCTGAAGAGGTCTATCCATTTTCGCCCGACATTCTTCGGTGTCGATTTCAATAAATTCATCATTTCCCTGAATAAGAGCATGCTTCAGCCTCTCTTCAGGAGAAAGCTCGCGCCACGCTTGTTGTTTTTCATCCGCTTTGGCCTTTGGACCCAGTGCTTTGGCAAGGTCGACCAATCGTTCCGTGGCATCTGGCCTTCGGTTGAGGAGAACATCCTCAATCCTTTCGCGCAGGTTGGGTTCAATATCCTCATAAACCATTAGCTGACCGGCATTTACAATGCCCATATCCAATCCGGACTTGATCGCGTGATATAGAAACGCCGAGTTCATCGCTTCCCGGACGCTTTCAAATTGCGGTCCACGGAACGAGAAACTGACATTGCTCACACCACCCGATGTACGGGTTCGGGGTAGAACCATTTTCAGACGTTTGACCGCCTCAAAAAACTCCACCGCGTAATTGTCGTGCTCGGACATGCCCGTCGCGACGGTGAGAATATTGGTGTCGAAGATAATATCCTCAGGCAGAAAACCAACCTGATCGGTCAGAAGTTTGTAGGCCCTTTGGCAGATGGCTACTTTGTGATCGGCAGTGACCGCCTGACCCGTTTCATCGAAGGCCATCACAACAACGGCGGCCCCGAGAGAATGAATGATTCGCGCCTGTTCGAGGAATTTTTCCTCTCCCTCCTTGAGGCTGATGGAGTTGACAATCGATTTTCCCTGGAGGCACTTGAGACCAGCTTCAATGATGGCAAAATTGGAACTGTCCACCATAACGGGAACCCGGGCGACGGTGGGTTCCGCAGACAAAAGATTGAGGAATCGGGTCATTGCCGCGACGCCTTCAATCATTCCATCATCCATGTTTATATCGATAATGTTTGCGCCGTTTTCAACCTGTTCCCGGGCGATAGCGACAGCCTGCTCGTAATTCCCTTCACGAATGAGGCGGGCGAATTTTCGGGACCCGGAAATATTGGTTCTTTCACCAATGATCAGGAATGGGTTTTCCTTTTGGAAAACAAGCGGTTCCGAACCGCAGTAGGTGGTCCGGGCAAGGGTTTGGGGGGCAGGCTTGGGCCTTGGGGCCACGCCCTCAATTGCTTTCCCGATGGCCCGAATCCAATCGGGTGTGGTACCGCAACAGCCTCCAACAATATTTACCCAACCCTTGCGGCCAAATTCACCCAAAGCCGTCGCCATCTGATCGATGGAACCACTAAAACCACCAAAACCATCGGGCAATCCCGCGTTGGGGTAGCAGCTTATTCGGGTAGGACAATGCGCCGCCAGGGTCTCGATTTGGGGACGCATCTGATCCACGCCAACGGCACAATTGAGCCCAATGGACAGCGAAGGGAAATGTTCT
>CAMBMH010000049.1 GCA_945868575.1 Singulisphaera sp. GP187 | reverse complement strand
CAAGAAGCCCTTCGTTTCCTCCACCGGAAAAATCGTTTGGTGTATCCTATCAACCTCTTCCCTTGGGTTGGAAAAATATTTCCAATAGTACAAAAATTTTTCCAACCCATCGATCATGAATCCATGGCTACTTTTTCTTTGGACTTATGGTGGTGCTGTTTCTTTGTTTTACTTTGCCTTCGAAGTAACTTTGCCAAAGGGTGGCCGCGTCTTCTTGTTCAATCCCATCAGAATTGGGCATGGGGCCAAAATCGACATCAGGATCGGAAAATTTCACCCGGGCAATGTGCATGCACGCCTCACGGGCCGCCTGGGACACCAAAGGATGTTTGTCCGATAACAAACTGTAAAGGCAATTATTGTTGTCCTTAGTCAGGCCATAGGCCCAAGCCGCCGCCATCCGGTGGTGAAAATCGGCACTTTTCACCGAGACGTCGATCAGTTCTTTGTTTGTTTCTTTTTCCTTGGCCAGAGTTTTTGCCATTTTCATGGCGATGCGAGCGCTCTGCGCAATTTCCGCCTGGGAATAAGTCGGTTCCCCGTTGTTTCTGGCGCCTCCCCTGAGAGGATTGACCAAGTTATTCCCCCGACCGGGGGCGGCAGGGGGCTGTCAGTCGGCTTTGGTTTCCACGGGATATGCGAAGATAATAAGCGATATATAAAAAGCTAGTATTAGCCGCATAATAAAATCCTCCCCTTGCCTTAAATCTACCCATGCGCATCAAGTCTGTAAAGACATTTGCAGCCGATTGCACCACGAATTTTGTGATCTGTGCGCAAACAGTCTTCGCTTCCGAAAAGGGGATGAATATACGCTAATCAGGAAAGCTAACAAAACGGATGGCCATGGATGGAGGCGATCGATTAAGGGAAAAGATGAGTCGGGGAAAGCAGACAACCAAAATCGATTGCCTTGGGCAAACTCGGAAGTTCCCTGAAAAAGGAGTGATCAAAGGGGACAAAAAGTGGTTTGGTGTTGATTGGTGACATATTTTATTTAGCCCACACGATTACGGACAAAGATCAGGGAGCAAGAAGGAACTGCTCGCCGGAGGCGTAGGCTTTGGCCGGGCGGCCGGGCAGGTACAGGTGGACTTTGCCGGGGCCGAGCGCTTCGGCGCCTTTGGGGGTCGCGATCAGCGCCGTCGCTTCATCGATTCCAACGCCGACAAATTCCGGTTTGGCTTTGCAGAAGGCTTCCATGTCGGCGAAGCGCTTGCGTTGGCTGAAGTGTTGGTCGATCCCGACGCCCGGAAGGAAGGCGAAACCTTTTTCATAGCCGGGGGTCATCATCTGGGTGTTGCCCAGTGGACTTCCCCGGCAGAGGTAATCGCCCAGAATGGTCGCTCCGGCGGAACTCCCCCCGATGACGCCGCCCCGTTCAAGCACGCCTTTGAGCGCCTGTTCGAATTTGGTCCCTTCATAGGCATCGACAAAGTGCCATTGCCTGCCCCCGCCAAACCAGACGCCTCCCGCCTTGGCGAGGGTTTCGAGATATTCCTTCGATTCGACCTCTTCGCGTTTGGTACCGGAGAGAACTTTGAATTTGGTCGCCCCTCCGCGCCCGAGCATCCTTTGCGCCTGCAACCCCTGAAGCACAGGCGAATCTTCCGGGGCGGCTGTGGGAAGGATCACAATGAGGGCATCGGGGCCGCCCGCGAGCTCGACAAATTTTTTGGCCAGGTCAGGGCCCATCCCGCCTCCACCCACAGCCATGACCGAGCCTTTGGTGATGGCTGGTTTCCCACGGGGTTTGGTTTCCTTGGCCACAAAGGTTTCGCGGAAGAGACGCACCAGATCGTCATGCGTTCCTGCGGGGAGGACTTTTTCGCAGACCGGGTTTTGCCGTGATGCGCCCGCGCCAGATTCAGCGACCATCCAGGTCGCTTTTCCCTTGCCAACCACGCGCAGGTCGCGCCCTTTCAAAATCACCGCCGTCGATTCATCAATCCCCAGGCCGACCTGGTTGGGATGTTTGCCGATGGCGGTTTTCAGGCGAGGGGCGCGGTTTCGTTCGGTGAAGTGCTGGTCGATGACCAAACCACGGAGCAGACCCAGACCATTTTGGATTTCGGGTTGGGGGTTGCCTCCGGCGATCATGGTTTGCGAAAGGATCGCGGCACCCGCCGAGGTTCCACCCACAGCCCCGCCCCGGGCAAGGAGGGCCTTGAGTTCGGTTTCGACGGGCGTGTTCGTGTAGCGTTCCGCGAGACGCTTCTGGTCGCCTCCACCGATCCATGCGGCCGAAGCCTCGGCGATCACTTTCGCGAAATCGGGAGCAAGAGCCTGGGAGCGGTCTTTGGCATGAAGCACCGTGACCTTTCCGACTTTGCCTTCAAACGCTTTGGCGAAGGAGGAGAGAGCGTTTTTATCGGAGGCGACCGCCGCCGTGGGAATCACAACCAGGTGGTTATTGCCCGATTTTGCGGCGGCAAGAAACTCGGTGTCCGCTTCGGGGGGCGTGTTTGCTCCCCCGACGATAACAAGGGTTCCGGCGGGCGCGAGAAGAGTGAAAGCGGGGCCATCCCCGGGCCGATGGAATGCGCTGTTTTCGAAAATCGGGGCGAAAACGGTTTCGGACCTCGGGCCTTCCATCAAAGCCGCGATCAGGACCAGGAAGGCAACCATAACAACGATCTCTTTTGTGAATCTATTAGAATCCCAGACCCTCGAACTTGGCCGCGACTTCGTGGTTCGTCACGGGCACGACCGGAGTCATCGGGGGTTCCAGAATCTTGAGCGGAGCGACCGCCTGACCCCGCTTGTAGGCTTCTTCGACCATGTGGTTGGAGAACCATGCGTGACCAACTTCGCCTTCTTCCATCGCGGTGGCGCAACCCGCGAGGGGACTGAAGTCGGGGTTGGGATTGACCTCCATCACACAGGGGCGGTTCTGGCTGTCGAGACGGATATCGACGCGGCCATAATCGCGAAGTCCCAAAAGGCGGAAGGCGCGCTTGGCGGTCGCCTCAAGGATCTCCTTGAGTTCACGGGTGACTTTCGCTGGAAATTCCGTTGGAGTTTGGTCATAGTCGACCGTGCCGGGACGCCACTTGGCGTCATAGGTCACAATTGGCCACCAATCCGGATCCGGGTTGGTGAAAGTAATCTCGGAGATCGGCATGCATGTCAGTTCGGGAATCTCCACCATTGCCATGCTGAATTCGCGACCGGTGAGGAACTCCTCGGCGATGACCGGAGCGCCATATCGTTCGAGCAGGTAGGTCACGCGCTTTTCGAACGCTTCCTGATCCTTGACGACCGAACCCTGGTCGACGCCGACGCTGGCGTCCTGCGCGCCGGGCTTTACGATCACGGGGAATTGGAGATCGCAATGGGGAGCGGGTTGCTCGAGGATTTCCATGAAGCGGGCGGTCGGAATTCCTGAACCCAAAAGAAGCCGCTTGGTCTGGGACTTGTCGCGGGCGACGGCAAGAGCTTTGTAAGGCGAGCCGGTGTAGGGAACCGAGAGAAATTCGAGGATGCCCGCGACATAGGCTTCGGATTCGTACATGTCGGCCAGCCCCTCGAAGAGGTTGAAAACGACATCGGGACGAAACGCCCGGACGCCATCGATGAGTTTGGAAGGATCGCGACCCACACCAAGAAGCTCTACCGTGTGGCCAGCCTCTGCAAGGTACTTTTTGACCTCTCCGCTGGTGTAAATGATCTCGTGTTCTGAATCCGCGTCAGGATGATCCTTGGGCAGAACGGGTTCGTTGTGGAGAATCATAACCCGTCGAGGAATGACAGGCGTTTCGATTTCCACCTGTGCAACATCAGGAGAGTTTTGGGGCGTCGTCATCAGTGGGAAGAACCATCGGTCCGGAAAGCCCAGTCATAATAACCAACCTTGCAACCATGGCGGCCTTCCGGTGCGACCATGGTCAAACAAGTATTCTAGGAATTGGTTGCCTTTAATTCATGAACAAAACATGACGAAGCCAAGCCGGTTCGTGGACGCGTATTGTTTCCATGGGGTCGGAAGAGTGGCGAAAAATATATTCTTTTTAAAGATCTTTGATTGGATTACGGTTTGCGGAGGACGCTTTTTTCCGAAGTCCAGATAGAACAGGCATTCCGGAAAAGTTGTCCGCGGCCCTTGTTTTCCCAGCGATTAAAGCCCCACACGGGAAAGCGACGCCGAAAGAATTTCGCGGATGAGGTTATCGTGGGTCAGCCCCATACCCTTTGCGAGGAGGACAAGATCACTTGTGATGGGATTGAGACCCGGGAGCGGATTGGCTTCGATGAAAACAGGTTCGCCTACCGCGTTGAGACGAAAATCCATGCGGCAAAGATCACGGCAACCCAATCGTTCCCAAGCCTCAAGCGCGGCCGATTCGATCTGGCGCTGGGTCTCGGGAGAAAGCCGCGCGGGGCTTTCATATCGGACACATTCGCGCCAATTGCGTTTGACCTCGAGGCTATAAAGGAAGCGATCCGATTGTTGAAGCGGTACAACTTCCATCACGCCAACAATCCGGGGAGGTGAATTACCCACGATGCCGATGGTAAGCTCGGCGCCGCTGACAAACTCCTCGACCAAAAGAATCTGCGCATAGTCGCGGCGCAATTCGGAAATGATGCGGACCAGTTCGGCGGCGTCATCGACCAGACATCGCGCGCGTATTCCTTTGCTGGACCCTTCCCAGGCGGGTTTGACCACGAGGGGAAACACAAGTTCGCCGGCGCGGGTTGCGATCAGGCTTTCGGTGTCGGTGGCTTCGACGGTAAAGCCACGGGGCACACGCACGGCGCCGCCTTCGACCAGCTTGCGGGCGATGGCTTTGTCAAGCGCGGCGGAGAGTGTCAGCGGGTCGGAACCGGAATATGGGATGCCAAGCATTTCGAGGAAGGCTGGGACGCGGGCTTCGCGGCTTCGACCCACGCCTGTCCCTTCGGCGATGTTGAAAACAAAATCGGGGCGATGTTCGAGAACCCTCTTGATGAGCGCCTCGCCATCTCCCAGCAGGACGGGCTCATGTCCCAGGGCGCGGATAACCGCAGCGAGTGACTCGACGGTTTCTGGATTGTCAAATTCCTCGTCCCAATCGTCGGTAACTGGGCCCGTGGGACGAACGGCTTCCGATTTGAGATTAACGGCCAAGCCTATGCGCATGATTCAATCGTCCCACAGATGATATCAAACGGAAAACCCCGTCTGAGGCCGCATGGGGGCCGCAGCCGGGGTTTGGCATTGGGTCGGGACTCCTTCCCGAATCCCCAATCGTTGAAATGTCGGGCTCGAAAGAATCTTGCAGCAGGAAATTTTTATTTACTTCCTGGCTGCTTTTTTCCGCCCTTAACTTAGGTCGCCCTTTTCCGGGCGGTGCGCCTTCGGCGAATGCCCAGTTTGATGACCTGGCGAGGTGGTTCTTCGGAAATGTGTCCCGCGCCGTTGGAATGGGGGCCACGAAGATTGGAAGGGCAGCAGTCCCCCTCAATCGACTCGATGTTCCCCAGTTTGGCTTCGTTGATTCCACGAGCGACGATCTGTTCATCGGTCTCGGCTTGTTGCTGCGCCTGGGCGCTGCGTTTGGTGGTTTTTTTGCGGCGGGCGATCCGTTCACTATTTTCGGGAACAAGTGCCGAGTTGGTCCCCTGAAGTAGTGAGCTGACGCCTCGCGTAGCGGTTGTCTGGATCGTGGCGGGACGGTCCTGCGCCTGATAACGGACAAGAAGCCCTTCATAGTTGCGCAGGACGACCGCATCATCGGAAGCCGAGACGAGGTAGTTGGGCATGAGGGGGATCTTGCCACCTCCGTGGGGGCTATCGACGACATAAGTCGGGATGGCGAGGCCGGACATGTGGCCGCGGAGCCCTTCCATGATTTCGATACCCTTCCAGACGCTTGTGCGGAAATGTCCGGCACCAATGACAGGATCGCAATGGAAAAGGTAGTAGGGTCGGACCTTGATGCGCAAAAGCCCGCGAAGAAGTCGGCGCATGGTGGCGAGGTCGTCGTTGACACCCTTGAGCAACACCGAGTGGTTGTTGACGGGCATTCCGCCCCGAAGGAGCATTTGAACTCCCTTGGCGGCTTCAGGGGTGATTTCGCGAGGGTGGTTGAAGTGGGTCTGGATCCAGACCTTGCCCACGGAGGAAATCAGCTCGATGAGCGACTCATCGAAAAGCCGCATCGGCAAGGTGACGGGAACGCGTGTGCCGATGCGGATGATGTCCACATGGGGAATCGCGGCGAGATTTTCGAGGAAGAAACGGAGCTTGGTGGTTGGCAGGGTAAGCGGATCGCCACCAGAGAGGATCACATCGCGGATCTCGGGATGCTCGCGCACATATTGAACCATGCGCTGATCATCGCGGCTGACCGCTTCCCATCCGCCGCGCACCATGGTTGCCCGCTTGCGTGTGCAGAAACGGCAATACATTGAGCAGACATGTGTGGAAACAAGCAGCGCCCGATCGGGATAGCGATGGGTCAGGCCGGGTACGGGAGAATCCTTCTCTTCGTCGAGTGGATCCTCCAGTTCGTAGCCGGAGGGGTTGACCTTCTCCAGTGGAGAAGGAACGGACTGGAGACGGATGGGATCCTGGGGATCCTCGGGATTAATCAGCGAGAAATAATAAGGCGCGATCGCGGTCTTGTACTCGAGTTCAAGGTCGGTGATGGCCGCCAGTTCCTCGGAACTGAAGGGAAGGAGGTCCTTGAGCTGACGGATGGACCGGAGCGAGTTTTGCGACTGCCAGCGCCAATCGTTCCAGAGATGGTCGGGGATATCCTTCCAGACGGGATGTCGTCTTGGTTTTCCGGGATTGTCCTCGACCTCGGGCGGATTGAAGTTCCACTGGGTGGGGTTCCAGTTTGCCGCCATGTGGGAGAGCACGGAGCTCTCAGCAGTATCGCTCATAAACGAGGAAGCCTCCGGATGTGATCAGGGGAAGAGGCGGCAATCCAGGCCGTTCTTCGCAGAGTGGCAGTGTGTGGAGCCGGTTTTCCGGAGCCCCTGGCACACTTCGGGGGAGGCAAATGGCGGATCAGTCGCCTCTCCCGTTCACAAGCCGCCGGAGAACCCGTCGGTTGTGCCCTGTTTTTTCCCCAACCCGACCCGCTGGCGCCGCCTCGTGTCCGGAATGGCATGATGTCCATCCCGGTCAGGCATCCGGCTAAATTACGCCCTAGCGGATCTTTTTATGTTTTGAACTCGGGACCACCCCGAATCCGTCGCCTGTTTCCGTCCCCGGTGGTTGTCCCGGTTTTGGGTTCCGCATTGAGGGTTCCCTCCCCTTGCGCGCAAACGAAAGCGACTTGAACAGAATATTACCTTCTTGTGCGTTCAAGGCCATCGGGACTTTGCAAAAAATTTTCACTTTTTTTGGGAAGGGCCATCGACCCTGCGGGCTCAATCAACCTCCCAACAGCCAACCCCGAGGCGTAGGATATCCACATGGGCTTCATCGGGGGCCCGAAAGGCCGTCCCATCCCACTGGAAATCAAGCCATGCGCGACACAAATACCTTTCCAAGGATCCTGATTGGGCTAAAATCGTTTCTCCGGTTCGCGGCCCCCGCCGCCTCGATTGGAATCGCTTCCGCTTTTTCTTTCGCCTTTGCTTTTTTTTCCGACTCGAAGGACCTCGTGAAGAAATTGAAGTCTTCCGACCCCGAGATCCGTCGTGGCGCGGCGAAGGAACTAGGCAGCCTCGGACCCGATGCCGCCGATGCCGTCCCTGCTCTCGCGGCCGCCCTCAAGGATCAGGACAAGTTTGTTCGCCGCTTCGCCGCGCAGTCTCTCGCCAAGGTCGGCGAGTCGGCAAAAAGCGCTCGCGAGCCGCTTGGGGCCCTTCTGAAAAACCCGAATGAAGCCCGCGAAGTCCAGGAAGCCGCCGCGCAAGCGCTCGCCGTCGCCGGCAAACCCGCCGTGGGTGTGCTTGCCGATGCTGTCAAGAACAACAACCTCCCCTCAAGCGTCCGCACTCGCGCCGCCGATAGCCTCGGCCAGATCGGAAAAGACGCCGCCGATGCGGTTCCGGCGCTCACGGATGCGCTGCGTGCCCAGGAAGTCAGACTCAACGCAGCTTCCGCACTCGGCAAAATCGGACCCGACGCCAAACCCGCCGTCGAAAAGATGCAGGAGATGTACGACAAGAAGGGGGAACGCGATCGCCCCTTCAAGGCGGCGCTCAAGGACGCCATCAACAAGATCAACAAGGGGACAGCGGCCGATACCACGAAGAAAAAAGCCGACACCAAAAAGAAAAAGAGTTAATCGGGTGCAAAATCCTCCCTCGCAGACCACGCAAACAACCGCTTCAGGGGCATTGGCTTCTGTTGTCTCCGTCCAGTCGGGCTCCAATACATCTGTGATTCCGCCTGACTGGAAATTGCCCAAGGGAGTCGACCGCGCGCTGTGGCAATATCTCCACAGCACGGCTCATGCGGGCTCCTATGACGCCTATCTTGCCCAATCTCCGCTGGCGTCGGCCGATGTGCGTTTGGTCTTCCGGTTTGCCGATCCCCTGCGGCACAACCTGATCGATCTGGGATGTGGCACGGGGCGAATGCTTGAGGCTTGGGGAATGGCGGGTGGCACCGCGATAGGAGTTGATCTTTCCGAGCCGATGCTCGACCAGGCTCAAGCCAAACTGGACAAGTTCAAAAACAAAATGGAAAGTAGGGATCCAGGCGACTCCAATGGCAAAGGCTCCAACCAACCTGAAGCTGTCGCGCATGGATCGATTACCCTTTCCCGCGAAAATCTGACCAGTCTCGACGGTATTAGGGATGGATCATTTGATCGTGCCTGTTGTCTTTACAGCACACTAGGTATGATCCGCACCCAATCTGCCCGGGCCCAGGCGCTCAAAAGTTTTCATCGTGTGCTCAAGCCGGAAGGACTGCTGATGGTGCATGCGCATAACCTCTGGTCGAATCTTTGGCATCCGGGTGGCAGGCGATTTCTTTTGGGAAATTTTTGGGGGCTTGTTCGCGGAAATGATGTGGCAAGGGACTTTGTCAACCCAACCCATCAGGGGCTTTCGCAACTGGCACTTCACATGTATTCCCGAAGCGAGCTTGACCGCGACCTGCGGAACGCCGGGTTTGCCATCGACGGGATCCTTCCCCTTGATCATTCGGGCAATCCCGTCAAGGGTTGGAGCAGTGGCCTTTTGTCCGGTCTTTCATCGGCAGGTTGGTTTGCGGTTGCCCGAAAAGGGTGAAGCTAAAATTCCCAAGGCCTCCTAAACTATCCGAATTGACCAGAGAGAACCCGATGTTCAAAGGCCGACACCTGACGATGGACCGGGACACCGATGGAGCAGTCCTTCTTCGGCTTGATCCCGTGGGTGGCAACAAGCCTTTCTGTCTTCCTGCACTTTGGGAGGAGATGGGTCGGGCGCTGGATCTTCTTGGGGCCGCAGGGCGTGTTCCACTCTTGTTGATTCAGGGCTCCAAACGGGGTTTCCTTTCCGGTTGGGCTCCCGAGTGGCTCACCAACGATGCACTCCCCCAACAGTGGCCCTCTGCCAACGAAACCTTTCGTGGCGTGCTTCGCAAGTTAAGCGAACTTCCTGTTCCCAGTATCGCCGTCATTCATGGTCCTTGTTTGGGCGAAGGATTCGAACTCGCTTTGGCGGCGGATTATCGGATCGCTTGGGATCAACCCAAACTCCAGTTCGGATTTCTTGTCGATGAGCGTGGACTGGTTCCCGAAGGTGACATGATCCAGCGGCTTGCCTCGTTGGTCGGTTGGGAACACGCGGCGGTTCTTCTTTCCGGAGGACAATGGATCGGTGGACCCAAGGCGGCGACATGGGGTCTTCTGGATGGACTCGCCAAGGACGATTCCTCGCTTCGTGGTCTGATTCACTTGACCATGGGGCAAGCCATCAGCCGAGGCAAGCGCACTCTCAAGGGGCTTCCCCTCAAAGGGTGGAGGCAAAAACTTTGGGAGAGTCATTTTCCTGGTCGCGCGCTATTGCGCCGCGCGATGGACAGGCGTGTCGCCGATCGGATTATGGAAGATGCTCCCGCGCCCCGCGAGGCGCTAGCCCTTTTGGATCCGAAAACATCCCAAAACGCTCCTTCCATCAATCAAAAGCTCCTTTCGGGTTCCGCACCCGGACGTCTTTTATCGTTTCAGGCGATTTATGAACAGTGGCAACAATCGCGCACGACCCGGTCGGGGCCACGGGGCACCGTCGTCCTTGCGAGCGAATCTCCCGCCGCGATTCGATTGCTTGCGCGTCACGCCCAGAAGGGGGGACAAGGTAGCCTCGCCGAATCGCTCGTGCAAGGCGCAGATCCCGAGGCGCTTGGCCGCGTGACGCTTGGCCTCAAAATGGCGCTTCCCAAACGCCAGGCGGCACTGGCGCTTGCGCGGATCGGTCCCACCGGCTCCATAAAGAATGCTGGACTCATCCTCGGAGATGAAGGGCAATACGCCGGCTCCCCCACGCCTCATCTTGTGTTGAACGAACCGCTGGACGCGGGCAATCCGTCAGGGGCGGTCCGGGCGGGAGCGTTGCAGATTGGCGAACGGCCGATGTTTTTCCTTTGTGAGGACAAGGCTCATACGCAACCCGTTGCGGCATGGCTGGAGTCGACAGGATCGCTTGTGCGCCATGTGCCTTCCGCAAAAGTGCTTTTGTGCGGGATGCTCTCCTGGGTGCTTTGGGATGAGGTGATTCATCTGGCGGCGATGGGTCTGGATCTGATGGCCCAGGAGAACGACTGGAAACGGTTTGGCCTTCGTCCCGGTCCCCTGGAAACGCTCGACCATCAGGGAACCATTTTCGCGACCCGGATGGAAAAGGCATGGCGATCGGCGGGCATGGAACATCCTCTCCCCTGGGCAAAGGAAATGGTCGAGGCGGGATTTGGCGGTTGGCCCGGACGCAAGGGGATCCTGATACGTTTGGCGGGTCGCCATGTCGTCAATCCTTTAGCTCTTAACCGGATCCGAAAAATATATCAAGAGACGAAACCTGCTCCCGATCCGATCTGGCAGGCGCTG
Organism: Singulisphaera sp. GP187; assembly: GCA_945868575.1. Lineage (GTDB taxonomy): Bacteria > Planctomycetota > Planctomycetia > Gemmatales > Gemmataceae > SYLG01. Next base: position 11,326 of record CAMBMH010000049.1, on the reverse strand, counting down.
GCCCGGGCCGGGCGTCTGCGCGAGGGGCGCGAACGCGTCTTCTTGCGCCTGGCTTCGGCCGCCGCGACTCTTTACCAGGGGCTGGGGATTTCTGAAGCGGAGTTTGACGCCATTCTGGTCGCGGGGATGGGTTGGCCCGCCCACCGTCCGGGAATTCTTGCCTGGGCACGCGAGCGGGGTTGGAAATCGGTCACCGATTCCCTCAACCGCCTGGCGGCAACAGGCGCACAAAGGTATGAGCCCATGATTTAGAAATTTGATGGGACAAGCGAGTCCACAAATGGCACTGCAACAAATTTTGTTCCGCGTATCAATTGGTTGCACTTCAATATCAATGTATATCTTCTTGTCAAAATATCCCTTTATTTCTCCGAAAACAATGGTGACATGGCCAATTTTTGAATCTGTACCGAATGGGTCGTTGACGATGGCTATTAGGCCATAAAAGATTTTCATGGAAATTTTATTTTGGCTTTGTAAATATAAATTGAGGGGTATCTTAACTAAAAGGAAGTAATATATGCGTGGCATATTAATTTCAATTGCAAAGGCAGTATATTTTGTTTTTACTTTTGGGTTTTTTAAGAAGTATACGGTTTCACGATTTGGAATGTATAAATCCATTGAAAATATTTTTGATGACAATAGTAATTGCAAGGTGCTGTCTATAAGTCACTCTAAAAATTTGGCCCATATATGTGGTATTAAAAATCCTACTTTTTTTGAGGCTAATTATCCAGACCAAAATATTTTAAATTTAAAATTTCAAGACAATTTTTTTGATTATGTTGTTAGTGATCAAGTGTTTGAACATATTGAAGGTGATCCTCAAGTGGCCTTTGATGAGTGTATGCGTGTTCTTAAACCTGGTGGAATTGCAATTCACACTACTTGTTTCGTGTTGGCATACCATGGTCCAGGTGATTATTGGCGCTGGACTCACGAGGGTTTAAAGTTTTTATCAAAAAAACATCAAGTTATTCAGTGTGATGGGTGGGGTAATCCCTTCATTTTTGTTTTAGGTTTTTTAGGTCTTACATGGTCTAAAGTTCCTGAATGGAGGTGGCATCCTTTAAATATTATTTGTCGTTTTCAGTGGCCATCTTATAGTTCAATGGTTTGGATTGTTGCAAAGAAAATTTAATTTTATCTTACATCTGATCATATGTGTATTGAGGTAAATATAATAATTAGGATAAATTAACCTATTTTTTTAGCCTAAATATAATTTATACAATGACATTCAATTTTTTATACTTAAGCAAATTTTTCAATGTTTAATATTAACCCCGCTTGGTTTCAAACCTTTTTGTCCCGGGAATTCTTGCCTGGGCACGCGAGCGGGGTTGGAAATCGGTCACCGATTCCCTCAACCGCCTGGCGGCAACAGGCGCACAAAGGTACGAACCATCCGGCGAAGCGGCCCTCGACCTGACATAAAGGGACCATTACCCCCTCGGGGTGGTTGTCCATTGGTCTTTATTGTCCGAAAATGTCCAGACTCCTCTTCCTGGCTTCGTTTGGAGTCTTCCCATGTTCCGTTCCCTGATGTCTTTTCTTGTTGTTGGTGGTTTTCTTGGGACCGGATCCCTTTGGGCGCAGACCCGCGAGGAAAAAGTCCGCAACGACAAAGCCAAAGTCGAAGCGGCAGGGGTCTGGATTTACAACAATTTTCCCAAAGCGGTGGAAGAAGCCAAATCCTCCCGCAAGCCGATCATGGCCGTGCTTCGATGTTTGCCTTGCGAAGAGTGTGTCAAGCTCGACGATGAGATCATCGATGCCGATACGCGCATTCAACCCCTTTTGGAAAAGTTTGTCCGCGTGCGACTGGTTTCGACCAATGGCCTGGATCTGTCCCTGTTTCAATTCGACACCGACCAATCGTTCGCTGTCTTTTTTCTGAATGCGGATGGAACGATCTATGGCCGCTTTGGAACAAGGTCTGACAGCAAGAATTGGGTGGGTGATGTTTCGGTGGATGGTCTCGCAAAAGCCATGCGCGGCGCTTTGGTCTTGCACAACGATTTTCCCGAAAACCGTCAGTCGCTTCAGGCAAAGCGCGGCCCGCTGCCACAATTTGCCCGTCCCGAACTTTTGCCCTCGCTCAAAGCCAAATACACTTCCACACTCAACTACGAAGGCAAAGTCGTCCCAAGCTGCATCCATTGCCACCAGATAGGTGATGCCACCAGGGACCTTTACTTGAATAGCAAAAATCCCCTCCCCGAGGAAATTCTCTTCCCTTATCCTCATCCGAAAACCATCGGCCTGACCCTTGATCCAAAGGAAATGGCCACCGTCCTTGCCGTGGAAAAAGGTAGTGATGCGGCCAAAGCCGGTTTTCAATCAGGTGATCGGATCGCGACCCTTCAGGGACAACCGCTTTTGTCGATCGCCGATGTGCAATGGGTTCTTGATCGCATCCCCCCGGCAGGGGGCGAGGTTGTCGCCGAGGTCAATCGGGGCCAGGCAATAGAAACCCTCAAACTTAATCTTCCGACCGACTGGCGCAGGCGGGGTGACCTTGCCTGGAGGGCGAGTACCTGGGGCCTTAGGCGCAAAGCCCTTGGAGGCATCTTCTCGAAAGCGTCGCCAGAAGCAGTCCGCAAGGATCTGCAAATCCCTGAAGGTTCGATGGCGCTTGTTGTTGAGCATGTTGGCCAGTTTGCCCCACACGATGTAGCCCATCGCGCCGGAGTGAAAAAGGGTGACATCATCATCGGCTTTGACGGCCGGACCGATTTGCTCAGGGAGACCGACCTGATCGCCTGGTCGTTGCAAAACAAAAAAGGGGGTAGCAAGGTCGTCCTGGATATTTTGCGCGATGGAAAAAAACAGATGATCCCGATGCGTATTCCCGATTAAACGGGACTGATTAAACGAAATGGACGAAAATAGCCCGGCAGAGTCCGAATTCGGCAAACTTCCTTTGCCGAACCTAAAAGGAAGTCAAACCAGCAAATTGGGAAGTCGCAAGGTAATCCGTGAGACCAGTTTGCATACCAAAAAACCATGAAGAACTACCCGGGGCATTTCCGTATTATTCGGCGTCCGGAGCGTGCTTGTGGTCCATCGCCTGGTTGAGCACATAGGCAGCCCATGCGGTGCCCGAATGGGTCATGTAGTGAAACTTGTCGTTGGAAGGGGACCGGACAAACCAGCGGCCTGATGCCTTTTGATGCTTGCCCAGCCATTCGCGCCCTTCCCGGGTCCAGGGGGCGACCTTTTTCTGATAGTCATTGCCAAGGCCCTCCAGGGTCAGGATCACCATGGCGGTTCCGTACCCATCGGCCGGAGCCTTGTCCAAATCGTTCGTTTCGCCGTTGTGGCGCTTCCATTGCCCAAGCGAGACCAGCGACCAGCCACCGTCCGGTTTTTTGGCTTTTTCCACTCGGGAAAGAAGGGATTCGATGGTTGGCTTGTCCAGCGGTTGGCCGAGTTGAGCCAGCAGCCAGGCGCGGATCAATTCGTGGTGGAGACTGGTGAGTTTTTGTCCCTTAATGTGAACTAAAAGTCGAGCAATGGCGGGTTTGGCTTCATCGCGCCATGCCTTGGGCGCGCCCATGACGGCCATTGCGGCGACCAGTGCGCCGTAGTCATCATCATGTTCGGCGGGGGGCCAGTTGCATTTGAGCCATTCGAAGCCCCCATGCGGTTTTTGTAGTCTCCACATCGAGTCCCATGCGGCCTTTGCTGGTTTGGAACCTTGAGTATGGGCATGATTATCATCCCAGATCAGCGCGGTGGCGGTGGAGACCACCTCGGCATCCCAACGGGGTTTCTCCTTGTCCCAATTCAGGGCCCGCCCATCGAAATAGGTTCGGATCTCCTTCAGGGTTTGTGAATCCGATCCGCCCGGGAGTGCCCTTCTTGTCATCAGATAAGGGTAGTTGGTGTGGCAGGTGCCACACTTTTTGGAATTGGTCCAATCGGCGTTGATCGGGTCGAGAAACTCCACCGCCTTCAAAAGAGTTTTGTCAAGCGATGAGGCGGTCGCATCGGGCTCATCCGGTTTGTTGACTGCGGGTTTGGCTTTGGTCTGGGCGAAAAGTGGTGAACCCATCAGGCAAATTGTCAGCGTAACAAACGATACCAACAGACCAGACCGGTTTCGCATGGCGGGATTCCGACAGGATGGAGAGGGGGGAGTGCATTCTTTAGCCTAAAACTCCGGACCGGTTTGCCCAGTCAGCAAGCGGAGCGTGATCCCAATCGATTGTGAATCCCAGAAGAAAGGGGGGAAATCCCAAAAATATTTCCGCTGGGCATTTCCAGGTTTCAGGGGATCAGTTCCCGTCCCGCTTGGCTTCGAGCTCCTGCCAGCGCGCATAAAGGCGCTCGACCTCTTTTTGCGCCTCTTCCAGCAAGCGGCAGGCATTGGTTAGCTCGACATGGCTTGATGTCGCCGCCCGGTCCATCTCGGTATGGCGCTGGGTGACCAGCTCCTCAGCCTCAAGCAGGGTCGCCTCGATTGTGTCGAGTTCCTGTTGTTCCTTGTAGGTGAGTTTCTTTTTGGTTTTGGGCGCGGCGGTTTTCGCTTGTTCGGTTGTCGCGGCGCGCGCGCTTTTAATCGCCGCTTTTTCCGCATCGATCTGGGCCCGTTCAAAGGCGGCAAGCCATTGGGAAACCGAGGCGAACCGTCCCGAGCCACCCTTGCCATCGAGGCCTATGACTTCGGTGCAAAGGCGATCGAGCAGTTCCCGGTCGTGGCTTACGATAACAAGTGCGCCCGGGAATTCGTCCAGGGTCTCCTCGAGCACCTCAAGCGCCGGAATATCGAGATCGTTGGTCGGTTCGTCCAGAAGCAGCAGGTCGGCGGGCATTACCATCATCTGCGCCATGCGCACCCGAGCCTGTTCCCCACCCGAGAGTGATCCAACCATAAGATCGAGCTGCTCCTCCTTGAAGAGAAACTGCTTGGCCCAGGCGACAACATGAATCTGGCGACCGTGGAGATTGACAATATCGCCATTGGGCGAAAGCGATTTGCGCAGGGTCTGGTTAGGATCAAGGGCGGTGCGCCCCTGTTCAAACATCACCTTGCGCAGGCCATCGGCTTCGACGATGGTTCCTGAATCGGGAGTGTGTTCCCCTGAAAGTGTTCGTAGCAGAACGCTCTTGCCGCTGCCATTGGGTCCGAGAAGGCCGAGTTTGGTCCCCGGAGTAAGGGTCAGCTCGATCTCCGAAAAAAGTTCCCGTCCTCCCATGCTTTTGGCGATGCCGGTGGCGACAAGGAGCTTGCGGGTCTGACGACCTGTGCCTGCAAATTCAATTCCGGCGGCGCCCGCGCTTGTATTACGATATTTTAGCTCGGCAAGCTCTTCACGGCGATTGGCCGCATCCTCAATCCGGGAAGAGGCTTTGCGAGTGCGGGCCGCTGCTTTTCGTCCAAGCCATTCGGTTTCGCGGCGAACCTGGTTGGCAACCGATTCCTGTTGGCGCGCCTGCCCCTCAAGGAAGGCGTCGCGGCGTTCGAGGAAAATATCATACGAGGCATCGGTGCGAAAGGTGCCGCCCGGATAGGCCCGGTTGATTTCGAGAATATCCTCCGCGACGGCGCGCAAAAACGCCCGATCATGCGTTGCCACCAGATACGCAAAAGGAGCAGCCCGAAGCAGCCGTTCGAGCCACAGGATGCCGGGAAGGTCAAGGTGGTTGGTCGGTTCGTCCATGAGGACAAGGTCGGGTTGGCGAACCAGTTCCCGCGCAATGCTTAATCGTTTGCGCCAGCCCCCGGAGAGGAGGTGGGCGGGTTGCTCGAGGTTGACAAACCCGACCTGGTCGAGAACGATGGTGGCCCGGGTTTCCCTGTCATGTTCGTCAAGCGGCTCCTGTGCCAGCGCTGCAAGAACCACCTCACGCACGCGCATCCCTTCCGGGAACTTGTCGTCCTGTGCCACAAATGCCATCTTGACCGAACGGCGCAGCGAGCGGTTCCCCGCATCGGATTCCTCTCGCCCGGCAAGGATCTTAAGCAGGGTCGATTTTCCTGCCCCGTTGGGTCCGATCAGGCCCACCCGTTCGCCAACAGAAAGATCAAAGGACAGATCGCGAAAAAGGGGTCGCGGGCCAAAGGCCTTGGTCAGCCCTTGGACTCCCAGTAGCACACTCATTCACAAACCTCGTCCGCGAAAGCCATTGCGGGGCGTTGTGCCCTACAGTCAATTCTACGGAGTGTGCCGGTGACTTGGTTCCCGGGCTTAAGTGGAAGTCCATTCTGCCTACTTTAGGCGTCCAGCCATCTTTTCAAAGCTCATTTCCATTACTTGATAGCATCCATCCTCAAATCCCAATCGGCGATAAACTTCTTGTGCGTTTTGGTTTTCCAGTTCGACATAAAGCCTCAGTGCAACGACCGGGACCCCTTCCCGCACGGAAAAATCGAATACATCTTTGCAGATGCCATCTAAAAGCGAGGCGAAAACCCCTTTACCCCGCCACGATTCGGCGACAAACACGCTTTGAAACCACCAGACCCAACCATTGCGCCAATCGGACCATTCCGGGGTGGTCATGGCTTGGCCAATGATCCGATCGGTTGTTTCCGTTGGGGTTTTTGGGGTATAGGCGGTGTGTTTATCTGCTGTTTCGGTTGTTTGGAGTGCTTCGGCAACCCAATAGCGAACATGGGCGGGGTGTTCGAGGGCGCCTCGGACTCCTGCGGCAAGAATCGCCGAATCGAGCACTTTGTCTTCGGTTTCCAAGGCCATGGCTGCGTTTTGGCGTGCAATAGCGGCCACATCCTTCCACTCGGCCCTACGAATTACCCAATTTTGGCCCATTGCGACCCTTCCCCTAGGAATTTTTCAAATGATAAGGTATAATTGCCTTTTTACCGAACCAGGGATTTCGGGGCCCCAGGCCCCACGTTTGAGGTTACCATGGGACATCGCAAGACCACCCGCGACCTGACCATTTTCGATCAAAAAGTCTCCCGTGTCGTCAATGGCAAGGTCAAGATTAAGGAGCGCGAGCGTCGCCACAACCGTCTTGTGGGCGCCCTCAAGGAAGGCCAACGCACTCCTACCGTTCTCAGCTGGTTGTCCCAGGAAGTGGGAATCCCCAGCCGTCAGCTCACCGCCGATCTCGTCGTAGAATATCTCAAGAGCGTAGAATAACGCTTGGTGCAAAATACGATTAAATGGGCCTGGGGTTTCCCCGGGCCCGTTTTCGTTAGTGGATACCATTGGCAATCTCCAAAAAAATGTTGCAAAATGAATCGAGTACACTTTCTCTTTGGATCCACCTCGGACCCCGAACTTTCATGAACGCCTTTAATTTCGATCGCCGCCAATGGCTTGGCGCGGGTATTGCCTATGGACTTCCCTTGGCGTTTGCCGGGCTGAAGCCTTTCCCTGGCCGAGCAAGCCAATCCCCTTCCGAAGTCATCCGCATCGCTTCTATTGGAACTGGCGGACAGGGTGGCTCGAACATGGGTCACCAGCTCAAAAACATCATCGCCGTCTGTGATGTCGATCGCAAACGCCTTGCGCTCGCATCGGATCGGGTGCAAAAGTCCAGCGGAAAGGCTCCTATTTCCGTGGGGGATTATCGCCGTATCCTCGATAACAAGGACATCGACGCGGTCATTATCTCAACCCCAGACCATTGGCACGCCCGCATTGCCGTCGATGCCTGTGAAGCAGGCAAACATGTCTACTGCGAAAAGCCCCTTACCCTCACCGTCAAGGAAGGCCGCGCCATCGTCAATGCCGCTCGCAAGCACAAGCGCATCGTCCAGACAGGAAGCCAGCAACGCTCGGGCAAAAATTTCGACATCGCCTGCGCCCTGACCCGGGGCGGGGCCCTGGGCAAAATTACTACCGTCGAGGTGGGAATTCCCGATGTCAATTTTGCCGGGCCTCCGGTCGCGGATTCGCCCTCTCCCGCCGAGCTTGACTATGATCTTTGGCTCGGGCCCGCCCCCAAGCGCCCCTACAACTCCAAGCGGGTCCACTACAACTTCCGCTTTTTCTGGGACTATTCCGGCGGACAGATGACCAACTTTGGCGCCCACCATCTGGACATTGCCCAATGGGGCCTCGGTATGGACAACTCTGGCCCCGAACTGATCACCGGAACGGTCACCTATCACCCCCAAAACTGGTACGAAGTCCCGATGTCGTCCCGGGTCGAATATGTCTACGCCCCAGGAACCAAAATCGTCCTTGCCCAAGGGGACAAATTGATCCAGGGCGGAACCAAATTTATTGGTGAAAAAGGGTGGATCTTCGTGAACCGGGGTGTGCTCAAGGCCTCGGAAAAATCCATTCTTGGCGATGTTCCCAAGGATGCCCTCAAGGCGGATGCCAGCGCCGATCACCACAAAAATTGGCTCGACTGCATCAAGTCGGGTAAGCTCCCCGTCGCCGATGCCGAGATTGGCCACCGTAGCGCGACCGTTTGCCATCTGGGCAATATCGCCTCGCGCCTGAAGCGCCCCATCAAGTGGGACCCCCTCAAGGAGAGTATCCCCGAAGACAAGGAAGCCCAAGCGATGCTAAGCCGCCCTTACCGCGGACCCTGGAAAAACCCAGAATAAGGTATCTTTTGTTGTTTTCCAAGGACTTTTTCGTTAGGTCGAAATCAGGGGGTATTCCCCAACGGCCAGTTTCCCGTTGCCCCCGGGTCGGCGTTTGCGACCCACTCCAACAATCTGGAAAGTGATAGCAATCCGGAGGGATCACCGCCAATAAAAACGCCATGACGACTCGCAGAGATCTCCAAATTTCCAGTCGTTTTGGGATAACCGGAGTTATGATTGACCCAAGGTTATTTGGCTTTTTCCACTTGTCTAGCCCCCAATAAACCGTGTCACCAGTTGTAATTATTTGGCAGGACTTGTTGACTTTCCGGCCTTTTGTGCCGAAATTTCAATTAAAGGACCGGGTAAACCCGTCTGCATGTGGCCTCGGCGGAAAGCAGGGGCCATCGGCTTTTAAGGGTATGTTATCAACCCAATAAGTTCCCTTGACATCGTATTCTCTTGTGCCTGATAGTTTTTTGGCTGTTTCCAAGGGCAATGAGTTCCCTCCGTTCCAGCGATATTCAAAAGCAACGCAATCACTTCAAACCGCCTGCGTTAGACCTCCGGTTTGGAAAAGAAAAGGATGGATTTTGGACAAATCCTCTGCGAGTTCATCTCTCTTCTTTTCGAGATCATAATGTGTTTGGATATTGATCCAGAACTCCGGACTTGTGCCGAAAAATTTTGAGAACCGAAGCGCGGTGTCCACCGAGATCGAGCGCTTTCCCCGAATGATTTCCGAGATTCGGGTCTGATCAAGCAATGTACTTTTGGCAAGCTTGTAGGCGGAAATCCCCATGGGATTCAAAAAATCTTCCAGAAGGATCTCGCCCGGATGAATGGGGGCAATTCTATCTTCCATGTCCGTCTCCTAGTGGTAATCCACAATGCCTACTTTGACCGCATTTCCATTTTCCCAAAGAAAACAGATCCGCCACTTTTGATGGTTATTGGAGTCATTGATCCGGATGCTCCATTCGTCTTTTCCGTCTCCCAATAGTTTTTCCAACCGGTTTCCCGGGGGTACCCGCAAATCGGTCAGGGCTATTGCAGAATGGATCTGTATCAGTTTCCGCTTCGCAGTCCTCTGAATATCGTGCGGCAGAAGATTCGAAAACCTTCCATTCCAGATGGTCTCTGTCTCGGAATTTGCCCAGGAAAGGATCATTATTCTATAGTATTGTTTTGCAATAGTATTGTCAAGCATTATTGCGCTTGGTGGACCAAGGTTGCTTCCGGGGAAGCAGACTCCCTGGCATTACCTCCCCGCTTCCGATCCATGCTTGACTCCCCGGGCCCGGATGGGCTAGCCTCAGGAGGATCGGGAGGGTACCGGGGCCGATTTTTGCCTTTAAAGGCCCTCTCCCAAGATCGATTCAAGGTCTGTCGCAAGGAAGGACAGGGTCCATGTTTCCGGCCGAAATCATGGAGGAAGTGCGCCAGCTGTCCCCCGGAGCGCTCTGGACCGGTGTCGGCATCGCCGTTGTTTTCCTTCTTTTTGGGTACCAGCTTTACAAGTTTTGGATCGTCCTTGGATCAACCGTGGCCTCGGGATTTATTGGTCTTAACCAAGGGCCAATCTGGGGCGTTCACCCGGTGGTTGGAGCCGTGATGGCGGGTTTGGCGGGGGGGATTTTGTCCCTTTCGCTATTTCGTCTTTTCGCGTTCCTTTCCGGAGGCGCTGCTTTGGCACTTGTGACCGGTCTGGTTACTCCCGGACCTGGGGAACTCCTCGTTCTTTTTGTGGTGGGGGGGCTGATCGCGCTGCTTTTGGAAAGGCTTTGGATGGCACTTGCCTCGAGTTTTCTTGGAGCGTGGCTGTTGGGATATGCACTGTTGGGTCTGCTGGACCGGGGTCAAAAGATCGATGCGCTGAAATGGATTGCGGAAAACCACAATCTATTGCCGGTGCTGGTGGGCACGGGAACGCTTATGGGGGCGGGGGCTCAATACTGGATCTATCGCTGGACCCATGCCCGAAATCCCCAATACAACGACCTGGGTCAACCCATACAGGGGATGCCTTCCGGGAAATATCCTGCCCATTATTCTGGTTCGGGTTGGGGAAACACCCTAGGACGCTGGGGGCGTCATTAGATAAAATTCTCCATATGAGCAATCCCATCCGATTCGTGGCGGCCAAGTTGGCTTTTTCCGAGACCCTTCGGAGTGGCGTCGTGTTTTTCCGCCGGGCCTTCTGGAGTATGTTGTTGCTTTGGGCAATGTTCGCGCCCCCAAAAGTCGGCGCGCAGAATGTCATGCATGTGCCCACGCCCACGGACAACAAGCCGGCCATCAAATCGGAATTGGCTCCGGAACCTGTCGGTTCTGAAACTCCCCCAACACTTCGCATCGTCATTGCCTTGGCCCTGGGCGCGGCGGTCGTTGCCGTGGTCTGCATTCCCAGCCGCAAGGGTGGCGGCGACGAACGCTAAGGGTTTCAGGGGGTTGGCCGAATCGGCGGGTTTCCTCGCTCATCTCTCCAAAGTTCGCGGGCCCTTGGGCCAATCTTCGCGCGCCGGATTGCAACCGGAAAGGGTCCCTTTTCATGCACAAACTCGACGAGATCCTGGAGGAGGCTGATGCGGGAGCGGTAATGGTGGCAAGGCCTGTTTTGGACAGGCTGCTTCTCATCGCCTGGAAACAGCCGCCGCTTGTCGGCCAGGTTCCCCATCGCGATTTTGTCGTCATGGATCGCCAAATCCTGGTCAGCCGTGTCGATTCTACCGAACTGCTCATACCCTCTGATCGCAATTTGCCCCGCGAAGTCCTTGTACTGGAGCGTCCAGGCGAAGAGGA